>NZ_JBIVXW010000013.1:0-154417 GCF_044769405.1 Streptomyces sp. NPDC090442
CATGTGGCGGGGGTGTTGTCGTTGGAGGACGCCTGCGTTTTGGTTGCGGCGCGTGGTCGGTTGATGCAGGCGTTGCCGGAGGGTGGGGCGATGCTTGCTGTCCAGGCCGGTGAGGACGAGATCGTTGAGCATGTGGGTGCGTTGGTGTCGCTCGCTGCGGTCAACGGTCCGGGCGCGGTCGTGGTCTCTGGTGACGCTGACGCCGTCGAGGGCGTACGTGAGTGGGCTCTGGCGCACGGTCGGAAGGCCCATCGTCTGCGGGTCTCGCATGCCTTTCACTCCCCTCGCATGGATGGCATGCTCGATGAGTTCGCTGCGGTGGCGGGTAAGTTGGTGTATCGGGCGCCGCGCTTGTCGGTGGTCTCGACGCTTACCGGTCAGGTCGCTTCCGTTGACGAGTTGTGTTCGCCCGCGTACTGGGTGCGGCAGGTGCGGGAGGCGGTGCGGTTCGCCGACGCGGTGCGCGCGGCATTCGATGCCGGTGTGACCCGGTTCGTGGAGGTCGGCCCGGACGGCGTCCTCACCGCCCTGGCCGCCGCCACCCTTGACGGCTCCGATGCCGACTGCGTCGCCACCCAACGCGCCGACCGCGATCCGGTGCATGCGCTGCTCACCGCCGTCGCCCGGCTCAACGCCCAGGGCGTGGACACCACATGGGGCCCGTTGCTCGCCGGCGCCCACACGGTCGACCTGCCCACCTACGCCTTCCAGCACCGACGCTACTGGCCGCGCCCCCGCACCCGAGGCGCGCCGGAGCCCGCCGCGGTCGCCCCGGACACCACCGCACCCGAGCAGTGCCCCGAGTCCGCCCCGCCCCGCACCGTTCCGCCGGACAGCGAGGACGCCGCGCTGGACCTGGTGCGCGCGCTCACCGCCGAGGTCCTCGGCTACGACGGTCCCGAACTCATCGACACCGGCGCACTGTTCACCGAATGCGGCATCGACTCGCTGACCGCCACCGAACTGCGCAACCGCCTCGGCGACGCCACCGGCCTCCCGCTCCCCGTCGGCGTCGTCTTCGACCACCAGACGCCCCGCGAGCTCGCCGCGCACCTCCACGGCGAACTGGGCGGGGCCACCGCCCCCGGTTCCGGCCGGGCCAGCGGCCCCGGCGCGCTGGGGGAGATGTACCGCGAGGCGGTGCGCACCGACCGGGTACGGGAGTTCATGCTGGCCATGGCCGGCCTGTCCGCGTACCGACCGGCTTACCACGGGCCGGACGGGGCGGGCGAGTTGCCGCCCCCCGTCCGCCTGGCCCGGGGCGAGGCGGGGCCGCTGCTGATCGGCTGCTGCGGATTCGTCGCCACGTCCGGCCCGCACGAGTTCGTGCGGTTCGCCGCGCCGCTGCGTGGCCGCCGGGACCTCTGGGCGCTGCCGGTGCCCGGCTACCGTGCCGGCGAACCGGTGGCCGCCGACCTCGACGCACTGCTGGCGGTCCAGGCGGACGCCGTCCAACGACTGGCCGACGGACGGCCGTTCGTCCTCATGGGCCACTCCGGAGGCGCACTGATCGCCCAGGCCCTGGCCGGCCGCCTGGAGGAGCAGGGGAGCGGCCCGGGCGCCGTCGTGCTCAGCGACATGTACGAGCCACGGATCATGGACCGTCTCCTGACCTGGGAGAAGGAGCTCACCGAGGGGGTGCTCGACCGCGACGGTGCGTTCGTCGCCCTCGACGACACCCGGATCACCGCATCGGCCGCCCACTCGAAACTGTTCGCCGACTGGCGGCCGCGACCGACCGCCGCACCCACCCTGCTGCTGCGGGCCACCGAACCCTTGGGCGCGTGGTCCGGAGAAGACGACTGGCAGGCCACGTTGGAATTCCCGCACACCGCGATCGACGTACCGGGCAACCACTTCACGATGATGCGGGACCACGCGGAGGAAGCGGCGCGGGCAGTCGACGACTGGATCGCCTCAGGGCGCATGGCGAGCGCATAACCGTCCACAACACAGTCACCAGGCATCTGGGGGAAAGCACATGGCCAAACACGCACTCATCACCGGAATCACCGGGCAGGACGGCTCCTACCTCTCCGAGCACCTGCTCAGCGAGGGTTACGAGGTCTGGGGCCTGATACGCGGTCAGGCGAACCCGCACCGGCCCCGCATCAACCGGCTGCTGCCCGATGTGAAGCTCGTCGACGGCGACCTGCTCGACCAGAGCAGCCTGGTCAAGGCCCTCGACTTCGCCCAGCCCGACGAGGTCTACAACCTCGGCGCCATCTCCTACGTCCCGCTGTCCTGGCAGCAGACCGAACTCACCGGCGGTGTCACCGGCCTGGGCGTGCTGCGCATGCTGGAGGCGATCCGCATGTTCAGCGGCTTCAACGGCTCCACCTCGGCACCCAGCGGTCAACAGATCCGCTTCTACCAGGCGTCGTCCTCCGAGATGTTCGGCAAGGTCACCGAGACCCCGCAGCACGAGACGACCCACTTCCACCCCCGCAGCCCCTACGGCGTCGCCAAGACCTACGGCCACTTCATCACCAAGAACTACCGTGAGTCGTTCGGCATGTTCGGCGTCTCCGGCATCCTGTTCAACCACGAATCGCCGCGCCGCGGCACCGAGTTCGTCACCCGCAAGATCACCCTCGCGGCGGCCCGGATCAAGCTGGGCCTGCAGTCCAAGCTGCCGCTCGGCAACCTCGATGCCCGGCGTGACTGGGGCTACGCCGCGGACTACGTCCAGGCTATGCACCTGATGCTGCAACGCGACGAGCCCCAGGACTACGTCATCGGCACCGGCGTGATGCACTCGGTCCGCGATGTGCTCCAAATCGCCTTCGAAGCCGTCGGTTTGGACTGGAACGAGTACGTCTACCTGGACCCGGCGCTGGTCCGCCCGGCTGAGGTCGACACCCTCTGCGCCAACCCCGCCAAGGCCGAGGCGGAGCTCGGCTGGAAGCCCAAGGTCAACTTCCGGGAACTGATCGAGCTGATGGTGGAGGCGGACCTGCGCCGCCAGGCCCAACCCAACCGCGAGGAGTACCTGTTCAGCGAATGGTGAGCCACCGCCCCCCGTTACCCGGCGGTCCCCGGCACCAGCGGGCGCCCCGCCCCGCCCCGGCACCGCGCCCGGGGACCCCGACCCTGGGCGTCGTGGCCCCGCGCCGCCCCCGTCCACCGCCCTGACCGTCGCCCCCATCGACGACACCGAGGAGCACCCCGTGCCCGAGCCGTCCGCGCCGCGCCTGACCGAACGCCTCACCGCCGCGCTGGCGGCCCCGGCCACCGACGACGCCTTCGACCCGCACCGCGAACTCGCCGACGTCCTCGCCGGAATCGGCATGACGCCCGACGAGACCGGCGGCGCCATCACCTTCCACGGCGCCGACCCGATCGTCCCCAGCCCGCTGCGCCTGGGCGCCGCCTCGGCGCTCGCCCTCGTCACCAAGTCCGCGGTGGCGGCGGCGATCTGGCGCGACCGCGGCGGCGCCGGCCAGGACATCACCATGGACCTGCGCCGCGGCCCCCGCCGCCTCGCCCCCATCTCCGAGCCCGGCCGCTGGGAACGCCTCAACGGCTACCCGCCCGCCACCCCCGCGATCGTCGGCGACGGCGTCACCATCGGTTTCTACCGCACCGCCGACGACCGCTGGATCATGCCGGCCAACTTCTACCCCAAGCTCAGCCTGGCCGCCACGAAGCTCCTCGGCATCCCCGACGACGCCTCCGCCGCCGCGGCGGCCATCGCCACCTGGCGCGCCACCGACCTCGAAGCGGCCGCCGAGCAGGCCGGCACCGTCCTGCCCATGGTCCGCACCACCGCGGAACTGATGGCCGAACCCCAATACCGCGACGTGCTCGCCGAGTTGCCGCTCATCGAGATCGAGAAGATCGGCGACAGCGACCCCGAACCCTTCCCCGCGGGCGCCGCCCAACCCCTCGACGGCATCCGCGCCCTCGGCATGGCCCACGTCATCGCCGGCGCCGGTGCCGGCCGCGCCCTCGCCCTGCACGGCGCCGACGTCCTCAACCTCTGGCGCCCCTTCGAGCTGGAGCACGACACCCTCTACTGCACCGCCAACGTCGGCATGCGCCAGGCCACCCTCGACCCCTACGGGCCCGAAGGAGCCGCCGCCGTCCGGGAGTTGCTGCGCGGCGCCGACGTGTTCTTCGCCAACCGCCGCCCCGGCTACCTGGCCAGGATCGGCCTGACCGCCGAAGAGGCGGCCGCCCTGCGCCCCGGCATCGTGCACGCCACGGTGTCCCTGCACGGCCGCACCGGCCCGTGGGCCGGCCGGATCGGCTTCGACCAAGTGGCCGGCGCCGTCTCCGGGATGCTGATGTTCGAGGGCGAGGAGGGCCGGCCCGCGCTGCCGCCGATCGGCGTCATCAACGACAACATCTGCGGCTGGCTGCTGGCCGCCGGCATCGGCCGCGCCCTCAGGCGCCGCGCCGTCGAGGGCGGCAGCTACCGCGTCCACATCTCCCTGACCCGCGTCGCCCTCTGGGCGGTGAGCATGGGCGTCTTCGACAAGGACTACGCCCGCGAGACCGCCGGCACACCCGGCCCGCACGAGAACCACCCGCTGGAGACCTTCACCGCCGACACCCCCATGGGCCACTACCAGGGCGTCACGGACCAGGTCGTCATGTCCGCCACCCCCGGCCGCTACCGCACCGTCCTCAGCCACCGCGGCGCCGACCGCCCCGCCTGGCTGGCCCGCCCCTGACCGCCCGGCCCGCGGCCGGCCCCCACCGGCCGCCGGGCGCCCCTACGGCACCCGCGTCAGCCACTCCCGAGAACTGAACTTCCCCGCCGCCAACTCCTCGGCCCGCGCCAGCTCCTGCGCCGACACCGACCCCATCGCCCCGCCGTACCGGGCCCGGAACGACGCGATCATCCGCGCGATGACCTCGTCCCGCGGCAGCCCCGTCTGCCGACGCAGCGGATCCACCCGCTTCTTCGCGCTGGTGGTGCCCTTGTCCGACAGCTTCTCCTTGCCGATCCGCAGCACCTGCACCATCTTCTCCGCATCGATGTCGTAGGACATCGTCACGTGGTGCAGCACCGCACCGTCTCCCGCCACCATCCGCTTCTGCGCCGCCCCGGCGATCTTGCCGGCCTCCGTCGCGATGTCGTTCAACGGCTTGTACCACGCCTTGATGCCCATGTCGCCGAGCGCCCCCAGCACCCAGTCGTCCAGATAGGCATAGCTCTCCGCGAACGTCAGGCCCTGCACCAGGGAGTTGGGCACGCACAGCGAGTAGGTGATGGTGTTGCCCGGCTCCACGAACATCGCCCCGCCGCCGGAGATCCGCCGGACCACCGTGACGCCGTGCCGCTCCGCGCCCTGCGCATCGACCTCGTTGCGCAACGACTGGAAGCTGCCGATGATCACCGCCGGGCGGTCCCACTCCCACACCCGCAGCGTCGGCGGCCGCCGCCCCGCGGCGACCTCGGCCGTCAGCACCTCGTCCAGCGCCATGTGCAACGCCGGCGGCTGCGGCCCCTCGTGGATGATCTGCCAGTCGAAGTCCGTCCACTCCCGGGCGCCCGCGACCGCGCGCCGCACCGCGACGCCCACCGCCTCGCTGCTGAACCCGAACAACACCGCACCCGCCGGCAACGCCGCGTCGATCCGGGCGGCCAACCCGCGCGCATCGGTCTCCGCCGGCGCGCCCTCCAACGCACCGTTGATGGCGTCCAGCGCCTCGTCCGGCTCCAGGAAGAAATCCCCGGCCACCCGCACGTCCCGCAGCGCCCCGTCCACCACATCGAGGTCGACGACCACCAGCTTGCCGCCCGGCACCTTGTACTCACCGTGGTGCTTGCCCTGCACGGCCCTACCGCCCTTCCACAACCGGCTGCCCGTTCCCCCGCACGGCGCGCGGCCGGCAGCGGCGTCAACCGTAACGCGACCACCAGCATTCCCGGCAAAAGGGACCGGATCGCTCCGGTGTCAGCCCAGCGCCCCCAACAGCCGCGGCAACGCCGTCCCGATCGGCTCCCGCACCACCTCCGCGGCCAAGCCGTCGTACGGCGTCGGCTCGGCGTTGACGATCACCAGCCGCGCACCGTGCTCCGCCGCCACCCCCACCAGCGACGCCGCCGGCTGCACCTGCAGCGTGGACCCCACCGCGAAGAACACCTCCGCCGCCTTCGCCACCCCCACCGCCTCGCCCAACACCCGCGGATCCAACCGCTCCCCGAACATCACCGTCGCCGACTTCAGGATCCCCCCGCACACCAGGCACGCCGGATCCGCCTCGCCCGCCGCCACCCGCTCCAGCGCCTGGACCATCGACGACCGGGCATGACACCGCGTGCACGCCACCTCCCGCCCCGTGCCGTGCAGTTCCAACACCTTGCGGGCCGGCACCCCGGCGAGCTGATGCAGACCGTCCACGTTCTGCGTGATCACCCGCACCGGCGTCCCCGACCGCTCCAACCGGGCCACCGCCTCGTGCGCCGCATTCGGTCGCGCCCGCAACGCCGGACTCTCCCGCCGCATCCGCCACGCCCGCCGCCGGATCTCCGGATCCGCCATGTACGTCTCGTAGGTGACCAGCTTCTCGGCCTCCGGATCGCGCCGCCACACCCCCTGCGGACCGCGGTAGTCGGGAATCCCGGAATCGGTGGAGATCCCGGCACCGCTCAGGATCACCACCAAGGGACGACGCACCAACCTGCCGTCCACACCGCTCAGGGCATCAGCACTGCTCATGGAGCGAGCCTACGGAACGCGCTGGAACCGGGCGAGGGGGAATCCCGGGTGAGAATCCGGGCCACACGGGGAGGCTACGACTGATCGGAACGCCACCACCGCCCACGCACCCGGTGGCACGCCCCACGACCCCGAGGAGCCGCCCGTGTTCACCACCCGCCCCACCCTCCAAGGCACCTTCGGCATGGCCGCCACCACCCACTGGCTGGCCTCCCAATCCGCGATGGCCGTCCTGGAGGACGGCGGCAACGCCTTCGACGCCGCCGTCGCCGCCGGATTCGTCCTGCACGTCGTCGAACCGCACCTCAACGGGCCGGCCGGCGAGGTCCCCCTCATCCTGGCCCCCGCCGACGGACCGGTGCAGGTGCTCTGCGGCCAGGGCCCCGCCCCCGCCGGCGCGACCGTCGCCCACTACACCTCCCTCGGCCTCGACCTGGTGCCCGGCACCGGACCGCTCGCCGCCGCCGTCCCCGGCGCCTTCGACGCCTGGATGCTGCTGCTGCGCGACCACGGCACCAAGTCCCTGGCCGACGTGCTCCGTTACGCCATCGGCTACGCCGAACACGGCCACCCCGCCGTCGAAGGCATAGGGCAGACGATCGCCACCGTCCGCGAACTCTTCACCACCGAGTGGACCACCTCCGCCGAGCTCTACCTCCGCGGCGGCCAAGGCGTCCGCCCCGGCGAACTCCTCACCAACCGCCCCCTGGCCGCCACTTGGCGCCGCCTCCTCACCGAGGCCGAGGCCACCGCCACCGACCGCGAAACGCAGATCGAGGCCGCCCGCCGCATCTGGCGCGAGGGCTTCATCGGCGAGGCGCTCGCCGCCTTCGCCGCCCGCCCCACCATGGACACCTCCGGCGAACGCCACGCCGGCACCCTCACCGGCGACGACCTCACCGCCTTCACCGCCACCTACGAGGAGCCGGTCACCCACGACTGGCACGGCTGGACCGTCGCCAAGGCCGCCGCCTGGACCCAGGGCCCCGCCTTCCTCCAACAACTCGCCCTGCTCCCCGAGGAGTTGCCCGCCCACGACAGCCCCGACTACGTCCACCTGCTCATCGAGGGCTGCAAACTGGCCATGGCCGACCGCGAAGCCTGGTACGGCGACGCCACCGACGACGTCCCACTCACCACCCTCCTCAGCGCCGACTACAACACCGCCCGCCGCGCCCTCATCGACAACCGCGCCTCCCACGCACTGCGCCCCGGCAACCCCGACGGCCGCACCCCGCGCCTGAGCAAACACGCCCTCGCGGTGGCCACCGGCGCCCGCGGCTTCGACCCGTTGGCCACCCCCGCGACCGGCGCCGGCGAACCGACCGTGGCCCGCGACGGCGCCACCCGCGGCGACACCTGCCACCTCGACATCGTCGACCGCTGGGGCAACCTCGTCTCCGCCACCCCCTCCGGCGGCTGGCTCCAGTCCAACCCCGTCATCCCCGAACTCGGCTTCCCCCTCGGCACCCGCCTCCAGATGACCTGGCTCGAAACCGGCCTGCCCAACTCCCTCACCCCCGGCCGCCGCCCCCGCACCACCCTCACCCCCTCCCTCGCCCTGCGCGACGGCGTCCCCGTCATGGCGTTCGGCACCCCCGGGGGCGACCAACAGGACCAATGGCAGCTCAACTTCTTCCTGTCCGTGGCACTGCGCCCACAGGTCCGCGGCGGACTCGACCTCCAAGGCGCCATCGACGCCCCCAACTGGCACACCGACTCCTTCCCCAGCTCCTTCTACCCGCGCACCATGCGCCCCGGCAGCGTCACCGTCGAATCCCGGGTCGGCCAGCCCATCATCGACGGACTGTGCCACCGCGGCCATGACGTGACGATCGGCGGCGCCTGGACGGAGGGACGGCTGTGCGCCGTCGCCCGCGACCCCCGCACCGGAGTGCTGTCGGCCGCCGCCAACCCCCGCGGCATGCAGGGATACGCGGTCGGCCGCTGACCCACAACGGCCGGGACCGCTCCGGAGGACGCGGCCGGACCCACGTCGTACCGCTCCGTCGTCCGCCCTCCACCCGCGGTGACATCCGCAGGTCGGGGGCGGGCGAACGACCCCACTCCGGTTCCCACCGCACCCTCCCGTAGCCCGCACAGCACCCGGAGTTCACCGGGAGGCCGTCCGGAGTGTCAGTGGCACGTGGTTCGATGGATGCATGATCGAAGCACTGAAGACCCACACCGCGGGAGACACCACGGAGCTCACCGACGCCGTCACCCCCAGCACCACCCCCGCGACACCCACGGCCACCACCCCGGCCACCCCGGGCCTCTCCGGGCTGGACCTCGCCGCCGTCGAGGCCGCCATCCGGCAGGCCGCCGCCGACGAGATCATGCCCCGCTTCCGGCAGCTCGCCGCCGAGGACATCGTCGAGAAGAACGGCCCCCACGACCTCGTCACCGTCGCCGACCGGCGCGCCGAAGAGCACCTCACCGCCGCCCTCACCGCGCTCCTGCCCGGCTCCCTCGTCGTCGGCGAAGAGGCCGTGCACGCCGACCCCACCGTCCTCGACGCCCTCCACGGCGACGCCCTGGTCTGGATCGTCGACCCGGTCGACGGCACCCGCCAGTTCGTCCACGGCGACCCCGGCTTCGCGACCCTCGTCGCCCTCGCCCACCGCGGCGAGGTCCTCGCCTCCTGGACGTACGCGCCCGCCCTCGACCAGATGGCCACCGCGCTCCGCGGCGCCGGCGCCCGCCTCAACGGCACGCCCCTCACCGCCGGCCACCCCGCGCCCGACGCCCCCCTCGAAGTCGCCACCTCCCACCCCGACTTCACCAACGACGACCAGAAGCGCGCCCTGGCCACCCTCAACACCCCCGGCGTCGCCCCCCGCCCCTGCGGCTCGGCCGGCCTCGAATACCTCCACATAGCCCAGGGCCGGCTCGACGCCACCGCCTTCAGCTGGGAGAACTCCTGGGACCACGCCGCCGGACTCCTCCTCGTCCACGAAGCCGGCGGCGCCAGCGGCACGATCGCCGGCGAACCCTTCCGCATCCAGGGCGGCAACGCGCTCCCCTTCACCGCGGCACGGGACGCCGCAACGGCGCGGCGTATCCTCGGACTGCTGGCGGCCGCCAACTGACCCTCACCGACGAGGGTCGGACACGAGGGGAGTGGCGCAGGTGCCGACGATGCTCGACGCCGTGGTGATCGGATCCGGACCCAACGGCCTGACGGCGGCGGTCGAACTCGCCCGCCGCGGCATGTCCGTTGAGGTCTTCGAGGCCCGCGACGGAATCGGCGGCGGCGCCCGCACCGAAGAACTCACCCTCCCCGGCTTCCGCCACGACCCCTGCTCCGCGGTCCACCCACTCGCCGCCGGCTCACCCGCCTTCCGCGCCATGCCCCTGGAACGGCACGGCCTGAAATGGCTCCACCCCGACCTCCCGATGGCGCACCCCTTCCCCGACGGCACCGCCGCCGTCCTCGCGCACTCCGTCGGCGAGACCGCGATGTCCTTCGGGCCGCACGACGCCGGCACCTACCGCCGGCTCATCGCCCCGTTCATCGGCAAGTGGGACGCCATGGCCCACGACTTCCTCCGCACCCAATGGCTCGGCCTGCCCCAGGACCCGGTGACCTACGCCCGCTTCGGCCTGGTCGCCCTGCAGCCCGTCACCCTCCTCAACCGCCGCTTCCAGGACGAGAAGGCCCGTGGCCTGCTGGCCGGCCTCGCCGCACACGCCATCGCCCCGCTCCGCGGCCTCGGCACCAGCGGCCTGGCCCTGATGTTCGCCCTCGCCGCCCACGCCAACGGCTGGCCGGTGCCCCGCGGCGGCTCCCAGGCCATCTCCGACGCCCTGGCCGGCCTGCTCCGCGCCCACGGCGGCGTCCTGCACACCGACTTCGAGGTCAAGCGCCTGGACGACCTCCCGCCCGCCCGCGCCTACGTCTTCGACACCTCCCCGACCGCGCTCGCCCGGATCGCCGGCCTGGGCAACGCCTACCGCAACGTCGTCTACGGCCCCAGCGTCTTCAAGATCGACTACGCGCTCTCCGGCCCCGTCCCCTGGACCGCCGCCGACGCCCACCGCGCCGGCACCGTCCACATCGGCCCCACCAGCGGCGAAATCTCCGCCGCCCTGGACGCCGCCACCCAAGGCCGCGACCCCTCCGTCCCCTTCCTCATCACCGCTCAACCCAGCCTCATCGACCCCACCCGCGCCCCCGAGGGCAACCACACCTTCTGGGCCTACGGCCACGTCCCCAACGGCTGGGAAGGCGACGCCACCGACGTCGTCGAGCGACAGATCGAACGATTCGCCCCCGGCTTCCGCGACCTGATCCTGGCCCGCGCCGTCGCCGGCCCCCCACAACTCGCCACCCGCAACGCCAACTACGTCGGCGGCGACACCGCCACCGGCTCCGCCGCCGGCCTCCGCCTCCTCATCCGCCCCAAACTCACCCGCGTCCCCTACGAGACCGCCCACCCAGCCGTCTTCCTCTGCTCCCAGGCCACCCCACCCGGCCCCGGCGTCCACGGCATGTCCGGCCACTACGCCGCCAAGGCCGTCTGGCGCCGCCTCCGCACCACCGGCCACTGACCTCACCACCGGCCAACCCCTACGCTCACCCCATGAGCACCACCCTCACCCTCATCCAGGGCGACCTCACCGAACAGGCCGTCGACGCCGTCGTCAACGCCGCCAACTCCTCCCTCCTCGGCGGCGGAGGCGTGGACGGAGCCATCCACCGCCGCGGCGGCCCCGACATCCTCGACGCGTGCCGCACCCTGCGCGCCGGCCACTACGGCCGCGGCCTGCCCACCGGCCAGGCCGTCGCCACCACCGCTGGCCGACTCCCCGCCCGCTGGGTGATCCACACCGTCGGCCCGGTCCACTCCAGCACCGAGGACCGCAGCGCCCTACTGGCCTCCTGCTACACCGAGTCGCTGCGCACCGCCGCCCAACTCGGCGCCCGCACCGTCGCGTTCCCCGCCATCTCCACCGGCGTCTACCGCTGGCCGCTCGCCGACGCCGCCCGCACCGCCGTCGCCACCGTCCGCGCCGCGCTCGCCGCCACCCCCGACGCCTTCGACGAGATCCGCTTCGTGGTCTTCGACGACCGCGCCCGCACCGCCTACGAGGCCGCCCTCGCCGAGGACTGAACACCCCTGACGCCGCCGGCTGACCTCCGGAACGCCTCCGCGCCCGATCAGCCCCGCAGACGGGGGAGCGGGAACGGGAGCGACAGCCGGGCGACGCGGGAGCCCGACCGCTCGGCCCGGACCGACGGCCGACGGACCGCACGGACCGCGACGCACCAGGCAACGGACCAGGCAACAGACCAGGCCATAGAGCAGGCAACGGACCAGGCCAGGGACCAGGAACAGGGCAGGCAACGGCACGGGCACCAACCGAGGTGACGAGGGGAACTGGCGTCCGCCCTGATGAGCCAAGGTCGATGTCGGATTTCCGCCAGCGCGGCCCCCGCGACTGAGCAATCCTGAAGACATGCACACCGACACCGAGCGCTGTATCCGCGCCGTGCAGTCCAAGGACGCCCGCTTCGACGGCTGGTTCTACACCGCCGTCCGCACCACCGGCATCTACTGCCGGCCCAGTTGCCCGGTCGTGCCCCCCAAGCCCGAGAACATGACGTTCTACCCCAGCGCGGCCGCCGCCCAGCAAGCCGGCTACCGCGCCTGCAAACGCTGCCGCCCCGACGCCAGCCCCGGCTCCCCGCAATGGGACGAGCGGGCCGACCTGGTCGCCCGCGCCATGCGACTGATCGCCGACGGCATCGTCGACCGCGCGGGCGTCCCGGGCCTGGCCGCCCAACTCGGCTACAGCCCCCGGCAGATCGAGCGCCAGCTCCTCGCCGAACTCGGCGCCGGCCCCCTCGCCCTGGCCCGCGCCCAACGCGCCCAAACCGCCCGGCTCCTGATCGAGACCACCGCACTGCCCATGGCCGAGATCGCCTTCGCCGCCGGATTCGCCAGCATCCGCACCTTCAACGACACCGTCCGCGAGGTCTTCGGCCTCTCCCCGACCGAACTCCGTACCCGCACCGGCCCCGGACCCCACACCACCGCCCCCGGCACCCTCGCCCTACGGCTCCCCTTCCGCCAACCCCTCAACCTCGACAACCTCTTCGGACACCTCGCCGCCACCGCCGTCCCCGGCGTCGAGGAATGGCGGAACGGCGCCTACCGCCGCACCCTCGACCTCCCCTACGGCCACGGCATCGTCGCCCTCACCCCCCGCCCCGACCACATCGACTGCCGCCTCTCCCTCGCCGACCTCCGCGACCTCGCCGGCGCCATCGCCCGCTGCCGCCGCATGCTCGACCTCGACGCCGACCCCGAGGCCGTCGACGGACTCCTGCGCAGCGACCCCCAACTCGCGCCGCTGGTAGACAAGGCCCCCGGCCGCCGCGTCCCGCGCACCGCCGACGCCGACGAGTTCGCGGTCCGCGCCGTCCTCGGGCAACAGGTCTCCACCGCCGCCGCCCGCACCCACGCCGGCCGCCTGGTCCTCGCCCATGGCGAACCCGTCGACGACCCCGGCGGCGGCCTCACCCACCTCTTCCCCCGCGCCACCGCCCTCGCCCAACTCGACCCCGAAACCCTCGCCATGCCCCGCACCCGGCGCACCACCCTCACCGGCCTCGTCGCCGCCCTCGCCGACGGAACCCTCCAACTCGGCGTCGGCAGCGACCGGGACGAGGCCCGCGCCCGACTCACCGAACTTCCCGGCATCGGCCCCTGGACGGTCGAATCCATCGCCATGCGCGCCCTGGGCGACCCCGACGCCTTCACCCCCACCGACCTCGGCCTCCGCCGCGCAGCCGCCAACCTCGGCATGCCGGCCACGCCCGCCGCCCTCATCCGTCACTCCGCCCGCTGGCGCCCCTGGCGCGCCTACGCCGTCCAGTACCTCTGGGCCACCGGCGACCACCCCATCAACTACCTCCCGACGAATTGAGCCCCACCATGCCCACCCCCAACTCCACAACACCCACCGGCCCCACATCACCTACCAGCGCTACGAAACCCACTGGCCCCATCACCCACACCGTCCTCGACGACACCCCCGTCGGCCCGCTCACCCTCGTCGCCGACGGCACCGCCCTCAGTGGCCTCTACATGACCGACCAGCGCCACCGCCCGCCCCAAGAGACCTTCGGCACCCCGGCCGACCCCACCGAACCGCCCTTCGCCGAGACCATCGCCCAACTCCGCGCCTACTTCCGGGGCGAGTTGACCACCTTCGACCTACCGCTCGCCCTGCACGGCACCCTGTTCCAACGCCGCGTCTGGGCCGCCCTGTGCGCCATCCCGTACGGCCGGACCGTCTCCTACGGCCAACTCGCCGAACGGCTCGGCAACCCGACCGCGTCCCGCGCCGTCGGCCTGGCCAACGGCCGCAACCCGATCGGCATCGTCGTCCCCTGCCACCGCGTCGTCGGCGCGAACGGCAGCCTCACCGGCTACGGCGGCGGCCTCGACCGCAAACGCCGCCTCCTCGCCTTCGAAAGCACCACCGACGGCCTCTTCCCGCCGGAGGCGCTCGCCTGACCCATCCGCCTGCCCCGCCCGCCGGACCAGTTCGCCACTTTGGGTCGGTCCGCCGATGTGGAGAGGCTCGCCGATGTGGGCCGGTCCGCCGATCTGGGCGGGCTCGCGGCTTGAGAGGGGCCCCTGGGGCCTCAACCTCCCGCCCCGCCCCCGCCCCCTCCCCACCCACCCCACCCCGCGCGCAGCCGCCCCTCATCGGCTCTATCGGGTACGCCGACCGGAGCGGCGATGCCCGCGCCGCATCAGCAATGCCGGCCGCACCGTCACGTGCTCGGGCGAGCTGTCACGTGCCGGCTGTGTCGTCACACGTCGGCCGTGCTGCCACACGCTGGCCGTGCCATCACACACCGCCTGCGCGGCCACGCGCCAGCGCCGCCGTTACCTGCCCGCACCGCTGCAATGCATCCGCGTGCTGCAATGCTCCCGCTCGCCGCAATGCACCCGCACCGCTGCATCGCACCCGCCGTCCCCTCACGCCCGCGCCATGACCACCTCCCGCACTTCGGCCACCAGGCGCTCGGCTAGCGCGAGTGAGTGGCGCAACTCGTCGCTGGTGCGGCCGAGTTCGCCGAGGAGCGTGGTGGCGTGCGGGGCGAAGCCCGGCGGTGTGTGGGGGAGGGCAGCCACTGTGGCCAGCGCGCCCTTTTCGTTGAGGCACCACACGCCGTGGTGGGCGTGCAGGGCCTGAACGAGCGCGCCCACCGCACGGGAGAGGCACAGGGAGGCATGCAGGACGTCCGAGGTCGCGGAGGACTTGGCCGCCATCGCCACCGAGAATCCCGCGTCCCAGACGGCGGCGCTCGTCAGCGCCTTGCGTAGGGGCTCCGGGTAGGTCCCGGTCTCCTCCTTGAGGCGGCTCAACTCCCCGGATTCGTCGGCCAGGACGCGGCCCAGGGCTACTTCGCCGGGATAGGCGGGGGACCAGAAGCCCAGAGGGTGCCCTGCCTGTATGCCGGTCTCGAAGCGGCCGGTGCGGCAGTCGTCCCACACCCGCCGCACCCGGTCGAGGTCCCGGAAGATCCAGTCGACATGGCTGCCGTCGGGCAGGACCAGCCACGCCCCGCCGTTGACCCAGGGCCCCCAGGCGCCCGGCGGGTGTATCTCGACGGGGCCGCCGGTCATCTCCGCGGCCAGTGCCGCCAGCGCGGAGAGGTCCAGTGTGCCTCGGTAGTAGATCCCCAAGTCCCAGTCGGAATCGGGGCGGTTGGTTCCTCGTGCGCGGCTGCCCCCGAGCATCACCCCGACGACTGCCGGCACCCGTGCGATGCGTGCCGTGATCTCTTTCATGGGAATGAGGCTACGGCGCGGGTGGGGGGAGGGAATCAACCCACGGTTCTCATGCTGGGGTACTACGAGGCGGGAGCTACGCACTGCCGAACCCCAACGGCCGCCCCGATCACCCCAACTGGCCCGAGCGGTCCGACCACCCCGACAACCCCCATACCCCCGACCGGTCCGTCAGCCCCAGCCTGCCCCGTCGGCCAGGTCAGCCTCGCCGATCCCACCGACCTCCCAGCAAGCCCGAGCCGCCGGCCCCACCGCCCCTAAAACCAGCGCGCCTGCCCACCCCAGACGTGTGCCCTCCCCAGGACGTGCGCCCTCCAGCCCGCGCGGCTCACCCCAGTCCGTGCCGCCCGCCCGGCGCGAGTCCGTCCTCCAGTTCCGCCGGGCCGCGGCCGTGGTCCAAGGCGTCCAGGGCGGCGCGGATGCGCAGCCGCAGGTCCTTGGCGAGCAGCGGCTCGGCCTCGGTCCAGTGGACCAGGCGCCAGGACAGCAGCTCCTCCTCCTGCACCCGGATCGTCGCGAACTGCTCCGGGGTCAGCACCCCGCCGTCGAAGAGGTACGACACCAGCGGCGGCCGGGCCGCGCTGCGGACCCAGTCGACGGCGAGCAGCGGGCCCAACTCGATGTCCAGGCCGATCTCTTCGATGGTTTCCCGGTGGGCGGCCTCGCGCGGGGTCTCGCCGGTGTCCGACTCGATGGTGCCGCCCGGCAGGACCCAGGTGTCGCGGTAGTTGGGCTCGACCAGCAGGAGGCGCCCTTCCGCGTCACGGAAGATGACCCCCGCGCCCGCGAGGACGCGTGGCAGGCCGGCGATGTAGGAGGCGTAGTCGTCGTCCATGGTCGTCACGGCGCGAGCCTAGGGGCTGGCCGGCGGGAGGAGAAGCGCGGGCCTGAGATGTGCGGGGAGGTAGGGGCGATGGGGAGGAGGGAGGAGAGAGGGGAACGGGGAGGCAATGGGGCGCAGGTGGGGGCGGGTGGCCGGGGCGCGGTGATCTTCTTCCGGTCTGTTCGTGGGGGCGTCGGGCGGATAAGGTCGCAGCGGCGCGACTGCCAGTTCGAAAGCAAGGGGAAACACGGTGGCGGACGCAGCAAGGACAAACACAGCACACGTGCTGATCGCCGCGGACAAGTTCAAGGGCTCGCTCACGGCCGTGCAGGTCGCCGAGCACGTCACGGCCGGTCTGCGGCGCGTGGTCCCCGGTCTGGACGTGGCGGCGGTCCCGGTCGCGGACGGCGGCGACGGGACGACCGCGGCGGCGCTGGCGGCCGGTTTCACCCGGCACGAGGCGCGGGTCACCGGCCCGACGGGCGAGCCGGTGACGGCCATCTTCGCGTTGCGCGAGGACGGCACCGCGGTGGTGGAGATGGCCGAGGCGTCCGGCCTCCAGTACCTCCCGCACGGCGTCTTCGCGCCGCTCACGGCCACCACGTACGGCACCGGCGAGCTGCTGCTGGCGGCGCTGGACGCGGGGGCGACCTCGATCGTGTTCGGCGTCGGGGGCAGTGCCACCACGGACGGCGGCGCGGGCATGTTGGCGGCCCTGGGCGCGCGGTTCCTGGCCGCCGACGGGACGCCGGTCGGTCCGGGCGGCGGGGGCCTGCGGGAGCTGGCCACGGCCGACTTCTCAGGGCTCGACCCACGGCTGGCGGCGACGGACATCGTGCTCGCCAGCGACGTCGACAATCCGCTGACCGGCCCCAAGGGCGCACCGGCGGTCTACGGGCCGCAGAAGGGCGCGACCGAGGAGGACGTCGCCGTCCTGGACGCGGCCCTGGCGCACTACGCCGAGGTACTGGAGCGGGCCGTCGGCCCGAAGGCCGCCGAGCACGCGCTGGCGCCGGGTGCCGGCGCCGCCGGCGGGATCGGGTACGGCGCGCTGGCCGGGCTGGACGCCGCGTTCCGGCCGGGGATCGACGTGATGCTGGAGGTGCTGGGCTTCGCCCCGGCGCTGGCCCGGGCCACGTTCGTGATCACGGGTGAGGGGTCGCTCGACGCGCAGACCCTGCACGGCAAGGCGCCGGCCGGGGTCGCCGCGGCGGCGCGGGCGGCGGGCATCGACGTGGCCGCGGTCTGCGGGCGGTTGCGGCTGCCCCAGGAGGCGCTGGCCGCGGCCGGCATCCGGCGGGCGTACGCGCTGACGGACCTGGAGCCCGACCCGGCCCGCTGCATGGCCGAGGCGGGGCCGCTGCTGGAACGCGCGGCCGAGCGGTTGGCGCGGGACTTCCTGGCCTGAGCCGGGGCGGCCCCGGCGCCCGCGGCACACGAAGAGGCCCCGAGCGGACGGTTCCGCTCGGGGCCTCTTCCCGTGCTCGGTGGGGCGCCGCCGCCCCGGCCCGTCAGGGCTGGTGCGCGGCGTGCGACTCGGCGCGCGACTCGCGGCGGTTGTCGCGGAAGGTGTTGACCCTCCGGGCCGTCGCGAAGACCGGGATCATCGCGCCCAGGACGATCTGCAGGGCGCAGCCGGTCTGGAGCAGCAGCTGCCCGTTGGGGGCGTCCAGGGCCCAGGCGGCGAGCATGCCCATGCTGAGCACGATCCAGCTCAGCATCGCCACCGCGAGCCGGCCCCGCGGCTTGGGGTACTCGACCCGGCTCACCATCAGCCAGGCCACCCCGATGATCGCCAGCAGCGTCGGCAGGAACGGCAGCTCCAGCAGGACGATGGCGACGACGGTCAGGGCGCCGAACGGGCTCGGCATCCCCTGGAAGATGCCGTCGCGGATCGTGACGCAGGAGAAGCGCGCGAGCCGGAGCACCACCGCCAGGAGGACCACCACCGCCGCGACCACCGACACCTTCTGGTGCGCGTCCTGGGCGACCATGCCCCAGGTCACGACGAAGTACGCGGGTGCCAGCCCGAAGCTGATCAGGTCGGAGAGGTTGTCGAGCTCGGCCCCCATCGCCGAGGCCCGCAGCTTGCGCGCCACCAGCCCGTCGAAGAGGTCGAAGACCGATGCCAGCAGCATCAGGATCACGGCCATCGCCGCGCTGTGCCGCGCCATCCCGCCGTCCTCGGTCCCCGTGAGGTGCGGGATGAGCACGCCGGTGGTGGTGAAGTACACGGCCATGAAGCCGCAAATGGCGTTGCCGAGCGTCAGGGTGTCCGCAATTGACAACCGCGTCGACAACGGCATGTCGTCGACCTCGTCGTCGTTCTCCGGCGCCCAGCTCGCCTGTGTCTCGGGATCAATCACGGTCAAGGCGAGTCACCCCCGCGGTAGTGGCCTGGCCGACCTCGACCGCCGGCTCCACGCCCTCCGGGAGGTAGACGTCCACCCGCGAGCCGAAGCGGATCAGCCCGATGCGCTCGCCCTGCTCGACCTTGGTGCCCTGGGGCACGTACGGCACGATGCGGCGGGCGACCGCGCCGGCGATCTGCACCATCTCGACGTCGCCCAGCTCGGTGTCGAAGTGCCAGACGACCCGCTCGTTGTTCTCGCTCTCCTTGTTGAACGCCGGGACGAAGCCGCCGGGGATGTGCTCCACGGACGTCACCGTGCCGGCCAGCGGCGCGCGGTTGACGTGGACGTTCAACGGGCTCATGAAGATCGCGACGCGGGTGCGCCCGTCCTTCCACGGCATGATGCTCTGCACCACGCCGTCGGCCGGAGAGATGACGCGTCCCGACGCGATCTCCCGCTCGGGGTCGCGGAAGAACCACAGCATGCCGGCCGCGAGTGCGGTGGTGGGCACGGCGACGGCGGCCCAGCGTCCCGACCGGCGGGAGCGGGCCAGGCTGACCGCTGCCGTTGCCACGGTCGGGAGGAGCCACGGCGACGCTCCGCGCGCGAGGCGGACGCGACCGCGAGGTGCAGAGGATTGGCTGTGGGGCATGAATGACCTTCGTAGCGGAGGATGCCGCATATGGATACGGGGGACGGCGGCTTTCCTGGGATGCTATCGGTTGCGAGCGGCAACTGGCCAAGAGCCAGAGCCAATCCATGGCCGAAGAACGATGACACGGTGTGATCTTTATCTACCGGAAAATGGCCCAAAGGGGACGTTCAGCCCTGGATCCGGTACTCCTCAAGTAGCCGGCGGCCGATGATCATTTTCTGGATCTCGGCCGTGCCCTCGCCGATCAGGAGCATCGGGGCCTCCCGGTAGAGGCGCTCGATCTCGTACTCCTTGGAGAAGCCGTAGCCGCCGTGGATGCGGAAGGCGTCCTCGACCACCTCCTTGCAGTACTCGGAGGCCAGGTACTTCGCCATGCCCGCTTCAAGGTCGTTTCGTTGTCCGGAGTCCTTTTTGCGTGCGGCATTAACCATCATGGCATGGGCGGCCTCTACCTTTGTCGCCATTTCTGCCAGCTTGAACTGAATGGCCTGGTGCTGGGCGATCGGCTTGCCGAACGTCTGCCGCTGCTGGGCGTAGGACACGCCGAGTTCGAAGGCACGCTGGGCGACGCCGCAGCCGCGCGCGGCCACGTTGACCCGGCCCACCTCGACGCCGTCCATCATGTGATAGAAGCCACGCCCGCTCTCGCCGCCGAGGACCCGGTCCGCCGGAACGCGCAGACCATCCATGATCAACTCGGTGGTGTCGACGCCCTTGTAGCCCATCTTCTCGATCTTGCCGGGGATGGTCAGGCCCGGGCGGACCTCGCCGAAGCCGGCCTCCTTCTCCACCAGGAAGGTCGTCATCGACTTGTGCGGAGCGGTGCCCTCCGGGTGGCCCTCGTCGGTCCGGCACAACACCGCCACCAGCGTCGACGAACCGCCGTTGGTGAGCCACATCTTCTGACCGTTGAGGACGTAATCGTCGCCGTCCCGCACGCCCTTGGAGGAAATGGCCGAGACGTCGGAACCGAGTGCCGGCTCCGACATCGAGAAGGCGCCCCGGATCTCGCCGACGGCCATCTTCGGCAGGAAATATTCCTTCTGTTCCGGTGTGCCGTGCTGCTTGAGCATGTAGGCCACAATGAAATGGGTGTTGATGATGCCCGACACGCTCATCCAGCCGCGGGCGATCTCCTCGACCGTCAACGCATAGGTGAGCAACGACTCGCCGAGGCCGCCGTATTCCTCCGGAATCATCAGCCCGAACACGCCGAGTTCCTTCAGGCCCTCGACGATCTGCGTGGGGTATTCGTCGCGGTGCTCCAGCTCGGTGGCGACCGGGATGATCTCCTTGTCCACGAAATCCCGGACGGTGGAGAGGATTTCCCGCTGGATGTCGGTCAGGCCCTCGGTCTGTGCGAGACGCGCCATGGGGTCACTTCTCCTTACGGGCCGCGGGGGCCTTGGGCTCGGGGCGGCCGGGCTGTTCGCCGCCGCGCTCCTCGATGTAGGTCGCCGTGGGGACCATCACCTTGCGCCGGAAGACGCAGACCAAGGTGCCGTCCTGCTTGTAGCCCCTGGTCTCGACGTGCACGATGCCGCGGTCGGACTTGGACTTCGACGGCGTCTTGTCGAGCACCGTGGTCTCGCCGTAGAGGGTGTCGCCGTGGAACGTCGGCGCCACGTGCTTCAGCGACTCGATCTCCAGATTGGCGATCGCCTTTCCGGAGACGTCCGGCACCGACATGCCCAGCAGGAGGGAGTAGATGTAATTGCCGACGACGACGTTCTTTCCGAAGTCGGTGGTCTGCTCGGCGTAGTTGCTGTCCATGTGCAGCGGATGGTGGTTCATGGTCAGCAGGCAGAACAGGTGGTCGTCGTATTCGGTCACCGTCTTGCCCGGCCAGTGCTTGTAGGCGTCGCCGACGGTGAACTCTTCGTAGGTGCGGCCGAACTGCATCGCGCTCATGCCTCCGGGGCTTCGAAAGTGCTGTTGCGGGTCATGCCGGCGGCCCGGCCCTTTCCGGCGATCACCAGCGCCATTTTGCGGCTCGCCTCGTCGATCATCTCGTCGCCGAGCATTGCCGAGCCCTTCTTCCCACCCGCCTCGGACGTGCACCACTCGTACGCGTCCAGGATCAGCTCGGCGTGGTCGTAGTCCTCCTGGGACGGCGAGAAGACCTCGTTGGCCGCCTCCACCTGGCCCGGGTGCAGCACCCACTTGCCGTCGAAGCCGAGCGCGGCGGCGCGGCCGGCGACCTCGCGGTAGCCGTCGACGTTCTTGATCTGGAGGTAAGGGCCGTCGATGGCCTGGAGGTTGTGCGTGCGGGCCGCCATCAGGATGCGCATCAGGATGTAGTGGTAGGCGTCCGCCGGGTAGCCGGGCGGCTGTTCGCCGACCACCAGGGACTTCATGTTGATGGACGCCATGAAGTCCGCCGGGCCGAAGATGATGGTCTCCAGACGGGGCGAGGCGGCGGCGATCGCGTCGACGTTCACCAGGCCCTTGGCGTTCTCGATCTGCGCCTCGATGCCGATCCGGCCGACCTCCAGGCCCATCGTCTTCTCGATCTGCGTCAACAGCAGGTCCAGGGCCGTCACCTGCGCGGCGTCCTGCACCTTCGGCAGCATGATGCAGTCGAGGTTCGCCCCGGCGCCCTCGACGACGGTGACGACGTCCCGGTAAGTCCACTCGGTGGTCCAGTCGTTGACCCGCACCACCCGCGTCTTGCCCGTCCAGTCGCCCTCGTTGAGGAACGTGACGATGGTGTGCCGGGCCTCCGGCTTGGCCAGCGGCGCGCAGGCGTCCTCCAGGTCCAGGAACACCTGGTCGGCCGGCAGGCCCTGGGCCTTCTCCAGGAAACGGGGGTTGCTGCCGGGCACCGCCAGGCAGGAACGGCGCGGACGCAGGCGCTGCACGGGCGCACTCATGCGAGGACCTCCATGGGGTCGAGTTTGTTCGCGGTGCGGATCTCGTCGACGATACGGCCGATGATCTCCGTGATCCCGAAGTCCTTCGGGGTGAAGACGGCGGCGACACCCGCCTCGCGCAGCGCCGCGGCGTCCGCGGACGGGATGATGCCGCCCACGATGACCGGCACTTCGGGCGCTCCGGCCCGACGCAGCCGCGCCAACACGTCCGGCACCAACGCGGCGTGCGACCCCGACAGGATCGACAGCCCCACGCAGTGCACGTCCTCGGCGACCGCCGCCGCCACGATCTGCTCCGGGGTGAGCCGGATGCCTTGGTATACCACCTCGAAACCGGCGTCCCTGGCTCGCACGGCGATCTGCTCGGCGCCGTTGCTGTGCCCGTCCAGGCCGGGCTTGCCGACCAGCAGCCGCAGCCGCCCGCCGCCGAGTTCGGCCGCGGTCCTCGCGACCTTCTCGCGGACCGCCGCCAGCGGCGTGCCGGCCTCCGCGGTGACCGCCACCGGCGCGCCCGAGACGCCCGTGGGGGCCCGGAACTCGCCGAAGACGTCCCGCAGCGCCCAGGCCCACTCGCCGGTCGTCACGCCGGCCCGCGCGCACTCCAACGTCGCCGGGAAGAGGTTGGTGGTGCCCGCCGCGGCCTTCTTCAGCGCCGAGAGCGCCTCCTGCGCCCGCAGTTCGTCCCGGTTGTCCCGCCAGTCGTGCAGGGCCCGTACGACGCGCTCCTCGTTGGCCGGGTCCACCGTCATGATCGCGGTGTCCAGGTCGGCGGTGAGCGGGTTGGGCTCGGTCGACTCGAAGCAGTTGACGCCGACGATCTTCTCCTCGCCGGACTCGATCCGGGCCCGCCGCTCGGCGTGCGCCGACACCAACTGCGACTTCAGATAGCCGGATTCCACGGCCGCCATCGCGCCGCCCATCCCCTGGATCCGGTCGATCTCGGCCAGGCAGTCGGCCACCAGGGCGTCCACCTTGGCCTCGATGACGTGCGACCCGGCGAAGATGTCCTCGTACTCCAACAGGTCCGACTCGTGCGCCAGCACCTGCTGGATGCGCAGCGACCACTGCTGGTCCCAGGGGCGGGGCAGGCCCAACGCCTCGTTCCAGGCCGGCAGTTGGACGGCGCGGGCGCGGGCGTCCTTGGAGAGCGTGACGGCGAGCATCTCCAGGACGATCCGCTGGACGTTGTTCTCCGGCTGCGCCTCGGTCAGCCCCAGGGAGTTGACCTGGACGCCGTACCGGAAGCGGCGCTGCTTGGGGTTCTCGATGCCGTAGCGCTCGTGCGTGATCCGGTCCCAGATCTGCGAGAACGCCCGCATCTTGCACATCTCTTCGACGAACCGGACGCCCGCGTTGACGAAGAACGAGATGCGCGCGACCACATCACCCTTGCGGTCCTCGGGGACCTGCCCGGACGCGAACACCGCGTCCAGCACGGCGATCGCGGTGGACATCGCGTAGGAGATCTCCTGGACCGGGGTGGCCCCCGCCTCCTGCAGGTGGTAGCTGCAGATGTTGATCGGGTTCCACTTCGGGATGTTGTTGACCGTGTACGCGATCATGTCGGTGGTTAGCCGCAGCGAGGGGCCCGGCGGGAAGACGTGCGTCCCGCGCGAGAGGTACTCCTTGACGATGTCGTTCTGCGTGGTGCCCGCCAACTTTCCGGTGTCGGCACCCTGTTCCTCGGCGACCACCTCGTAGAGCGCCAGCAGCCACATGGCGGTGGCGTTGATGGTCATCGAGGTGTTCATCTGCTCCAGCGGGATGTCCTGGAACAGCCGCCGCATGTCGCCCAGATGGGACACCGGGACCCCGACCCGACCGACCTCGCCGCGGGCCAGGACGTGGTCGGGGTCGTATCCGGTCTGCGTCGGGAGGTCGAACGCGACCGACAGGCCGGTCTGGCCCTTGGCGAGGTTACGCCGGTACAGCTCGTTGGACGCCTCGGCGGTGGAGTGCCCGGCGTACGTCCGCATCAGCCACGGACGATCCTTCTGACGCTCAGTCATGTGATCCCGATTCTCAGGCGTTCCGGCCGGAGGCGCCGGTGTGCTGGCCCGGCGCGTCGTCGCGACCGCGCTTGTTGGTCCGCTCCGCGGGCGCGTCGCGGAACAGGTTGATCGCGTCGATGTGCTTGGCGCGCTTCTCCTCGTCGCGCACGCCCATGCCCTCCTCGGGGGCCAGGCACAACACGCCGACCTTGCCCTGGTGGACGTTGCGGTGGACGTCGTGCGCTGCCTGGCCGGTCTCGTCCAGGCGGTAGGTCTTGGAGAGCGTGGGGTGGATCTTGCCCTTGGCGATCAGGCGGTTGGCCTCCCACGCCTCCCGGTAGTTGGCGAAGTGCGAGCCGACGATCCGCTTCAGCGACATCCACAGGTAGCGGTTGTCGTACTCGTGCTGGTAGCCGGAGGTCGAGGCGCAGGTGACGATCGTGCCGCCCTTGCGGGTGACGTAGACCGAGGCGCCGAAGGTCTCCCGGCCGGGGTGCTCGAAGACGATGTCCACGTCCTCGCCGTCGGTCAGTTCGCGGATCCGCTTGCCGAACCGCTTCCACTCCCTGGGGTCCTGGTTGTGCTCGTCCTTCCAGAACTTGTACCCCTCGGCACTCCGGTCGATGATCGCCTCGGCGCCCATCTTCCGGCAGATCTCCGCCTTGTGGTCGTTGGAGACCACGCAGATCGGGTTGGCGCCGCCGGCCAGCGCGAACTGCGTCGCGTACGAGCCGAGGCCGCCGCTGGCGCCCCAGATCAGGACGTTGTCGCCCTGCTTCATCGCCGCGCCGTTCTGCGAGACCAGCTGCCGGTAGGCGGTGGAGTTCACCAGCCCCGGGGCCGCCGCCTCCTCCCAACTCAGGTGCCGCGGCTTGGGCATCAACTGGTTGGACTTGACCAGCGCGATCTCCGCGAGGCCGCCGAAGTTGGTCTCGAAGCCCCAGATCCGCTGCTCGGGGTCGAGCATGGTGTCGTTGTGGCCGTCGGAGGACTCCAGCTCCACGGACAGGCAGTGCGCGACGACCTCGTCGCCGGGGTGCCAGGCGTTGACGCCGGGGCCGGTGCGCAGCACCACGCCGGCCAGGTCCGACCCGATGACGTGGTAGGGCAGGTCGTGCCGCTTGGCCAGCGGCGAGAGCCGCCCGTAGCGCTCCAGGAACCCGAAGGTCGACAGCGGCTCGAAGATCGAGGTCCACACCGAGTTGTAGTTCACCGAGGAGGCCATCACGGCCACCAGGGCCTCGCCGGGCCCGAGTTCGGGCACCGGCACGTCTTCGACGTGCAGCGACTTACGGGGGTCCTTCTCGCGGGTGGACAGGCCGGCGAACATGTCGACCTCGTCCTTGTGCACGGTGACCGCGCGGTACGACTCGGGGAGGGGCAGGGCGGCGAAGTCCTCGCGGGTACTGTCCGGCGCGAGGATCGCGTCAAGAATCTGGTTCACGGAATGCCTCCGGCGAAGCACGTATGGAACGGCTTGAGGGAACGTCGGGGGTGGTGCGGGGCGGTGCCGTCGGTTCGGCCGGTGGTGCTCGGCATGGCGCGGGTGAGCGCGGGTCCAGCGGTAGCTGGGAGGTGCCTGTGACGCAGGCGTCCGGGCGCGCGAAGTACTTGCGGGGACAGTCGGCGCACCGGGGTTGATCGGTGTGCCGGCCGCCCGGACACCACCAACGTATGACACCCGGTGCCAGGCCGCAAGACACTGAGTGCCATGATTTTCTCGGTTGAGTAAGTGGGGCTTCAGATGAGCGATGATCGTTCAACTGCGCCCGCGTCGGCGTCGATTGGGACGCCCGCGGCCGCAATGCGGACCGCCCCGTTCGCGTCCAGCCGCGGGAGGGCGGCGGACGCGAACGGGGCGGTCGGCGGTATGCGTTACGGATCTTGCCCGGAGCCGAGGGCCCGGGTCAGTGGCGTTCCTTGAGGGCCTTGCGGATGGTGCGCATGACCTCGTCGAGGGGGGCGTCGGTGCGGGCGACCGCGACCAGCACCGCGCCCTCCCGGGAGACGGTGGCCGGCGGCGCCTCCGCGGAGGTGGCCCGGCCCGCGCCGATGCCCGCGCCGAACGTCTCCCGGACGATCTCGAAGGCGTGGTCCAACTGAGTCTCCACATCGCCCTCCGCACCGGCCCGCAACCAGCGGCGCAGCACGTGGTTGTGCGCGGTGACCACGGCGGACGCGGCGACCTCGGCGAGCAACGGGTCGTCGTCGCCCTCGCGGTGCGCGCCCTCGTCGAAGTGGCCCAGCAGATAACGGGTGAACAGCCGCTCGTAGCGGGCCACCGAGGCGATCTCGGCCTCCCGGAGGGTGGGTACCTCGCGGGTGAGGCGGTAACGGGCCACCGACACCGCGGGCGCGGACGCGTACATCCGCATGACTTCCTTGATGCCGCGGCAGACCGTGTCGAGGGGGTTCTCGTGCGGCGGGGCGGCGTCCAGGACGGCCTCGGCGCGCACCAGGGTGTCGTCGTGGTCGGGGAAGATCGCCTCTTCCTTGGAGCGGAAGTGGCGGAAGAAGGTGCGCCGGGCGACGCCCGCGGCGGCCGCGATCTCGTCGACCGTGGTCGCCTCGTATCCCTTCGTCGCGAACAGCTCCATGGCGGCGGCCGAGAGTTCCCGGCGCATTTTCAGGCGTTGGGCGGCCGCCCGGCGGGTGCCGGGGGTGGGGGAGCCGGAGGCGTCGGAGGACTGCGGGCGAGCGGGCTGGGACATGTGGGGAAGGTACTGCATATTCCTGCGTCCTGCGGCATGAGGTGCCGCTCCGACCCCCGTGACCTGGGGCGGGCCGCTGGCCGAGGGCTCCAGCAGTCCGCCCCACCCGCCCCCGCTCCGGGGGCGCCGCCGCGGGTCAGCGCCGGGCGTACTCACGGAAGCCGCGGCCGGTCTTCCGGCCGAGGCAGCCCGCCGCGACCAGGTGCTCCAGCAGCGGCGCCGGCGCCAACCCCGGGTCGCGGAACGCGGCGTGCAGCACCTTCTCGATGGCGAGGGAGACGTCCAGGCCGACCACGTCCAACAGCTCGAACGGGCCCATCGGGTAGCCGCCGCCCAGCTTCATCGCCGCGTCGATGTCGTCCGGCGACGCGTAGTGCTCCTGGACCATCTTGACCGCGTTGTTCAAGTACGGGAACAGCAGCGCGTTGACGATGAATCCGGCCCGGTCGCCGCAGTCCACCGGGTGCTTGCGGACCTTCGCGCAGACCGCGCGCACCGTGGCGTGCACGTCGTCGGCGGTGAGGACGGTACGGACCACCTCCACCAGCTTCATGGCCGGCGCCGGGTTGAAGAAGTGCATCCCGATGACGTCCTGGGGGCGCGAGGTGGCGCGGGCGCAGGCGACGACCGGCAGCGAGGAGGTGGTGGTGGCCAGCACGGCGCCCGGCTTGCAGACCTTGTCCAGGGTGCGGAACACCTGCTGCTTGACGGCCAGTTCCTCGGCCACCGCCTCCACCGCCAGGTCGACGTCGGCGAACGCGTCCAGCGACCCGGACGGGGTGATCGCCGCGAGCGCCGCGTCGCGCGCCTCGGCGGTCAGCCGGCCCTTGTCCACCGAGCGGCCCAGCGACGTGGCGATCCGGGCCTTGGCCCGCTCCGCCTTCTCCTGGCTGCGGGCGGCCAGTACCACCGCGAAGCCCGCCTTGGCGAAGACCTCGGCGATGCCGCTGGCCATCGTGCCGGAGCCGGCGACGCCGACGCTGCGGACCGGCCGGCCGGCCGCCCGGCCGTCCCCGTCGGCGGCGGCCGGCGTGAGGTCGTCCGGCACGACGGCCGCGGAACCGGGTGCCTCGTAGGTGTAGAAGCCGCGGCCCGCCTTGCGGCCGGTCAGCCCGGCGTCCGCGAGCTGGCCGAGGATCGGCGCGGGCGCGTGCAGCCGGTCGCGGGACTCGGCGTACATCGCCTCCAGGACCGTCCGGGCGGTGTCCACGCCGATCAGGTCGAGCAGGGCCAGCGGCCCCATCGGCAGACCGCAGCCGAGCCGCATCGCGGCGTCGATGTCCTCGCGGGTGGCGTAGCGCGACTCGTACATCGCGGCGGCCTGGTTGAGATAGCCGAACAGCAGCCCGTCGGCGACGAATCCGGGGCGGTCGCCGACCGCGATCGGGTCCTTGCCCAGCTCGCGGGCGAGGTCGGTGACGGCGGCGACCGCGGTCGGCGCGGTCAGCACCGAGGAGACCACCTCGACCAGCTTCATGGCCGGCGCCGGGTTGAAGAAGTGGACGCCGAGCACCCGCTCGGGGCGCTGGGAATCGGCGGCGAGCCGGGTCACCGACAGCGCGTTGGTGCCGGTGGCCAGGACGGTGTCCGGGCGCACGATGCCGTCCAGCGCGGCGAAGACCTCCCGCTTGAGGGCGTAGTCCTCCGGCACCACCTCGATGACGAGATCGGCGTCGGCGGCGGCCCGCAGATCGCCGGAGGTGCGGAAGCGGGACAGCGCGTCCTGCCGCTCCCGTTCGGTGATCCGCTCCCGCTGCACGGCGCGGGCGGTGGCGGTTTCGAGGGCGGCCCGGGCCCGCCGGATCGCGGACTCGTCGGTGTCGATGCCGATGACCGTGCGGCCGGCGCGGGTCAACACCTGGGCGATGCCGGTGCCCATGGTGCCCAGGCCGACGACGGCGACGGTGGAGAGGGACAACGCGGAGCGGACGGTGGAGAGATCAGGGGTGGACTGAGGGCCCATCACGAGACTCCTGAAGGTGTTCCCCTTGTAAGGGCAAGGGGAGAACGTGACGACTGAAGGGGCGGGCGCACGGCGCGGAAGACTGCGGCAACGCGCGGTCTACCGGCGGCGGTTGGGCCGCGGAAGCCACGGCACCGCGGGCGGCGCCTACTGTGGAGGAGCGCGGCGGACCCTGTCCCGAGGCCGTGCCGCTTCCCCCCTGAGGGGCGTGCTGTGTGGATGCCGCGCGCGGGGCTGTCGTGCCCGCGCACGCGTGGTGCTGTTGCGGTGTGCCGAACCGACGTCACACTCCGGCGGCTGCGTCACCAGGCCGCCCGAGCAGGGGTGCTGCTCGTTGAAGCAGGTTAACCGGTGGGTAACCGAAGCGCCAGGGGTAATGCGGGGCATGAGGTTGTGGTGCGGGCCACGCCGGAAGAACCGGCCCGGCCAGCGGGAGGGGAGCGGTAAATGGAAGACGAATTCCACGAGTTGACGGACCGGGTGCGAGCCGAACTCCGCTCCCCGCAGGATCTGGTCGCCTACGAGCGGCTGCTCGGGCTGGCCCGCAAGAACACCCCGGCCGGCCGCGAGGAACTCGCCCGGATACTCACCGCGGTGGAACGTCCCCTGTGGGCACGGGAGATCGCCGCCTTCATCCTGGGCTGCGCCGGCGACAAACGCGCCTTCGAGACCCTGGTCCTGCTGCTCAACTACCGCGAACCGGTCCGCTGCGCCACCGCCGCCCACGCCCTGGGCAAGCTGGGCGACCCGCGCACCGCCCGGGCCGCGGCCGCCCTGGCCACCAACCCGCTGCGCACCGCCTACGCCCTGCACCCCGTCCGCCTGCTCGCCGAGCTCCGCGCCCCGCAGTCCGTCCCGGCGCTGATCGCCACCCTGGAACGGCTGTTGACCCCGCACAACCCGTACTGGCGGGTCGCGCTGGCCTGCGTGGAAGGGCTGGGCGCGCTCGGCGACAAGCGGGCCGTGCCGGCGCTGCGGGCGGCCGCCGCCCACGCCCGGCTGGCCGCGGCCGCCTCGGCATCCCTGGCCCGCCTCGGCGTCCACGAGGACCCACCGGGGGTGGTCAGCGGGCGGGCCGCCGAAAGGGCGCCGGGAGAGGCCGGCCGCACCGGCCCGGTCGCCTAGGCGGGGCCGACGCCCTACGGGAGCGGGCGCCGGTAGCGCAGTTCCGGGACGCGCCGACCGGCCACGTCCTCGGACCGCTCCGCCCCGTCCGGTGCGAACCCGGCCCGCTCGTAGAAGCGTTGGGCACGGGCGTTGCCGCGTACCACCCACAGGGACAGCGCGCCGAAGCCGCGAGCCCGGGCCCCGGCCGTCCCGGCGTCCAGCAGCGCCCGTCCGACGCCCGTCCCGATGAGCGGCGGCGCCACGTAGAGGGCCAGCAGCTCGGCCACGGGCGCGCGGCCGGACGGCAACTCCCGGCGGCCCGGCGCGAGATCGGGATCCCGGGCCGGGCCGGCGGCCAGCCAGCCGACGACCCCGCCGGACCGCTCGGCCACCAGCTCCCACGCCTCGGGCCGGCGGCGCGCGAACCACTCCCGCCGCCGGTCGGCGTCCTCCGCCACGCTCAGCGCCGCCAGGTACGCCGGTGGCATCAGCCCCCGGTACGCCGACTGCCAACCGCGGACCCGCACTTCCGCGACCGCGTCGACATCGGCCTCCGTCATCTCGCGTACCCGCAACCCCCGCTCCGGCCGCACCGCCATCCCCTCACCAACCCCATCCGTCCCCCGCATCGCGGTCTCCACGACGTCCGCCTGTCCGCTCGGCACATTCCGTCGAGGGTCCGGTCCGCCGTGGACACCGGTCAATCCGATTTCGGTCCGCCCGGCCACTCCTGGGGAACGCCTTCTGGACACCGCACTTGACCTTGTCCCTGGGGTCAGGGTCCGAGGCTTGCGGCATGGCACTCACACCTCTGGAGACCGCCGGGGCGCCGCGCACCGGGCACCGGGTCGTCGTCATCACCGGGGCCGGCACCGGCATCGGCCGGGCCGCCGCGGTGGCGTTCGCGGCGGAGGGCGCGCACGTGGTGGCCGTCGGCCGCCGTCCCGGGCCGCTGGCCGAGACGGTCGCCCTGGCCGCCGGCACCGACGGCGCGATCACCCCCTACCCCGCGGACATCACCGCGCACGGCGTCCCGGCGGCCGTCGTACGGCACACGGTCGAGACCCACGGCCGGCTGGACGTCCTGGTCAACAACGCCGCGGTGGTCGGCAGCGGGGCCCTCGGCAGCCACACCAAGGAGTCCATGGCGCCGCAGTTGGCCACCAACCTGGTCGCACCGGTCCTGCTCACCCAGGAAGCGGTGCCCGAACTGGAGCGCACCGGTGGGGTGGTGGTGAACATCAGCACCTCGGTCGGCCAACGGGCCTGGCCGGGCAACGCCGTCTACGCCGCCACCAAGACCGGCCTGGAACTCCTCACCCGTAGCTGGGCGGTGGAACTGGCGCCGCGCGGCGTCCGGGTGGTGGCCGTGGCACCCGGGGCGATCGACACCCCCATCGCGGACCACCAGGGCTGGTCCCCGGAACACCGCACGGCACTGCGCGCCTGGCAGATCGACCACACCCCGATGGGCCGCATCGGCCGCCCGGAGGAGGTCGCCTGGGCCGTCACCCGACTCGCAGCCCCGGCTGCGGCGTTCGTGACCGGGGTGGTGCTTCCGGTGGACGGCGGCGCGGTGGTCGGCTGAACGGGGCCGGTAGCGTGGGGGCGGGCCGGGGTAGCGCGGCCGGACCCCCGCGCCGGGTCGGCCCGCACGAGGGGAGGTGATCCGGTGCGGATCGGTGAACTGGCGGACGCCACCGGGGTGTCGCCGCGGGCGCTGCGCAAGTACGAGGACGCGGGTCTGATCGACTCGCGGCGGGCGGCGAACGGCTACCGGGTCTACGACGACCTCGTCGCCAACCGCGTCCGCAACGTCCGTCATCTCCTCGACGCCGGCCTCACCCTCGCCGACGTCGCCTGTTTCCGGGACTGCCTGGACGGCGACCTGTCCACCGCCCCGCCGTCGCCGGAGGGCCTGCGGATCGCCCGCGCGCGGCTGGCCGTCATCGACCGGCGGATCGCCGCCCAGACGGCCGCCAGGGACCGCCTGGCGCGCGCCCTGGACGTTGCCGGCCCCTGAGCCGTGCCGAGCCCGCCCGGGCGCGCAGAGGCCCGCCCGGCCCCTCACAGCAGCGTCAACTGCGTGGCCCCCGGCGTCGGTTCGTCCGCCTCGGCGGGCGGCGCGGGCTCGGGCGGGATCCGCCGCGCCTGACCCGGCCGGAACGGCCCCAGGCCGCACTCGGCCGCCAACTCGTGCACCTGCCGGGTGATCCGGCGCTGGTACCACCTGGGCGCGTACGCGCCGCCGGCGTAGAGCGCCTCATAGCGCCGCACCAGGTGCGGATGGTGGTGGCCCAACCAGGACAGGAACCACTCGCGGGCGCCCGGTCGCAGATGCAGCACCAGCGGCGTGACCGAGTCGGCGCCCGCCTCGGCGACGGCCCGGACCGTGGCCCGCAGCTGCTCCGGGGTGTCGGACAGGAACGGGAGCACCGGGGCCATCAGCACCCCGCAGGGGATGCCGTGGGCGGCGAGGGTGCGCACCACGTCCAGGCGGCGCCCGGGGGCGGGCGTGCCCGGCTCGACGGTGCGCCACAACTCGCCGTCGAGGAAGCCGACGGAGACCGAGATGCCCACGTCGGTGACGTCGGCGGCCTGCCGCAACAGCTCCAGATCGCGCAGGATCAGGGTGCCCTTGGTGAGGATCGAGAACGGGTTGGCGCGGTCCCGCAGCGCCGCGATGATGCCGGGCATCAGGGCGTAGCGACCCTCCGCCCGTTGGTAGCAGTCGACGTTGGTGCCCATCGCGATGTGGTCGCCGCGCCAACGGGGCGCGGCCAGTTCCCGGCGCAGCAGTTCGGGGGCGTTGACCTTGACCACGATCTGGGAGTCGAAGCCGAGGCCGGTGTCCAGGTCGAGGTAGCCGTGGGTGCTCCGCGCGAAGCAGTAGACGCAGGCGTGGCTGCACCCGCGGTACGGGTTCACGGTCCATTCGAACGGCATCCGGGAGGCGCCCGGGACGCGGTTCACCAGGGAGCGGGCGCGCACCTCGTGGAAGGTGAGGCCGCGGAATTCGGGGGTGTCCACCGTTCGGGTGACGACATCCGTGCCGAACAGCGCGGAGGGGCTTTCGCCCAGATTGTCCCAGCGCATCGGGCCTCCTGTTGCGATCCTGCCGAGCCCCCAGGTCGATAATAGAACACACGTTCGCTTCCGGGGTGTCAACCCGGATTTGGGCCCGCTGCCCAGTGGTGGTTGGCTTGTCCGCGCACCGCAGGTTGGCGGCGCACGCAGGTCCGGCAGCCGACTACTGGAGGAAGGCACACATGGGGCAGGTAGAGGCCACCACGCAGCGCGAGATCGCGGCGGATCCGGAGGATGTGTTCGACGCGCTCGCCGACTACAGCGGCACGCGCCGGCAACTGCTGCCCGAGCAGTTCAGCGAGTACGAGGTCCGTGAGGGCGGCGACGGCAAGGGCACTCTCGTCCACTGGAAGCTCCAGGCCACCAGCAAGCGGGTGCGCGACTGCCTGCTGGAGGTCGACGAGCCGACCGACGGCCAGCTGGTGGAGAAGGACCGCAACTCCTCGATGGTGACCACCTGGGTCGTCACCCCGGCCGGCGAGAACCGCGCCAAGGTCGTCGTCACCACCACCTGGCAGGGCGCCACCGGCATCGGCGGCTTCTTCGAGCGGACCTTCGCCCCCAAGGGACTTGGTCGGATCTACGACGCGATCCTCGCCAACCTCGCGGCCCACATGGAGAAGTGAGGGCGGCTCCCGTCGTAACCCGTTCGGGGAGCGGTCATGCTCACCGGTTCGGGTGGTTTCCCCGGGGCGGTGCCGTTCGTGCTTTCGGTCGGCCCGTCGACGGAAACCCCAGATGGGAGCCCAAGAGGCCTCCCAGGTGCGGCACTTGAGGTCCGTTCCCGCCCCTCCTGTTCCGATTCTCCTCGCTTGATCGTTGTTGTCGCCGGTGCGAGAAATGGGCGCCCGCAGCAGCGTGACGAGGGGAGCAGGACGTGGGCGGGACCACCCTGAGCGAGCGGGACCGGCCGGACAGGCCGACCGCCGCCGAGGCGACCGCGGGCCCGGCGCCGCAACCGGCCGAGCCGGCGAACGCCGAGGCGCCGGAGGTCCTGTCCGGCCCCCGGCCGCCGAGGGCGCCCCTGCCGGTGCTGCTGGCGCTGGTACTGCCCGCGGCCCTCGGCCAGACCGCCGTCCTCCCCGCGCTCCCGGCCCTCGCCGCCGAACTGCCCGGCCACCCAAGGGCGTTCTGGGTGGTGGCCACCTGCCTCCTGGCCACGGCCGTCGGCCTGCCCCTGGGAGGCAAGCTGGGCGACCTCCTCGGCAAGAAGACCGCTCTCCTCCTCGCGCTGCTGGTCTTCGCCACCGGCGCGGGGCTGGCCGGGGCGACGCACGCGCCGCCCCAACTGCTCGCGTTCCTGGCCCTCCAGGGCCTCGGTGCCGGCGGCCTGCTGGGCGGGGTCCACGCGATCCTCGCCGAGACCACGCCGGACCAGGGGCGGGGCCGGGGCCGCCGCACGGCCGCAGCCGTCACCTGTGCCGTGGCGCTGCTCGTTGGCCCGTTGGTCGGCGGATACTGCGCGGACCACGGTGTCTGGCGCTGGAGCCTCACCCTCACCGTGCCGCTCGGCCTGCTGCTCCTCCCCGTTGCCGCGGCCGCGCTGCGGTTGCCCCGGCCCGCCGGCCGCCGCCCCCGCCCCGACCTCGTCGGCGCGCTGCTCCTCGCCGGCCTCGCCATCTGCCTGACCCTGCTGGCCAGTTGGGGCGGCACCCGCTACCCCTGGGACGCGCCGCTGATCCTCGGCCTGGGAGGCGGCGCACTGGCCGCCGCGGCACTCTTCCCCGTCGTCGAGCGCCTCGTCACCGCGCCGCTGATCCCGCCCCGGCTGCTCCGGGAGGTGCTCTTCGGACGCACCGGCCTGGTTGCCGCGGCCCTCGGCATCGCCCTCTACGGGGCGCTCCGCCACCTCCCGGCCGTCCTGCCGCCGGCCGGCGGCCCCACCGCCACCGCGTCCGCGCTGTCGATGCTGCCCCTGCCGGGCGCGCTGCTGCTGGCCTGGTTCACCGCCGACCGGATCATCCGCCGCACCGGCCACGTCATGGTCCTCCCGTTCCTGGGCTGCGCGGTGGCCGCGGCGGGCAGTTGGCTCCTGGACCACCCGCGCCCGGACGCCTCCCGGATGGTCCTCGGCCTGTGGTCCGGCTTCCTGGGGCTCGGCCTCGGGTTGGTGCTGCCGGTGCTGGTGCGCGCCGTCCGCGCCCGCGTGCCCGACCCCGACCCGACCGGCGCCCCCGCCTGCCTCCGACGGCTCGGCGGTGGCATCGGCGCGGCCCTCGCCCTCGTGCTGCTCGTAGCCCGCCTCACGGCCCAACTGCCGCTCCCCGGCGCGCTCGTGGACCCGCACCTGCCGGACGCCCTGCCCGCCACGCTGCGGGACGGCTACGGCGCCCTCGCCGCCTACGCCGAGGCCGTGCCCGGCAGCCTCCTCTTCCTCGCCCCGGCCCTCGTCCTGGGCATCCTGCTCGCCCTCTTCCGGAAAGAGAACACCCTGGTGTCCCACGCCCCACAGACCTCACCGACCGCATACCCGCCGTACGGCGACCCCGCGGACCCCGCCGCCGTCCCACCGGCCCGCGCCGCGGCCGACGCCCCGGTCAACCCCGCGACCAACGGGGACGGTTACCCGGCCGGCCGCCTGGCGTACGCCGGGGCGCCCGCGCCCGCCACGGCCGGCGTCCCGGTATGCGGCACCGTCCAGCACCACGACGGCAGCATCGTGCCGCGCGCCGCGCTCACCCTCATCGACGTCGCCGGCCGGCAGATCGGCCGCGGCGCCACCGGAGAGGACGGCCGGTACGCCCTGAGCACCCCGGGGGCCGGCGCCTATGTGCTGATCGCGGCCGCCGGCGGGCACCAACCGCAGGCCGTCACCGTGACCGTCGGCGAGCGCCCGGTGGAGCTGGACGTGGTGCTCGGCGGCGCCGGACGGCTCGCCGGTACGGTCACCACCGCCGACGGCACCCCCGTCCGCGACGCCATGGTCACCCTCACCGACGTCCGCGGCGAGGTGGTGGCCACCACCCGCAGCGGGCGCGAAGGCGGCTACGTCATCGGGGAGTTGGTGGCGGGGGAGTACACCCTGGCCTCCAGCGCCCCGGCGTTCCGCCCGGCCGCGCTCCCGGTCAGCGTCCAGGCGTCCCGCGAAACCCGTCAGGACGTCGAACTCGCCGGCGGCGCCGTGCTGCGCGGCACCGTACGGGCCGGCGACGGGCGCCCGGTGGAGGACGCCCGGGTCACCCTCCTCGATGCCGCCGGCAACGTGGTGGACACCGCGACCACCGGCCCCGACGGGCTGTTCCGCTTCGTCGACCTGTCGGCCGGCGAGTACACCGTGATCGCCGCCGGATACCCGCCGGTCGCCACCGTGCTGCGGGTCGCGGGGGGCGGCCGGACGGAACGGGACCTCCAACTGGGGCACGAGGACTGACGCGACGTCCTCACCCGCGCATGCGCCCGCGCACGCCCTCTTCGCGGAATGCCACCCGCCGCATCCGCCCGCGGTCGTACCTTGGTGTCGGTGGTGCAAGATCGGTGCATACGAAGGAGCAACCGCCCATGGAGCGTGGCCCGGCGCGAGGCGATGACCACTCCGGCCCGGTACCCGAGGTGCCCGCGCCACGGGCGGCGATCCCGGGCCGGATCCCGCTCGCCGTCGTGGTGGTGGACGCCGACGGGTTGATCTCCCACTGGAGCACCGGCGCACGCCGGCTGTTCGGCGCCGCCAAGGAGGACGCGGTGGGTGCCCCCGCCGTCGACCTGCTACCGGTCAGCGGCGCCCTCGGCACCGAGGAGTGGGACGGCCCCGGAGCCGATGCGGCCGATCTCGGCGCCCAGCTGGGGGAGTTGCCGGCGGCGCACGGGCTCGCGGCGTACCTCGGGGGCGGCGCCACGTACCCCACGGCGGGCCGGGCCCGGATGGCCGCCGCGGCCGGCCTGGTGGACCTGCTGTGGTGGGCCTACCCCCTGGCCGGCCCCGGGCCCGAGCGGCTGCTCGTCCTCGCCGCGGACGCCGCCCGACTGCCGGGCGCCGGCGACCACGGGGCCGACCGGCGCCGCCATGCGCCCGGCTTCGCGCTCCACACCGACTTCCCCGGGGCCGGGCAACTGGCCCGACGGCTGCCCGACATCCTGCCGAGCATGAGCCCCCGGGAAAGCGCCCGGATCGTCGCCCAGGTGCTCGAACTCGGCTACCCCGTACTGGAGATCAGCCAACAGGAGCGCGTCCCGGTGACGCCGGACTGGGGCGTGCCCCGCCGGGTCGAGCGGCGCGCCCGGCTGCAACGGGCGGCGGAGGCCGAGCGGAACCCGGGCGCCGCCGCGACCGCCGCCGAACCGGAGCCGGACCTCGAACACGCGGCGGTCCGCGAACGCCTGGAATTCCTCAACGAGGTCAGCGGTCGGATCGGCTCCTCGCTCGACCTGGCCCGCACCATCCAGGAGGTCAGCCAGGCCGTCGTCCCCCGTTTCACCGACGTCGCCGGCACCTACCTGCGCGAACAGGTCGTGGCCGGCGAGGGGTTCCCCGACGGCCCGCCCGACGCCACCACCCTGTGGCACCGCGTCGCCGTCGAGCACAACGACGAGCCGGGCCGCTGGGACGACGTCGTCCCGGTCGGCGAGTCGATGCCGTTCCCCGTCCACACCCCGTTCTTCCAGTGCATGACCACCGGGCGGCCGGTGCTGATCCCGCGGATCACCGAGGAGTTGGGCAACGCCATCGCCGCGCAGTTCGAGAAGCGCGACATTAGCCCGCTGATCAACGGCCGGTCGCTGCTGGTCGTCCCCCTCAAGGCGCGCACCGTGGTGCTCGGCTTCATGATCCTGCTGCGGCACCCGGCGCGCACGGAGTTCAACGACATGGACCGGGTAACGGGAGCCGAACTCGCCGCCCGCGCCGGCCTCGTACTCGACAACGCCCGGATGTACACCCTCCAGGAGAACGTCGCCGAGACGCTCCAGGACAGCATGCTGCCGCAGATCGTGCCCCGTATGCCGGGCTGCGACACCGCCACCCGCTACCTGCCCGGCACCCACCTCGGCCGGGTCGGCGGGGACTGGTTCGACACCATCAAGCTGCCCGGCTCCCGCACCGCGCTGGTGGTCGGCGACGTCATGGGCCACGGCCTGAACTCCGCCGCGATGATGGGCCAGTTGAGGACCGCGGTGCAGACCATGGCCGCCATCGACATGCCGCCGGCCCAGCTCCTGCGCGGCCTCGACGACCTCGCCCAGCGGCTCGGCGACACCTACCTGGCCACCTGCCTCTACGCGGTCTACGACCCGATCGGCCAGCGGCTGACCCTCGCCAACGCCGGGCACGTCCCGCCGGTACTGGTCCGTGCCGCGGACGGCCGCAGCGAACTCCTTCGGCTGCCCACCGGCGCGCCGATCGGCGTCGGCGGGGTGCCCTTCGAGGCGGTGACGGTCCCGGTGGCGCCCGGTGACCGCCTGGTGTTGTGCACCGACGGGCTGGTGGAGGTGCGCGGCGAGGACATCGGGGTGGGGCTGGCCGCGCTGGCGGAGTCCGCGGCCCACCCCGCCGCCTCGATGGACGACGCGTGCGACGCCATCATCCGGGCGCTGAACGTCACCGACGACCGCAAGGACGACGTGGCGCTGCTGATGGCCCGCCTCAACGGCATCCCGCCGGAGTCGGTCGCCGAATGGCGGCTCCGGCTGGACCCGCGGGAGGCCGGCCGGGCCCGCCGGCTGGTCGCCGGGCAACTCACCGCCTGGGGCCTGCCGTCGGCCGTCGAGACCGCCCAACTCCTGGTCAGCGAGGTCGTCACCAACGCCGTCCAACACGCGCACACCGAGCGGGTGGTGCTGCGCCTGGTGCACACCGACGCCCTGCTGTGCGAGGTCTCGGACGACGACCACGCCCTGCCGCAGTTGCTGGACGCGGAGCCCGACGCCGAATTCGGGCGCGGCCTACGGGTGGTGAGCCGGCTGGCCCGGGAATGGGGGACGAGCCGCACCACGACCGGCAAGACGGTCTGGTTCGAACAGCCGCTGCCCGGGGCGACGCGGCGCGGACGGCACTGAACGGGCGGTCTGGGAGAACCTCTGGCGAACTGGTGAAGGTGGCGCCGGGCCCCTTGCGGGGTGATCACCGGCGGGCGTAGCAAGGGGTATGAGCGATTCCCGCCGCACCCTGCTGGCCTGGGAGGGCTTCTGGCACGACGCGCCACCCGGTGCGGGCCAGGTCTTCTGGGACTCCGACCCGTCGCTGACCGCCCGGGTGCACCTCCCGATACTGGCCGGACACGCCGACGCCGCGCTCCCGTTGGTCGATCTGGGCTGTGGCAACGGCACCCAGACCCGCTGTCTGGCCGGCCACTTCGGACGCGTGCTGGGCGTCGACGGCGCCGCCGCGGCCATCGCGCGGGCCCGCTCCGAGGACCCCGACGCGGTGGCCGAATTCCGCCGACTCGACGCCACCGACGAGGCCGCCGTCCGCGAACTCCACGCCGAACTCGGCGACAGCAACGTCTACTTGCGCGGCCTGCTGCACCAGTGCACCGCCGGCGAGCGGGCCCGGATCGCGGCGAACACCGCGGTGCTGCTGGGCACCCGCGGCCGGCTCCTCGCCGTCGAACCGGTCGCGGCCGCCAAGGAGGTCCTGCTGGCCCTGGCCCAGGGCCCGGACGGGCCGCCCGCGAAGGTGCGCGCCGTCCTCGCGCACGGCATCGCCCCCGGCGAGATGCCGGACTCCGAACTGCCCGGACTGCTGCGCGCACAGGGCCTGCGGATCGCCGCGTCCGGCCAACTGCCGCTGACCACCACGGAATACGGGGCGGACGGGGCCCTGATCGAGCTGCCCTCGCAGTGGGTGGTGGCCGGGGTGAGCGAGGCCCCAGGGGGCTAGCCCCCTGGGGCCACCGGGGTGGCACTCTTCCGCGCCTCTCCCGCCCCGCCCGGCTACTACTGCTTCTGCTGCTGCCGGGCGGCGAGAATCGCGGCCAACTCCTTGCCGACGAACGCCTCGGCGGCCGCCTTGTCGACGCCGAGACCGGTGAGCGGACCGGACCCGTTCTCCAACTCCAGCAGCGCCAGCAGCAGATGCTCGGTGCCGACGTAGTTGTGGCCCAGGCGCAGGGCCTCGCGGAAGGTGAGTTCCAGCGCCTTGCGGGACTGGACGTCGAACGGGGTGAGGGCGGGCAGCGCGTCGACCGCGGGCGGCAGCGTCGCGGTCGCCGCCTCGCGCAGGGCCTCGGCGGTCACGCCCTGCGCCACCAGGGCCCGGAACGCCAGCCCCTCGGGCTCGCGGAGCAGCCCGAGCACCAGGTGCTCGGGGCGGATCTCGGCGTTGCCGGCCTCGTGGGCCTCGTTCTGCGCGGCCACCACCACGTTCCGGGCCCGTTCGGTGTACCGGTTGAAGCCCTGGCTGACGTCGAAGTCCGAGCTGCCGGCCGGCCCCTTGGGGACGAAGCGCTTCTGCGCGGCCTGCTTGCTGACGCCCATGCTCTGGCCGATGTCGGTCCAGGACGCGCCCGAGCGGCGGGCCTGGTCCACGAAGTGCCCGATGAGGTGGTCCGCCACCTCGCCGAGGTGATCCGCCGTCAGCACGGCGTCGGAGAGCTGCTCCAGTACGTCCGAGCGGTTCTTCTTGATGGCCTCGATCAGATCGTCGAGGCGAACGGGATGCGTCATGCGTACGGGTTCCGTCATGCGTCAACCATAGGTTGACGATCACGCGCCCGTCAACCGTCGGTTGACGGGTTTGTGGCGGCCCGCCCCGGTGGTCGACCGTCGCCGGCCAGATCCCGGTGGATGACCTTGGCGGCCGCCTCCACGGTGGCCACCCCGTCACGCAGGGTGTCGTTGCCGCTGGAGAGGACGGCCATGGCGTAGTCGTTGCCGTTGCCGTCGAACGAGCCGACGCTGTGCACCCGCCAGCCGTCCTCAGGGCGCGGCAGCCAGCCGTTCTTGAGGTGGGCGGTGGTGGAGGCGGGCGCCCCGGCGGGGACGCCCCAGCGCTGGTCCGGGGCGACCTTCCGCATGAGGTCGAGGGCGTAGTGCCGGGACGCCGGGCCGAGCACCGCGTTGTCCGTCGACAGCAGCCGCATCAGGGCGAGTTGATCGTCGGCGGTGATCTGGGTGAGGCCCCAGGCGCCACCCGCACCGGGCACGGTGTGGCGCATGCCGGCCAGGTCCAGGAAGTGCTGGATGCCGGCCCGGCCGATCTGGTGCCACAGGGCGTTGGTCGAGGCGTTGTCCGACTTGGTGATCATGGCGGTGGTCAGCTCGACCTCGTGCGGCGTCAACGCGCGGTGCGCCTCCGCCGCCTGCCTCAACAGTGCCCCCAGGACCGTGACCTTGATGACGCTCGCGGAGTCGAAGTGGGTGCCGGCCCGGAACTCGCAGTCGGTCCCGGAGGGGCGGTCGTAGAGGGCGAGCGCCGAGGTGCCGCCGCGCCCGTGGAGCGCGCCGGCGATGTCGCGGGAGAGGGTGCCGGCCAGGCCCGGCCGGCCGGAGGTGCAGACGACCTCGGCGGCGCCGTCCACGGTGCCGCTGCCGGTGCCCGCCGAGGCGGGCCCCGCGGCGCCCAGCACGGTGACCGTCGCCACGGCGGCCACCAGGGTGGCCAGTCCGCGACGCGCACGCCACGTCAATCGCGTCCAGAGCCTTCCGAACACCCGACGTGTCCGGCGCGAGCGAGGTGCGATGCGTGATCCGTGCATGGGCGTACGTCCTGTCCCACTGGGTGCGCCGCCCGCCTGGCACCCCTAGGGGAAGCCCGCCCGGTATCCCACCAGCAGTGGCGAGGAAGCGACGCCGGTGCCCTGGAAGCGGGCACTCCGCAAGCGTGCGGGCCGGCGGCACACCTTGAGAAGGGCGGCCGCGTGTGACATTCGCCAAACGGACATGGCGGGCAGGGCGCCGGCGGAGGGGAACAGGGGTCGGCGCCTCGCCCCCGTTCCCGTATCGCTCCTGACCGCCGCCCGCCTACGGGAGCAACGGCCGGGCCGGGTCCATCCACCACGCGGCAGTGGCCCCCGGGAGCGTTCCCGCCGGGCAGTCACCGCTGGCCAGCAGCGGCGCCCCGGTCACCGGGGCCGGCACCGGCTCCGTCCCGAAGTTGATCGCGCAGACCAGCCCCTCGCCCCGGACGAACGTCAACACCTGCGGCTCCGACTCCAACCAACGCAGCGTGCCATCACCGAGCTGCGGCAGGCCCCGGCGCAACTGGAGCGCCTCGCGGTACAGATGCCAGAACGACCCCGTGTCGGCCACCGCCCGGTCCGCGGTGTGCGCCGCGAACGACGCGGGCTGCGGCAGCCAGCTCCGCGCCCCCTCGGCTGGGCTGAAGCCGTACGGGGCCGCCTCTCCCGACCAGGGCAGCGGCACCCGACAGCCGTCCCGGATGTGCTGTCGGCTGCCCGTGCGATGGAAGATCGGGTCGGTGAGCACCTCGTCCGGCAGGTCGTCGACCTCCGGCAGACCCAACTCCTCGCCCTGGTAGACGTACGCGGCCCCCGGGAGGGCCAGCATCAGCAGCGCCGCGGCACGGGCCCGGGCCGGGCCCGACGCGGCCTCTGGGGTGCCCGGTTCGCCCGCGTAACGGGTGACGGTCCGCACCTGGTCGTGGTTGTTGAGCACCCAGGTGACGGTGGACCCGGTGTTGGCGATGTCGGTCAACGCCTCGGCGATGACCTTCCGGAAGAGGTCGACGTCCCACCGTGCGGTCAACAGGTGGAAGAAGAACGCCTGGTGCAGCTCGTCGGGGCGGACGTACGCGGCCTGCTCCATCGGGGTGCGCACCGAGACCTCGCCCACCAGGAGCCGGTCGTGACCGTCCCGGGCGGTGTACTCCTCGCACAGCGCCCGCCAGTCACGCCATACCTGGTGCACCTCGGGTTGGTTCCAGGCCAACGGGTTGACCGAGTCGCGGGTGCGCTCGTCGGCCGACGGGTCGGGGGAGTCGGGGAGTTCGGGGTGCTTGAACAGCCCCGCCGCCACGTCGATCCGGAAGCCGTCCACCCCGCGGTCCAGCCAGAAGCGCAGCACCTTGTCGAAGTCGGCGGCCACCTCGGGGTTACGCCAGTTCAGGTCGGGCTGCTCGGGCGTGAACATGTGGAGGTACCACTGCCCAGGGGTGCCGTCCTCCTCGGTGATGCGGGACCACGCGGGCCCGCCGAACATCGCCCGCCAGTTGTTGGGCGGCAGCTCCCCGCCCTCCCCGCGTCCGTCCGCGAAGTGGAACAGGGAACGCGCCGGTCCGCCCGGCCCCTCCTCCAACGCCTCCTGGAACCACGGGTGTTCGCTGGAGCAGTGGTTGGGGACGATGTCCAGCAGCACCTTCAGGCCGAGCCGGTGGGCGTCGGCCACCAGCCGGTCGAACTCGTTGAGGTCGCCGTACGCCGGATCCACGTCGCGGTAGTCGGCCACGTCGTAGCCGTGGTCGTGCTGCGGCGACGGGAAGAACGGGCTGAGCCACACCCCGTCCACGCCCAGCTTCTTCAGGTACGGCAGCCCGCCGCGGACCCCGGCCAGGTCTCCGACACCGTCCCCCGTGGTGTCACGGAAGCTGCGTACGTAGACCTGGTAGATGACCGCATCGCGCCACCAGCGCTGGGCCGTGTCCTGGGCGGGGGTCGGGTGGCCGCGATCTGCGGTGGCTGTGAGCATCTGCCGGGATCCACTTCTTACGGTGCAAGTCGGCGCGGCAACTTGCGAGTTGCTGTGATGCATGCATGTTAGGTAGCCGCATCTTTTCGGTGTCAACGGAATGACGGAAGTCGAACGATACGTGCCCGGATTTGTGGCGTATGGCGCCCAACTCCACTGCCAAATCGCACCCGATGGGATGGTGGTTGCTTCCGCTCACTCTCAACTCCCGTATACAACAAGCGAGTAGAGGGTGGCGGTGGGTGATGGGCGGCGTGGGGCCGGGTGCGGTGCGGGGCCGGGTGCGGTGCGGGGAGCGGGGGTGGGGAGTTGGGTGGCGGGCGCTGGGGGTTGGGTGGTGGGGTGTTCGGGGCGTGGAAACCGGCGCTTGGGGAGCGGTGGTTGAGCCTTTCGGGGGGTGGGGCGACGCGCGCCGGAACGGGGGTGCCGGATCGCGGGAAGCGGTGGGGCGGGCACCGGGTGGCGGGGCGGATGTGGAGGAACGGCGAGGGCGAGGCGCGGTGCGCCGCACCCGGAGGGAGCGGGGCGCGTCCAGGGGCCGGCGGAACTCGTCGACAACGTGCGTGTATACCTGTTGCCCACAGGGGACGGTCGGTAGGAGCCGAAAAACTAAAGAAAGTCCTTCGGGTCGTGGCCTTCAGGGCGAGTCTTCCCGGGGGAGGCCTCCCCAACGGGACGCTGGCCTGCCGGCCCCTCCGGGGTGAACGGCCGCCGGTAGGGCCTCCTCCGCCGGACGGGACCGGGCTACGGTCGGACGATTGGCACGGTCAACAAGGGCACAGGGAGAGGGAAAGCGTGCGGCTGCCACTCCTGGCACTGCTGGCCAACGGGCCCGCGCACGGTTACGAACTCAAGCACGCCCTGGAGACGCTTCTGGGCGCGGCCTACCCCCAGCCGAACGTCGGCCAGATCTACGTCACCCTGGGGCGGTTGGAGAAGGCGGGCCTCATCGTGGGTGAGGAGGTCGAGCAACCGGACCGCCCGAACAAGCGCATCTACCGGATCACCGAGGCCGGCCGGGAGACGGTGAGCGCGTGGTTCGGCGACGCCACGGTCGCACCACGGGTCCGCGACGAGTTCTTCATGAAGCTCGCGCTCGCCTCCCGCGCCGGGGCCGCCAGTCAGATCGCCCTGATCAACAAGCAGCGCCGGCACTACCTCAAGACCATGCGGGAACTCTCCCGTCTGGCGGCCTCCGAGGACCGGGGCAACCGGGTCGCACACCTGCTGATAGAAGGCGCGCTACTGCACCTCCAAGCAGACCTGGAGTGGCTGGAACGCTGCCAGGAAGAACTGGAGTGAAGCGCGCCCCGCTCGTGCCACACCCCTACAGCCCCTGACGCGCGGCGGTGCGTGCTACCGCGCTTCCTTCCGGGCTTCCTGCTGCGCTACGTGCCACACTTCCCGCTGCGTTCCTTGCCGCGCTGCCTGCTGGGCTCCTCACTGTGCGTGCTGGTGCGTTCCTTGCCGTGTTGCCTGCGGTACTCCTGGCCGTGCGTGCTACCGCGCTTCCTGCCGTGTTGCCTGCTGTCCTCCCTGCCGTGCTTCCCGCTTCGCTTCCTGTCGCGTTGCCTGCTGTGCTTCCCGCCCCGCCCTGCCGCGCGCTCTGTCGACTCCTGCCTAGGTTTGTTTTTTCCCCGCCGCCCACCCCCCTTCGGGGGGTGGGCGGGTGTGGAGGGCCGGACGCGACACGCGAACGCGCGCACCACGACTCCGCCTGCCCCGTCCGCCCCGCCCGAACGCCCCGTCCCAGCCCTGCAGTTGATCTCCAGTGGTCTGGACCTCCGGAGTTATCCACAGCCCTGGTACGGGTGTTCGTGGCCGCGTAACGTGATCGTTCAAGAGCTGAGTGCACGCCCTCTCACCTGCGATGGGACTGATAGACGTGAAGATCCTGATCTCCGCGGACATGGAGGGTGCCACGGGCGTGACGTGGCCCGCCGATGTACTGCCGGGCACGCCGCAATGGGAGCGCTGCCGCCACATGTTCACCTCGGACGTCAACGCCGCCGTCGCGGGGTTCTTCGAGGGCGGCGCCGACGAGGTCCTCGTCAACGAGGCCCACTGGACGATGCGTAACCTGCTGCTGGAGCAGCTCGACGAGCGCGCCGCGATGCTGACGGGACGTCACAAGGCGTTGAGCATGGTCGAGGGAGTCCAGCACGGCGACGTCGACGGCATTGCGTTCGTCGGCTATCACACCGGCGCCGGGACGGAGGGCGTGCTGGCCCACACCTACCTCGCCAACACGCTCACCGGCGTCTGGGTCAACGGCACACGGGCCAGCGAGGGATATCTCAACTCCCTGGTCGTGGCCGAGTACGGCGTGCCCGTGGTGCTGGTGACGGGCGACGACCGGACCTGTGCGGACGCCCAGGGGTACGCCCCGCGGGCACCCGCCGTGGCGGTCAAGGACTACGTGTCGCGTTACGCGGCGGTGTGCCGGCCGCCGGCCCGAACGGCGGCCGAGATACGGGCCGCGGCCAGCGAGGCCGTGGCGCTCGCGGTGCGTCACGAGCCGTTCCACGGCGGCCCGTTCCGTTTCGAGTTGGAGTTCGACGCAGAGCATCTGGTGGGGGCGGCGACATGCGTGCCCGGCGTGGAGCGCAGCGCTGAGCGCCGCGTCGCGTATACCAGTCAGGACATGTACGAAGCCATCCGGTGTTTCAAGGCGGTCACCACCGTCGTCTCGTCCGCCGTGGAGGAACAATATGGCTGAGAAAGAGCTGGCGGAGCACAGGACCGACCCGGGTGCCGGGGCGGTCGATCAGCAGGCGCTCGACGAGGTGGTGCGGTTCACCTCGGAGCTGATCCGGATCGACACCAGCAATGCCGGCGACGGCAGTTGCCGGGAGCGTCCGGCCGCCGAGTACGTCGCCGAGCAGTTGACCGACGTGGGCATCGAGCCGGTCCTGCTGGAGCGCACCCCGGGGCGCACGAACGTCGTCGCCCGCATCGAGGGCAGCGATCCGTCCGTCGACGCGATGCTGGTGCACGGGCACCTGGACGTGGTCCCGGCCGAGGCAGCCGACTGGCAGGTCCACCCCTTCTCGGGAGAGGTCCGCGACGGCGTGGTCTGGGGCCGCGGCGCCGTCGACATGAAGGACATGGACGCCATGATGCTCGCGGTCGTCCGGCAGTGGGCCCGCGGTGGAGTGCGTCCCCGGCGCGACATCGTGCTCGCGTTCACCGCCGACGAGGAGGCCAGCGCCGAGGACGGCTCGGGGTTCCTGGCCGACCGCCACGCGGCCCTCTTCGAAGGCTGCACCGAAGGCGTCAGCGAGTCGGGGGCGTTCACCTTCCACGCCGGCGGCGGGATGCGGATCTATCCGATCGCGGCCGGGGAGCGCGGCACCGCCTGGTTGAAGCTGACGGCCCACGGTCGGGCCGGGCACGGTTCGAAGGTCAACCGCGACAACGCGGTCAGTCGGCTGGCCGACGCGGTGTCCCGGATCGGCGCGCACGACTGGCCGGTGCGGCTCACCCCCACCGTCCGCGCCGCCCTGCGCGAACTCGCCGCGCTGCACGACCTCGACATCGACCCCGAGCGGGCCGACTTCGACGTCGACGCCCTGCTCGCCAAGCTGGGGCCGTCCGCCAAGCTGGTCGAGCCCACGGTCCGCAACAGCGCCAACCCGACGATGCTGGCGGCCGGTTACAAGGTCAACGTGATCCCGGGGTCCGCCGTCGCCTACGTAGACGGCAGGGTCGTCCCTGGAGGCGAGGCCGAGTTCCGCACCACCATGGACGAACTCACCGGTCCCGACGTCGCCTGGGACTACCAGCACCGTGAGGTCGCGCTCCAGGCCCCGGTCGACTCGCCGACGTTCGCCGCGATGCGGGCCGCCATCGAGCGGTTCGATCCGCAGGGCCGCACCGTGCCGTTCTGCATGTCGGGGGGCACGGACGCCAAGCAGTTCTCCCGTCTGGGCATCGTCGGTTATGGCTTCTCACCGGTGAAGCTGCCCGAGGGGTTCGACTATCAGGAAATGTTCCACGGCGTGGACGAACGGGTTCCCGTGGAGGGCCTGCAGTTCGGTGTCCGCGTTCTGGACCACTTCCTGCGCGGCGTGCCGGGGAGCGGAGGTGCGGCCGTCTGACGACGGGGCCGGCCGGTCCGCCCGATGGCCCGGCCGGCCCGCGATCGGCCGTCCCACCCGCGGCCTTTCCACCCGTAGCTTCCGCTCATCTCCACGCCCAGAGAGCTGAACTGACGTCCTATCACCGACGCGTGCCGTGAGCGTTGACTTGTCCGCTACTCGTGCCACACCATGAGCCCGCCGTTACCGACTGGTTGGTACGACGTGCCCTTTTGGAGGTCTGCGTGCCCAACGTGTCCCGAGGCGCGTTCCGCCCCGTGGTCCGCGTCTCCCTCGCCCTGCTGGCCGGTACGGCCCTCACCGCGCCCCTCGCCCTGAGCGCCCCCGCCGCCGTCGCGGGTGGCGCCGCCGCGCCGTATGACGTCACCGCGCTGAAGGTGTCGGTGCGGGCCGGCGACCGCACCTGTGAGGTGGACGCGGACCTCTACCGTCCGCTGGGTGTCGACGCCGCGCACCCGGCTCCGGCCGTGATGACCACCAACGGCTTCGGCGGCAGCAAGACCGACGGCTCGACCGACGCCATCGCGCGGGCGTTCGCCACCCGCGGCTATGTCGTGCTCGCCTACTCCGGTCTGGGCTTCGGCGAGACGGGCTGCCCGATCTCCCTCGACGACCCGGAGATCGACGGCAAGGCGGCCAGCCAACTGGTCGACCTGCTGGCCGGCACCCGCGCCGCCAACGACGGCACCCGTGTCGACTTCGTCGCCAAGGACGGGCCCGGCGACCCCAGCGTCGGCATGATCGGCGGGTCGTACGGCGGGGCGATCCAGATGGCCACCGCCGCGGTCGACCACCGCATCGACGCACTGGTCCCGCTGGTCACCTGGAACGACCTGTCCTACTCCCTCGACCCGAACAACGCCGACCGCACCCACGGCGTCAGCGGCCCGCTGGCCGGTGCGTACAAGTACCAATGGACGAACGCGTTCTTCCTCCTCGGGGAGGCGCAGGGGCTGCTCCACCCGGGGCTGAGCCTGTCGCGCACCGGCAGCGCCGGCTGTCTGCACTTCGTCGCGCCGGCCTGCCGCACCAAGCGGCTGCTGGATTCCCACCGGTACCCGGCCGACGGTACCCGGGCCGTGTTCCAGTACGTGCGCAGCGTCTCCCCGGTCTCCTATCTGAAGTCCGTGAAGGCGCCCACGCTGCTCGTCCAGGGCCAGGCCGACACCCTCTTCAACCTCAACGAGGCGGCGGCCACCTACCGCACCCTCGCCGACCAGGGCACTCCGGTCAAGATGATCTGGCAGTCCTGGGGCCACAGCGGCGGGATGAAGGACCCGGCCAGGGGCGAACTCGACCTGGCCAAGGGCAATTTGGAGAGCAGCTACGTCGGCCAGCGGATCCTCTCCTGGTTCGACCGCTATCTCCGCCACCGGACGGCCGCCACCGGGCCGGCCTTCGCCTACTACCGGGACTGGGTGACCAACGGTCCCACCTACGCCGCCTCGTCCGCCTTTCCCACGGGCGGCAGCCGCCGGCTCTACCTGTCCGGGGACGGCAAACTGGTCCACGACCGCGGCGAGGTGGTCCCCGGCAGTCGTGAGTACCGTGACCTGCGGCTGCCCACCAGCCATTCGGAGAGCTCGCTCGCCAGCATGGTCGGCTTCTCGGACCCGCAGCCGTACGACATCAAGGGCACCTACCTGGACTGGACCTCGGCGCCGGTCGAGGGCCGGCCGCTGGACGTGGTGGGTGCACCGAAGTTGACGCTGCGGGTGGTCTCGCCGCAGACCGAGCAGGTGCAGAACTCCTCGGACGCGGCCGACAAGTTGGTGCTCTTCGCGAAGCTCTATGACATCGCGCCGGACGGGAGGAAGACGCTGGTGCACCGGCTGGTGGCCCCGGCCCGGGTGTCCGATGTGACCCGGCGGTTCACGGTGGAACTCCCGGGCATCGTGCACCGTTACCAGCCGGGGCACCGGCTGCGGCTGGTGATCGCCGCGAGTGACTCCGCCTACGTGGGCAACCGCGGGTCGAAGTGGGTGACGGTCACCAGCGCGCCGGGGGACACCGGGGTTCTCGAACTCCCCGTCACCCAGGGGGCCGTGCCGTAGCGGAAGGGGTGGCTGGCGTACGTGGCGGAGTCAGCGGCGGTGCGCGTCCGGCGGGCCGCGGTCGCCCGGTGCCGAGGGGCGATCGGGGACGCGGTCGTCATCGACGCGGTTCGCGGACGGTCGTCCGGCGTCAGTCCTCCGTGACCTCGATGGCCTGCACGGGGCAGGCGCGGGCGGCCTCCCGAACGAGCGGGTCGCCCCCGCCGTCCTCGCGGCCCGGCAGCAGCGCGCTGAATCCGTCGTCGTCCTGGGTGAACACCGAGGGGGCGGTGAGGGCGCACTGGCCGGAGCCGATACAGACGTCCTTGTCGATGGTGATCCGCATGACCGGACCCCTTTCGTTGACGAGCCGCCCCCGGTGGTTGCCGATCGGCGCTACCAGGCGAGCGGCAGTTCGATCATTCCTTGGAGAGTGTCTCCCGGCTTGAAGGGAATCTCGGCAGCCGGCACGGCGAGTCGCAGATCGGGAATTCGCCTGAAGAGGGAGCGTAGCGCGATCTCCATCTCGGCGCGGGCCAGATTCTGGCCGAGGCACTGGTGGATGCCGAAGCCGAACGCGAGATGGTGGCGCGCCGAGCGCTCCAGATCCAGTTCGTCCGGCGACGGATAGGCCGTCTCGTCGCGGTTGATCAGCGACGTCGGGAACAGCACGCCGTCGCCGGTGCGGATGGTCTGGCCGGCCATCTCGATGTCGGCGGTCGCCACCCGCACCATGCCGTCGGCTATGGACAGGAAACGCAGCAACTCCTCGACCGCGCCCGGGATCAGACTGTCGTCGGCCCGCAACTGAGCCAGCGCGTCGGGGTGTTCGAGCAGGGTGAAGGTGCCGAGGGAGATCATGTTGGCGGTGGTCTCGTGGCCGGCGATCAGCAACACCATGGCCAGGCGGACCAGTTCCTGGTGCTCCAGCGAGCCGGCCCGGAGCCGGTCGTCGATCAGCTCGTCCAGGAGGCCGTCGCCCCGTTCCCTCTCCTTACGGGCGATCAAGTCCGCCAGATACCCCTCCAGTTCGCGGCGGGCCTCCTCGCCCTCCTCGGCCGTACGCCCGCGCAGGATGCGGTGGGACCGCTCCTCGAAGAACTCGTGGTCCGCATACGGGACGCCGAGCAGCGCGCAGATCACCATCGACGGGACGGGCAGCGCGAACGCGGAGACCAACTCGGCGGGCGGGCCCTGCGCCAGCATCCGGTCCAGCAGGTCGTCCACGATGCGCTGGATCCTCGGCCGGAGCATGGCGGTTCGCTTGAGGCTGAAGGTGGGGATCAGCATCCGCCGCTGGGTGTTGTGCTCCGGGTCGTCCACGCCGATCAGCGGCGTCCGCACCCGCCGGATGTTCGAGAAGCGCTCGATCATGATGGGGAACGCCGGGTTCTGCCGGTCGGCGGACAGTCGTTGATCGCTCAGCAGGACCCGCGCTTCCGCGTGACCCGTCACCGCCCAGATGGTGCGGCCGTCGAAGAGGGAGACGTGGGAGAGCGGGCCGTTTTCACTCAACGGCCGGTAGGCGGAGGGCGGGTGGTAGGGGCAGGTGCGGTTCTGGGGGAAGGGGATGGTTTCGCTCACGGTTTCTCCCGTGCGGGTGAGGTGATGCGCTCACCAGGGGGATGTCACCGACGGCCGTCGTGTGACATGCCGTCCCCCGTGCGAGTGTGAGGGGCCGCGCTGATCTCCAGAGGGGTGCGGTGGACCGGGCGCGGCTCCGCGCCGGTCGTTCAACGCGGCGCGCAAGCGGTCCCGTTGGGTGCTCGAATGCGCTCTCATCCCCTCTCGACGGTGGTCTCCGTTGCTCGGTGCTGTGGCTTCGATGGTCGAACGTCCGAAACTGTCCCCGGTGTTCCCGCCGGACGCAACAGGGTTTCCAGGACCGCGTCCAGGTGGCGCTCGCGCGCGGCGCCGTCGGGCAGGGACCGCGGCACGGCATGGCTGAGCTGGGTGTGCCCCAGATACGTGGTGTAGGCGAGCAGGCTCCGATGATGCGCCTCGTCCTCGGGGAAGCCCAACTCGGCGAAGAGGGTGGCGATATGGCCGATCCGGCGGTCGGCCACCCGGGCGAGTGCGGCCGCCACCCGAGGGTCCGCCGCGGAGGCCAGCAGCGAGACCTCCAGGGGGTCGCCGGCGGTCCGGCGGGTCGCCCGTCGGAACAGCAGGCGGAGCCGCTCGCCCGGATCCCGCTCGTCCGCCGACTCGGCGATCACAGCCTCGGTGCGGGCCTGCGCCCAGCGGTCCAGGGCGGCCTCGATCAGTGCGTCCCGGTTGGCGAAGTGCCAGTAGAAACTGCCCTTGGTGGTGCCCAACCGGGCCGCCAACGGCTCCACGGCGACCGCCGCCAGCCCGCCCTCGCCCATCGCGGCCAGGGCCGCGTCGGCCCAGTCCTGCACGGTCAACCGCTGCCGCGCGGCACCGTCGTCGGTCCCCTTCGCCCGCTTTCGCGCCATGGCCATACGCTACCGTACGGTCACTCCGTGCGCCATCGCGTGACGGCGGCCTGTGGATGGCGCGCGATGCCTCAACTCCCGTCGGCTGTACGGCGATGCGATGAAGGGCATCGGGGTGTGGGGAGTGGTCGGGCGGCGCGCCGTGCTGGCACACGGTGCCGCTCTGGCGTGCGCGTCGGGAGTGCGTCGACCGTCGTCATGGTGCTCTGTTCACGCGCGTCGCCGCCGTGATCGTCATCGGCAGCTTCCCGCAGCTCGGCGCCCCGAGGGTCACCCCCTGGTCAAGGTTGGCACTCAGTGCCAGACTCGGTTCATGGTGCAACGAGACGACACGGGACGGCGACGGACTCTCGCTACGGACCAGGCCTGGGCCGCGCTCGGCGGCGATCCCGGGCTGACGGAACGGATCTCCTACGCCGGGCCGCCCGGCCTGCTGGCGGCCCGACTCCCGGCCATGGACCTGGCCCGCGCCACCGTCGCCGCCTGCGCCCTGGCCGCTGCCGAACTGGCCGCCGGGCGCGACGGAGGCCCGCTGCGCTCCGTACGGGTCGACGACGGCGCGGTGGCCACCGCCTTCGTCAGTGAGCGGCATCTGCGCATCGACGGTCACGCCGCCTCGACCTTCGCGCCGCTCTCCCGCTTCTGGCGCGCCTCCGACGGCTGGCTCCGTACCCACGCCAACTACCCGCACCACCGCGCCCGTTTGCTCCGCGCACTGGGCCTCCCGGATACCGCCGAGCCCGCGGACGTCGAGGCCGTGATCGCCGGCCGGCGGGCCGATGAGGTCGAGGACGCCGTCTACGCGGCCGGTGGACTGGCGATCGCCGCCCGCACCCCCGAGGAGTGGTCCGCCCACCCGCAGGGCGCCGCCGTCGCCCGTCACCCGCTGCTGACGCGGGAGCCGCTCGGCGCTGCCGCCCCGCCGCGCGCTGTGCCGGCCCGCGCAGGGGACCCGGTGCTGCCCGCCGCCGGGCTGCGTGTCCTGGACCTGACCCGGGTGATCGCCGGCCCGGTCGCCACCCGTACGCTCGCCCTCCTCGGCGCCGACGTCCTGCGCATCGACGCCCCGCAGCTCCCGGAGAGCCAGGACGCCCACAACGACACCGGATTCGGCAAGCGCTCCACCGCGCTCGACCTGGGTTCGCCCGGCGGCCGCGCCTCCTTCGAGGCGCTGCTGGCCGAGGCGGACGTGGTGGTGACCGGCTACCGCCCCGGTGCGCTCGACCGCTTCGGGCTCGCCCCCGAGGCCCTCGCGGAGCGCCGCCCCGGGCTGGTCGTGGCGCAGCTCTCCGCCTGGGGCGACGACGGCCCTTGGGGCGGGCGGCGCGGCTTCGACAGCGTCGTCCAGGTGGCGACCGGCATCGCCGCCATCGAGGCGGACGGCGCCGGCACCCCGGGCGCGCTGCCCGCCCAGGCACTGGACCACGGCACCGGGTACCTCCTGGCCGCGGCGGTGCTGCGGGCGCTGACCGAGCAGTCCCGGACGGGCGGTTCGCACCTGGCGACGCTGGCGCTGGCCCGTACGGCACGCTGGCTCGTGCACGACCTGGGGAACGAGACCGAACCGCCCGCCCATGAGGGCACGACGCTCCCCGCCCCCTCCCCGGGCTATGACCCCGACCGCTATCTCGGGGAGGCCGACAGCCCCGTTGGGCGGCTGCGGCACGCCCTGCCTCCGGTGGCCTTCGACGGCGGTCCGGTGAACTGGACGACGCCGCCCGGCCGTTGCGGCAGTGACGCGCCCGTGTGGCGCTGAACGATCCCGGTGCGTTCCCGTTCGGCATCGCACCGGCGCTGTCGGCTCCGGGTGGCCGCCCGGTCGTTCGGAGCCGACAGCCGGGTGGTGTGCCACCCGGAAGAGGGGACGGCTGGTCCGGTGCCACCGCCCCTCGTACGATCTGCTGATGACGAGCACCGACCGCTATCTCGTGCGTGGTCCCAGGGTGGGTATTCGCCCCTTCGCCGCCGACGACCGCGAGGAGTTCACCGCCCTCGCCCGGCAGAGCGCCGACCTGCACCGCCCCTGGCTGTTCCCGCCGGCCACCGACGAGGCGTACGACGACTATCTGGCGCGGCTCCAGGAGCCGCTGCGCGAGGGCTACTTGATCTGCGAGCACCACGCGGGACGCATCGCGGGCTACCTGACCGTCAACAACATCGTGCACGGCGCCTTTCGCAGCGGTGCCATCGGCTACGGGGCGTTCGCGCACGCGGCCGGGCGCGGCCTGATGAGCGAGGGGCTGTGGCTGGTGCTCCGCCACGCCTTCGGGCCGCTCGGCCTGCACCGCCTGGAGGCCAACATCCAGCCGCCCAACAAGCAGTCCATCTCCCTGGTGGAGCGCGCGGGCTTCCGTCTGGAGGGCTTCTCGCCGGACTTCCTCTTCGTCGACGGCGCCTGGCGCGACCACGAACGCTGGGCCATCACCCGCGAGATGCTCCAGGAGGACACCGACGACCAGGCCGACCTGGACGGTATCCGGGCGGAACGGAACACCCCGAAGGGCGGCGAAGCGGAGTGAGTGATTCCCAGGACACGCGGGCGGTCGTCGTCCGGCGCACGGTGCCGGTCTTCCGGATCTTCGACGTGGCCAAGGCGCACGAGTTCTACGTCGACTACCTCGGATGCACCGTCGACTGGGAACACCGCTTCGAGCCGGGCATGCCCCTCTACACCCAGGTCTCCCGCGACGGCCTGGTGCTCCACCTCTCGGAGCACCACGGCGACGCGACCCCCGGTTCCACCGTCTACGTCGAGCTGACCGGGGTGCGGGCCCTGCACGCCGAACTGGCCACCAAGGGCTACCCGTACCTGCGACCCGGCCTGGAGGAGGACGAGTTCGGGACCTGCCTCACCTTGACCGACCCGTTCGGCAACCGGATCCGCCTCAACGAGCAGTTCCCCAAGGGGCAGGGGAACCAGGGCGCTTCTGACGGGAGGGCCGCTACCGGCGCTTCCGGTTGACCTTCATGGTGTCCATGTCGGTGGCGGTGGCCCGCAGTTCGCGGTGACCCAGACCCGCCTCCCGGAGCGCGTCCTCCGCCTTCTCCTCGCCGAGCGCGGCGGCCATCGCCTCGCCGTACTCGGCGTCCGAGACGATGACGTAGCGGTAGCTGAAGGCGTGCAGCGCGCTGTCGTAGGCCAGCGAGCCCTCGGGGGTGAACTTCATCTGCGCCAGTCCGTGGTCGTCGACCTCGGCGAGCAGCTTCGCCTGCGCCTCCTCGGTGAGGTTGTCCCACTTGCCGCGGACGATCACCCGGTAGGTGTGCTGCGTGGCCATCTGCACCGCTTCCGTTCTTCCCGTTCCCAGTGTGCAGCAGTAGAGGCTATGCGCACGAGCCCGGCGCCGCCCGCGCATTTTCCGTGCAACCCCCTGCAACGACCGGCCGTTTGGACGCCGCCCGTTACGATCGCCGTATGCGCCGGAACGTGCTGATCGACGCCCCCTCCAACCTGGGACTGCGGCCGCCCGCGCCCGGTGCCGTGCCCGGTTGCTACAAACTGGCCGGAGCGCTGCGGGAGCAGGGACTGCTGCGGCGGCTCGGGGCCCAGGAGGGCGGGGTGGTGGTGCCGCCCCGGTACGGCCTGGGGGAGTGGCGCGAGGGAGACGGGGACTTCCACGCCGCGGCGCTCGCCCAGTACAGCGTGCGGCTCGCCCGACGGATCCAGGGCCACGTCCGCAACGGGGACTTCCCGGTCGTCCTCGGCGGCGACTGCAGCATCCTGCTGGGTTCGGTCCTCGCGCTGCGGCGCCTGGGACGGTACGGCGTCGCCTACCTGGACGGGCACAGCGACTTCCGGCATCCGGGGAACACCGAGGTGTCCGGCCCCGTTGGTGCCGCGGCCGGCGAGGGCGCCGCCCAGATCACCGGGCGCGGTCAGCCCGATCTGACGGACATCGAGGGCCTGCGCCCGTATGTCCGGGACGAGGACGTGAACCTCCTGGGAATCCGGGACGCGGACACCGACCAGGGAGAGCTGGCGCGGTTGGGCATCAGTTGCACCAACGTCGGCGAGATCCGGCGACGCGGCCCGGAGACGGTCGCGCGGGCGGCGCTCGGGCACCTCCAGAACTCCCCGCTGGACGGCTTCTGGATCCATCTGGACGCGGACGTGCTGGACCCCTCCGTGATGCCGGCGGTGGACAGTCCCGACCCCGACGGCCTGTCCACCGAGGAACTGCGGGCGCTGCTCGGCCCGTTGGCGGCCTCCCCGCGCTGCGTGGGGATCGACGTGGCGATCTACGACCCGGACCGTGACCCCGACGGCTCCGGGGCCGTGCTGCTGGCCGACCTCCTTGAGGGCGTTTTTGCGCAACCCTGACCCCACCCGGTCTCCAGGGGCCCTGGTCAGACCGGCGATCACGTTGTTCCATGGTCAACAGGGGGCCGCCGCAGCCGAGGGGGCCCGGCACGATCTTGCGAGGCAGCCGTGGCCACGAGTGTGCGACGCACCACCCTGACCCTTCCCATGGCCGCCGTCGGCCCGGACAATCCCCTGCCCGCCCTGCACGACCCCGGCGACGTGCACCGCGTCGAGGTCCCCTCGGGTGCCGCCCCGCCGCCCGATATGGCGCGGCAGCTCCGCTACGAGCCGCTGCGTTCGATCCTGCCCACCCGAAGGCGCGACGGCTACGGCCGGGACCGCCGCAGCACCGACCTCGATGCCCTGGTCATCGAGAACGACCGGCTGCGCGCCACCGTCCTGCCCGGCCTCGGCGGCCGGATCCACTCCCTCCACCACAAGCCCACCGGCCGTGAACTGCTCTACCGCAACCCGGTGGTGCAGCCCGCCGACTTCGCCCTCAACGGCGCGTGGTTCTCCGGTGGCATCGAATGGAACATCGGCGCCACCGGGCACACCACCCTCTCGTGCGCCCCCCTGCACGCCGCCCGGGTGCCGGCCCCCGACGGGGGCGAGATGCTCCGATTGTGGGAGTGGGAGCGGCTGCGCGACCTGCCGTTCCAGGTCGACCTGTGGCTGCCCGACGGCGCGGACTTCCTCTACGTGGGCGTGCGCATCCGCAACCCGCACCATCACACCGTCCCGGTGTACTGGTGGTCCAACACCGCCGTCCCCGAGGACGCCCACACCCGCGTCCTGGCCCCGGCCGAGGACGCCTGGCACTTCGGGTACCAGCGCACCCTGCGACGCGTCCCGGTGCCGGAGTCCGACGGGGCCGACCGGACGTACCCGTTGGGCAGCGAGTTCCCCGCGGACTACTTCTACGACCTGCCCGAGGGCGCCCGCCCCTGGATCGCCTCCCTCGACCGTGCGGGGTGCGGTCTGGTGCAGACCTCCACGGACGGCCTGCACGGCCGCAAGCTCTTCGTGTGGGGCGCCGGGCGGGCCGGCCGGCGGTGGCAGCGGTGGCTCACCGAGCCCGGCACCGGCGGCTACGCGGAGATCCAAGCGGGCCTGGCCCGCACCCAGTTGGAACACGTGCCGCTCGACGCCGGAGGCGAGTTCTCCTGGCTGGAGGCGTACGGGCCGCTGGCCGCCGATCCCACCGCGGTGCACGGCACCGACTGGGCGGCAGCCCGCGACGCCGTCGAGGAGCGGCTGGCCGCGACGCTGCCCCGCACCCAGGTCGAGGACGCCTACGCCGCCTGGCTCCCGTACGCCGACCAGGAACCGAAGGAACAACTGGCGAGCGGCTCCGGCTGGGGCGCCCTGGAGGTGGCCCGCGCGGGGTGGGACCTTCCTGGGACGCCGTTCGCCACGGCCACGTTGGGCGCCGAGCAAGGGCCCTGGTTGACCCTGCTCAGGACCGGGGAACTGCCGGCCGTCGGCCCGGTACCGGGGCCCGCGCCGGTCTCCGCGGCCTGGCGCGACCTCCTGGAGTCCGCGGACCCGGGGCCGGCCGCCGAGTACCACCTCGGGCTCGCCCAGTGGCACGCCGGGGACCGGGCGCAGGCCGTCCGCAGTTGGGAGCGTGCACTGGCGCACGGCGCCGGATGCCTGCCGCTGTACTGCCTGGCCGTCGCCGAGTCCCTCGCGGGCGAGACCGGGCACGCCGCCGATCGCTTCGCCGAGGGCTTCGCCTGTGTCGTGCGGTCGGCCGCGTCCGACGATCCGGCGACCGCCCGGGCCTGGCGAGAGGTCCTGCCGGCCTTCGTCCGGGAGGCGGTTCCCGCGCTGCTCGCGGCCGAACGTCCCGAGGACGCCGCGGAGATGCTGGCGGCGCTGAGCCCGGCCGAGCGCGCGGGCGGACGCTGCCGGCTGCTGGCGGCGCAGGTGCTGCTCGCCCAGGGGCGGCCGCGGGAGGCCCGCGAGATCTTCGACGAGGGCTTCGAGATCGCCGATCTGCGGGAGGGCGACGAGGCGCTGAGCGACACCTGGTACGCCATCGCCGAACGGCTGGTGGCGGGGGACGGTCCGATCGACGCGGACACCGCCGCGCGGGCGCGGGCGGAGCATCCGCTGCCGGAACGCTACGAGTTCCGGATGCGACCGACGGACGCGGCGTAGGGGTCGCACGCCGGGTGGAGCGGGCCGGGACGGGGCGGTGCCCCAACCCGGCCCGCTCCGCAGGCGATTGGCATATGCCAGTTGGAAAAGATCGTGACGGTTTGGAATCTCCGTCGATCGTCACGCGTTGTGACGGTCATGAAAGCAATTACCACGAACAGTTATGGCGGCCCTGAGGTTCTCACCTACTCCGAGCAGCCCGATCCCAAGGTGGCACCCGACTCGGTGCTGATCCGGGTGAAGGCGGCCGGCGTCAATCCGGTCGACTGGAAGATCGTCGCGGGCCATCTGGACGGTCTGATGTACGTTCACTTCCCGCTCGTCCCCGGTTGGGACGTGGCGGGAGTGGTCGAAGAGGTCGGCGTCGACGCCACCGAGTACGCCGTGGGCGACGAGGTCATGGGCTACGTCCGCAAGGACGAGGTCCAGCACGGCACTTTCGCCGAGTTGGTCGCTGCTCCGGTGCGGACGCTGGCCCGCAAGCCGGCAGCGTTCAGTTGGCAGCAGGCCGCCGGGCTCCCGCTCGCCGGGCTGACGGCCTATCAGTCCCTCAAGCGGGCCCGGGTGAGAGAGGATGACCTGGTGCTGGTGCACGCCGCCGCCGGCGGGGTCGGTTCACTGGCGGTCCAGATCGCGGTCGCCGAGGGGGCCCGCGTGATCGGTACGGCCAGCGAGCGCAACCACGAGTTTCTGCGGTCCCTGGGCGCCGAGCCGGTGACCTACGGCGACGGGCTGGCGGAGCGGGTGCGGGCGCTGGCGCCCCAAGGCGTCGACGCCGCCATGGACTTCGTCGGCGGTGGGGCCGTGGAAGTCTCCCAGGAGTTGCTGAAGGACCGCGGCAGAGTGGTGTCGATCACCGACGGCGAGGTCAGGGCAAAGGGCGGCCACATGGTCTGGGTCAGACCGGACGCCGCCGATCTGAGCGCACTGGGCATTCTGGCGGACGCCGGAAAGCTCGCCGTGCCGATCGACACGGTGCTTCCGCTGCGGGACGCCGCGGAGGCGTTTCGGCTCAGCATGGCGGGCCGGGCCCGAGGCAAGATCATTCTGGAGGTGTGACTGGAGGTGTGAGGGGCGCTGAGGAGCCTGAAGGAGTAGGTGGCGCGAGCGAGGAGGCGCGACGGTTGCCAGCTGAGGGGCGGCTCCCGTCGGACCGCGTCGTCACGTCGTTGACGCGGGCACTGTGGGGCGCCCCGCGGACGCGTCACTGCCTGGCGTTGCGCGCGGTGCTAATCCAACGAGGCGGAAGGCGCGCGGTGTTGGGCGCAGCGCCACACCCAACACCGCACCCACGATGCCTTGAGATGCCGCGCATTGCCCTTGGGTGCGGAGGCGAGGCAAGGCGAGGCGCGGCGCGCCGAAGCGTGATGTGGCGTAGCGCGGCGAGCTGACGAGCTGACGGGCCACGAGAGTGTGAGAGGGGGATGGCGTGAAGTGGGATGAGCCGGCCGGGTGGAGCGGGTCTCAGCTGATCTGGACGCGGTCGACGTACTCGAAGATCGACCCGTCGGGGTGGCGGGCAACCACGTTCCGGCCGATGGGGGTGGTCAGCGGTCCGGCGATGATGTCCGCGCCTACCGCGGTGAGGTCATCCACCGCCGCGTCGACGTTCTTGACGGCGATGGTCGCGGTGATCTTCCGGAGCACCGACAGTTCCGCCTCGGGACCGCTCATCAGGAAGAAGCACCCGACCGCCGCTACCGCCACCCCGCCGCGCTGGAAGCGGATCGCCTCGGTGCCGGTCAGCCGTTCGTAGACCGTGACCGCGGCATCGAGATCGCCGACACATACCCGAAGTGAGGTCCCCAGAATGTCCATATGAATCAGCCTAGTTGGGCGGCCCACGGCTGCGCGAACCTTGGCGACGGTGTGACTGCGATGCGGTCGTGTCGTGGAGGCGGGGTGGCGGAGGCGTCGTGCTGACGTTGGGTGGTGACGGCTGACGTCAGGCGCTCACGTCAGGCGCTCATGTCAGACGCGGCAGAGGAGTTCGCCGTGCAGCATGGCGAACCATCCGTCCTCCTGTGCGCCCCACTCCCGCCAGGCCGCGGCGATGCGGGTCAGGTCGTCGTCGGTGGCGTGCCCGTTGTTGATCGCGATCTCGGCGTAGGAGGAGGCGACCGTGCGGTCCGCCCACAGTTCGGACCACCAGTTCCGCTCCTCGGGGGTCTGGTAACACCAGGCGCTCGCCGTCGCGGTGATGTTCTCCGGCGGGAAGCCGGCCCGGCGCGCCCAGGCGTGCAGTTGGCGTCCGGCGTCGGGCTCGCCACCGTTGGCGCGGGCCACCCGGCGGTACAGGTCCAGCCAGTCGGCCATGCCCTCGACCTCCGGGTACCAGGTCATGGTGGCGTAGTCCGAATCGCGGACGGCGACGATGCCGCCGGGCTTGGTGACACGGCGCATCTCGCGCAGGGCCTGCACGGGATCGCCTACGTGCTGGAGGACTTGGTGGGCGTGCGTCACGCAGAAGGTGTCGTCCGGGAAGTCCAGGGCGTGGACGTCACCGACCGTGAAGCGGACGTTCTCCACGCCGCGGGCGGCGGCCGTGGCGCGGGCCTGGTCCAGTACGGCGGGGGCGTATTCCAGGCCGGTGACCTGGCCGTCCGGTACCAGGGCCGCCAGGTCGGCGGTGATGGTGCCGGGGCCGCAGCCGATGTCCAGGATCTGCATGTGAGGGAGGAGCGAATCCAGCAGATATCCGGCGGAGTTGGCGGCGGTGCGCCAGTTGTGTGAGCGCAGTACGGACTCGTGGTGGCCGTGGGTGTATACGGCGGATTCCTGCGGCATGGACGGCTCCTTCGCGAACATCGGGGGCTGTCGCACGAGGCCGTGGCGGACCACGGCCGGGTACGGATGCCCTGCGGCGTGCTGCTCACACGGTACGCCGGCGTCTCGCATGACGAGAGATGCGTCTTGCGATGTGGACGAGGAGGAGGGGCGGGGGGTGGGCGCGGGGGAGGGGAGAGGGGGAGGAGGCGAGGGAGGGCGGGGGTCAGGGCAGGGAAATGGCCTGCCGACCAAGGGAGTTGACCGTCAAACCCGTCAGTCAGTCGCGGAGGAGGCGATACACCGTCAGGGCTTCGGTCTTCTTGTCCAGGGCCAACTCTCCTGGAAACGCGGCGACTTCGCCGTCGTAGGCGAGTGGTGTGCCGTCTCGGAGGCCGCTGAGGCGCAGCCGGGGGAGGCGGGCCTCGCCCAGGACGGGGGAGCTGCGCGGGGTGCCGAGCAGGGCGGCGAGGAGGAGGCGGGTGCCGGCCAGGCGGCCGCCGTGCACCACGCGGACGTCGAGCACGCCGTCGGCCAGGTCGTGTCGGCGTACCGGGGCGGTGCCCAGGCCGCGGTACTGGCAGTTGCCGACGAACAGCAGCCAGATGCTGTGGCGTTCGCCGTTGAGCTCGATGTTCAACGGCGCGGCGGAGCGCAGCACTTCCCATGCCGCGAGGACCCCCGCGGGCCAGGGTCCGATCCGGTGGGCCCATCGTTCGCGGATCCGTACCAACTCCGGGTAGACGCCGATGGAGAAGGTGTTGAGGAAGTGGTGGCCCTCCCGGTGCGGCTCGGCGCGGAAGCGGGCCACGTCGACCGCGACGGCCTCGCCGCTCTCCACGGCGCGCGCCGCCTCCGCGTGGGTCTCGATCCCCAGGTCGTAGGCGAAGTGGTTGAGGGTGCCGCCCGGGAGGACGGCGAGCGGCAGGCCGTGCCGCATCGCGACCGCGGCCGCCGCGTTGACGGTGCCGTCGCCGCCGAGCACCCCCAGCGCGCCGCCCCGCGCCCCGGCCTGTGCGGCGGCCTCCGCCAACGCCTGGTCCATCGGCGGTCCGTCCGGGCCGCCGCACACCGTCACCTCGGCGTGCGGCAGCACCCCGTGGACCTCCGCGGCCCGGTCGGGGCGCGGGCCCGAGCGTTGCCCGGAGGACGCGTTGGCGACCACGAACAGCCCGCGCCCGCCGGGCAGCGCGGGCGCCTCGGCGCGCGGCCGGGCGGGCGGGGCCAGTTGGGCGCGGGTCGGCGCGGCACCGCGGACCGCGAAGGCCGCGCCCACGCCGAGCGCGGCGCCCGCCAGCACGTCGCCCGGGTAGTGCACGCCGGTGTAGACGCGGGAGAACGCCACGGAGGCGGCGAGCGGGGCGAGCGTCAGTCCCCACCACTTGTTCTCGAAGGCGACGCCGGTGACGAAGGCGGCGGCCGAGGCCGCGTGCCCGGACGGGAAGGAGGAGGTGAAGGGCTGGCGGCCGAGTTGGCGCACCACGGGGACGGCGTCCAGGAGAGGGCGGGCGCGGCGCACGGAGCGTTTGCCGAGGGTGTTCACGGTCGCGGAGGCCACGGCCAGGGAGGCCACCCCGCGCAGGGCGGCGCGGCGCGCCGGGCGCCCGCCCAGTGCCGCCGCCCCCGCCGCGATGCCGAACCACAACAGCCCGTGATCGGCGCTGCGGGTCAGCCGCGGCAGTACGCGGTGGGCGCCGGGCCAGTTGCGGGAGGCGATCCGGTCGAAGGCCCACCGGTCGAGGTTGCTGACGAGCTTTCGTGTGCGCATGGGTCACCTGTACCCCCGGAACGGGCGGGCAGGCTGGCCCGAGCGGGGTCTGGAGGGGGCCGAGGGGGGACCGAGCGGAAGGGGCGGGTGTGGTGGATGCGGTGGATGGGGCGAGGCAAGATGCTGGGCGGTTGGGCTTCTCGGAATATGGGCGGGTAGGGGGGTGTGGGTGAGCGGGGCATACGGAGGCGCGAGGGCGCTGGGGGAACGGGCGCGCGGGGTGATCAGGAGGCGGGCGGATGCCGACCTCGACGTCTGTGTGGCGGTGCTCGCCGAGGTGCACGCGCACAGCGGGTACCCGCACCACTGGCCCGAGGAACCAGCGCGTTGGCTCACGCCTGACGGGTTGTCGGCCGCGTGGGTCGCCGAGGTGGGCGGGGCGGTGCTCGGCCATGCCGCGCTGTGCGGGCGGGAGATCAGCCGGCTCTACGTCTCGCCCCGCGCCCGCGGGTGCGGCCTCGGCGCGCGGTTGCTGGCGGCCGTCGAGGCGGAGGCGGCGGTCCGTGGGGTGCGGCTCGTCCTGGAGGTGAAGACCTCCGACGCGTCGGCCGTCGCGCTGTACGAGCGGCGGGGCTGGGTGCGATGCGGCGGTGAGCGGCAGGTGTGGCGTGCGGGAGGGGTGGCAGAGGAGGTGGAGGTGTACCGGTACGCGGCGCCGCCGCCGGCCGGGCGAGAGGCGGGAACGTAGCGGGCAGGGAGAGGGGAGGGGCGTTTGGTGGTGGCCGTCCCGTTTGGCTCGGCGTGGCGCGGTCACCCTCCGGGGACGTGTCGTCCGCCGTCGCCACCGCGGTGATCTGCGAAGGTGGTCGGGGCCGTTCATCATGTGATGGGCCCACGATCGACCGGCCGCCGTGGAGTGGAGGTACGGATGCAGCGGACCGCCCCGGATCCGCAGCGGGAGCCGGAGCCGGCCCCGCCGGTGGGGATGCCGGTCCTCCCGGAGCTCGCCGCGCACCTCTCCGCCGCCGCCGACCGCACCGCCCCCGAACCTCCCGGTGGCTCCGCCTCGCTGCGCGCCGCCGCCTGCGGCTACTGGGAGCGCCGTGGCCTGCACACCCCTGACGACCGGGTGCTCGCCGGCCCGGGGGCGTCCGTTCTGCTGCTCGCCCTCTATGCCGCGGTGGACGGGGCGGTCTTGCTTCCGCGGCCGTGTTCGCCCTGGTACGCGCCGCCCGCCCGGTTGCTCGGGAGGACGGTCCACCTGGCGCCGGTGCCGGCCGAATCGGGCGGGCTGCCGGACCCGTTCGCGCTGTTGGAGACGGTGCGGCGGGCCCGGATGCACGGCGACACCCCGCGCGTTCTGGTGCTGTCCGTCGCCGACGACCCCACCGGCACCTGCCCGCCCCCGGAACAACTGCACGAGGTGTGCGAGGCGGCGGCCGAGGAGGGGCTGTGGGTGATCAGCGACGAGTCGCGCCGGGATCTGCTGCACGATCCGCACGACACCGTGGTGCTCAGCCCGGCCGAGATGCTGCCCGGTGAGGTCGTGGTGCTGACCGATCTGCGGGCCGCGTTGGTGCCCGCCTCCTGGCCGGCGGCGCTGGCCCGTTTTCCGGGCACTCGACGGGGTGCCGTCCTCCGGGACGCGGTGCTGCACACGCTCGCCCGGCTACGCACGCCGCTTCCGGGGCCGTTGGCGGGCGCGGTGACCCGGGCGCTCGGCGAATCCGGCGCCGTGCGGGAGCGGACCGCGGCCGCCGCCCGGGTATACGGGGCGCTCACCGGCGCGCTGTACCGCACGCTCACCACGGCCGGCGCTCTGTGCCGCCCGCCGCACGCGGGCAGCGTCCTCTATGCCGACCTCGAACCGCTGCGGCGCCCGTTGGCCGCGCGTGGCATCGCCGGATCGGCATCCCTGGAACGGGAGTTGGCGCCCTGGGCGGCCCGCGGTGGGCACCACTTCGAGGACGACCCGGATGCGTTGCGGGTGCGTCTGGGGGCGGATCCGCTGCTCGGTGTCGACGTGGACCAGCGGCAGCGCGTGCTGGATGCGGCGGATCCGTTGGAACTGCCGCACGTGCGGGACGGGTTGACTCGTTTGGCGGGGGTGCTGGCCGAGCTGGGTGGAGTGGTGGGCGGCGGCGGTGATCGGTCGGGGGTGGACGGGCCCGGCGGTACTCCGGAGGCGGGGACGGGCGCCGCGGGTGGGGGCTCGCGCGCGGAAGGGGGCGAGGAACGCTGAGCGGCCGGGCGCGGGGTGTCGGTGCGGCGGTGGTGGGGCGCCGGGCCGTCCCGCCCCTCGTTGCCGGCCGTAGGCGCTCCGATGCTCGACTCAAGGGAAGGCCCCCTACCCCCGTTCCTCCCCCTCTGCCTGCGCTGCTCCCGCTCCGCCCCGACTCACCCGCCCGCCCCGTGACTCCGGTTCCGCCCGGCCATCGAATGGAGTTCCTGGATGACCGAACAGACCGAGCGCTCTCTCGCGGGGCGCTCCCTCGACGAGCCGTCCCCTACCGATGCGTCCTGTCCCGAAGAGTCCCGTACCGAAGCGTCTCGTACCCCGTCTCGTGCCGAGCCGTCCCGGGCCGATTCGTCGCCGGCCGGGCCGTCCCGGACCGAGGGGCGCCCCGCCGTCGAGGAGCGTGAGAGCCCCAACGGCGGCCCCCGGAACGGTGAGAGGGGCGGTGAGGGGAGCGGTGAGGGGGACACCGAGCCGACCGGCCGCACCGCGACCGCACCGCTTCCGGGCACCGCACCGTGTCCGGACTCCGTTCCGCGTCCGGACGCCACCCCGCCCCCGTTGGCCGAGCCGCGTCCCCTGGCGGAGTCGCGCAGTTGGCCGCGTGACTTCACCGACCGGTTGACCGCGCCGCTGCCCGGTGTCCGGGCGTTGGCCCGGATTGCGCGGGAGGGCAAGCTCCGCCCGGTGCCCGAGACGCTCCGGCAGATCCAGCAACTGCCCTTCGAACCCGGGCCGTTGCCGGACGCCGGCTCCTCGACCATCGCGTTGACCTGGGCCGGGCACGCCAGTTGGGTCATCCGGATCGGCGGGCTGACCGTCCTCACCGACCCCGTCTGGTCCCGCAAGATCCTGGGGACGCCGGCGCGGGTCACGCCCGTAGGGGTCCGCTGGGAGGACCTGCCCCCGGTGGACGCCGTCGTCATCAGCCACAACCACTACGACCACCTGGACGCGCCGACGCTGAAGCGGTTGCCGCGCGACACCCCGTTGCTGCTCCCCGCGGGGTTGGCGCCCTGGGCCCGGCGGCGCAGGTTCACCCGGGTCACCGACCTGGACTGGTGGGAGGCGGTGGAACTGCCCGGCCCCGGCGGCCCGGTGCGGTTCGACTTCGTGCCCGCGCACCACTGGAGCAAACGGACGCTGACCGACACCTGCCGTTCCCTGTGGGGAGGTTGGGTGCTCACCGCGCCCGACGGGCGACGGATCCACTTCGCCGGGGACACCGGTTACGGCCACTGGTTCGAGGAGATCGGCCGCCGCTACCGGGACATCGACCTGACGCTGCTGCCCATCGGGGCGTACGACCCGCGCTGGATGCTGCGCCCGGTGCACACCGACCCGGAGGAGGCCGTCCGGGCCTGTCAGGACCTGGGTGCGCGGTATCTGGCGCCGATGCACTGGTCGACGTTCCTGCTCTCGGCCGAGCCGCCGTTGGAGCCGCTGCACCGCATCCGGGCCGCCTGGGCGGCCACCGGGCGTCCGACGTCGGACCTGTGGGACCTACCAGTGGGCGCGTCACGGGAGTTGGAGCCGAGGGCGCCGGAGTCGGGAGCAGCCGGGGCCAGGGCGGTCGAGTCGCGGTCGACGGGGGAGTCGGGAGCGGTAGAGCCGGCGGCGGTGGAGCCGCGGGTGGGGGAGGGGCGCTGAGGCAGCCGCCTCCCCAGTCCCAGCCGTCAGTCTCCGTCACTCCCGCCGGCCCGCCCAGCGCCCTCCCCCACAGGTGCCGGCCGGAGGCGGCGCCAGGCGGCCGGGGCGGCGGTGAAGAGGACAGTCAGGCCGATCGCCGCGGCCACGCCCTGCCAGGGTTCGCGGAACAGCGAACCGCCGAGCACACCGATCAGTTGGTACGTCGCCGCCCAGGCCAGGCAGGCCGGCAGGTCGCCGCGGGCGAACCGGCGGGGCGGCATCGCGGCGAGCAGGCAGGCCAGCATCACCGGGATCCGGCCGGCCGGTACCAGACGGGAGAGCACCAGTACCAGGACGCCGTGCTCCCGTAGTTGGCGCCGCGAGTGGGCCAGGCGCTCGGGTGTGGCGCGGTCCCGTAGGCGGGCCAGCCAGCGCGAGCCGTTGCGGGAGTCGAGGCCGCGCCGCCCGAGCCAGTACAGGCCCAGGTCCCCGAGGAACGCGGCGCAGGACGCGATCACGAAGACGAACAGCAGGGCCAGCGGCGAGCTGTGGTGGAAGGCGACCGCCGCGGCCGAGCTGACCACCGCGCCGGTGGGGACGACGGGCACCAGCGAGCCGAGCACCACCAGCAGGAACAGCGAGGGGTAGCCCACCGCCTGCTGGGTGGACTCCGGCGGGGCGTGGGTGATCACCTGGTGGAGGCCGTCGGCCAGTGTGGTGGTGGGTGTCATCGGGTGGTCCTCGGGCGTACCGACTCGCCGTGGTCGGGGCGGTGGACGGTCACATCCGGCGCGATCAGCGCGGCCTGTCGTGCGAACTCCCGGCCCGGCGCGTGGAATTCGTGCGGACGGACGGCGTCCAGGCCGATCGGCCAGTACGTGCCGTAGTGGATCGGGACGGCGCTGCACGGCGCCAGGAGAGCTGCTGCCTGCGCGGCCCGCCGGGCGTCCAGGTGGCCGGGGCCGAGGCACGGTCCCCAGCCGCCCACCGGGAGCAGCGCCACGTCGCACGGCCCGACCTCGTCCGGGAGCTCGGCGAACAGGCCGGTGTCGCCGGCGAAGTAGGTGCGGGCCGTGCCGTGGAGGACGTAGCCGAGGGCGGGGACGCGGTGCGGTCCGTACGGGAGCCGCCGGCCGTCGTGCGCCGCCGGCACCGCGCGGACGGTGGGGGCGAGGGGGCCCGGGGTGAGGCGGCACTCCTCGCCGGGGCGCAGCTCGGTGAGCGGCAGGCGGCGGGCCGCGGCGACCCGGCGCAGGCCCGGTACGGCGGCCGGTGCGCCGCGCGGCACGATCAGCCGGGTGCCGGGGGCGAGCCGGGCCAGCGAGGGCGGGTGCAGGTGGTCGGCGTGCAGGTGGGAGATCAGGACCGCGTCGGCCCGGGCCGCGGCGGGCGGCGGCAGCGCGCCCCGGCGGCGGCGCAGGTGGGCGAGGCGGGCGGCGAACAGCGGGTCGGTCAGCACCCGCACGCCGGCGTCCTCGATCGTCACCGTGGCATGTCCCCACCAGGTGATCTCCACCGCCATGTTCCGTCCGCCTTCCGGTCGGGTGGGGCGCCCGCGCCGGTCGCCGTGCCGGTTCCTCCGGGCCCCTTCCGCTGCCCTTCGATCCTCCCCCATCCGTATCGCCCCTCCGTACGGAGGGGCGGTGTCGGGGCTCCCCCGTTGCCGTGTCCCCGGGCGCACCGGTCCCAGGGGCCACCACCCTTCCGCGGTGGCCGCCCGCTTTGTGACAGCCGGCCGCTTTGATGACACCCTTGGCCGGAATGCCCGCCCGGCTGGTGCGGCGGGCCGGAGCGCAGAGGACGGGACGGCGTGCGGACCCCGCGGTGGAAGGCGCTCGGCGGCGCGCTGCTGAGGGTGCTGGCCGTCTGGGCGGTCTCCAGCCTGACCCTGCTGGTGCTGGCCGTCGTGCTGCCCGACTTCCGGCTCCAGGCCAGCGGCGGGGACAGTCTGACCCGGACCGCGGTGACCGCCGCGCTGGGCGCCGGCGCGTTCGGTCTGCTCAGCGCGCTGGTGTGGCCGCTGCTGGTGCGGGCGTTGCTGTTGGTGCCGGCGTTGGTGCTCGGGCTGTTGGTGTTCTTCCTCAACGGCTCGATGTTGCTGGTGGCGCTGAGCCTGATCCCGGCGGGGCGCGGGCAGACCACCCCGGAGACCGCGATGATCGTCGCCGCCGCGATGTCCGCGGCGTCCTCGGCGACCTCCACCTTCCTGGCGGTCCGCAACGACGAGGCGTACCGGCGCCGGCTGGTGCGACTGGCCGGCCGGCGGGGACGGCGGGCCGCCGCGGACCGCGTTCCGGCCACGCCGGGGACCGTCTTCGTTCAACTGGACGGCGTCGGCCACGACGTCCTCCTGGAGGCGACGAGCGGCGAGCGCCCCCTGATGGAGACCGTCGCCGGCTGGCTCCGCAGCAGCCACCGGGTCACCGAGTGGCACACCGACTGGTCCAGCCAGACCGGCGCCAGCCAACTCGCCATCCTGCACGGCAGCAACGAGGACCTGCCGGCGTTCCGCTGGTACGAGAAGGAGACCGGCGACCTCGTCGTCAGCAACCGGCCCAGCAGCGCCGCGGAGCTGCAGCGCCGGGCCGTCGCGCGCACCGGCGACGACGGGCTGCTGGCCCGGGACGGCGCCAGCCGCGGCAACCTCTTCAGCGGCGGCGCCGACCAGGTCGCCCTGGTCATGTCGGTGGCCGCCCGGCGCGACCGCCGCAACCGCTCCCGGGCCGGCTACTTCGCGTACTTCTCCGACCCGGCCAACGCCACCCGCACCGCGGTCTCCTTCGTCGCCGAGGTCCTCCGGGAGATCGGGCAGGCGCTGCGCAGCCGCTGCCGCCGCGAGCGGCCGCGGGTCAAGCGCGGCGGGCTGTACCCGGTGATCCGGGCCTTCGCGACCGTCGTGGAGCGGGACGTGGTGGTCGCCGCGGTGGCCGGCGACATGCTGGCCGGCCGCACCGCGGTCTACGCCGACCTCGTCGCCTACGACGAGGTGGCGCACCACTCGGGCCCCGGGCACCGCGACACCCACCAGGTGCTGCGCCGCCTGGACCGCTCCCTCGCGCTGCTCGCCAAGGCCGCCCGGCACGCGCCCCGCCCGTACCGCATCGTGCTGCTCTCCGACCACGGGCAGAGCCCCGGCGCGACCTTCCGGGACCGCTACGGGCTGACCCTGGGCGATCTGGTCCGCGCCGGCTGCGGGCTGCCGGTGCGGCGGCGGGCCGGCCGCACCCCCAGCGGCGCCGAGGCGCGGGAGGCGGCGCGGGCGGCGCTCGGCCGGCCCGAGGGGACCGCGGACGGGCACCGGCGCGGGGCGCAGCCCGTCGTGCTGGCCTCCGGCAACCTCGGCCTGGTGTCGTTCCCGGACGTCCCCCACCGGATGACCCGCGAGGAACTGGACCGCCGGCACCCGGCGCTGCTCGGCACCCTCGCCGGCCACCCGGGCATCGGCTTCGTGCTGGTCCGCTCGACCGCGGACGGCGCGGTGGTGCTGGGCCCGGAGGGCGGCGAGCACCACCTGGACACCGGACGGGTCGTCGGCGCCGACCCGTTGGCACCCTTCGGCCCCGGTGCGGTCGACGCGGTCCGCCGCACCGACCGCTTCCCGCACGTCGCCGACCTCATGATCAACTCCGCCTGCGATCCGGCGACCGGCGCGGTGCACGCCTTCGAGGAGCAGATCGGCTCGCACGGCGGCCTGGGCGGCCCGCAGAGCCGGCCGTTCCTGCTGTGGCCCGCGGAACTGACCCCGCCGGTGCCGGACGGGGCCCCGCTGGTCGGCGCCGAGCAGATCCACCGGGTACTGCGCCGCTGGCTGCGCGAGGCGGACGGCCCCGAAGTGCCCGTCGGCCCGCGCCCCCAACGGGTCGACCTGCCGCAACGGCCGCTCTGAGGGAAGCGGACGACCTGCGGTGAAGGGCCGGGCCGTCGAGGGTTTTTTCCGTGACACCCGCCCCCCGCGGGACAAAAGTCGGTGATTTTGCGGGGGCCCTCGGGTCACCGAACATGGCGTGTCCCGGCAATCCCGGGTGCACAGCACGATGAGAGGCCCACCACGCCATGCAAGACCGGCACACCCGCCGTTTCGGTCTGGGAACAGCCACCGCCCTGGTGATCGGGAACATCATCGGCGGCGGGATCTTCCTGCTGCCGGCCTCGGTCGCCCCCTTCGGCACCATCAGTCTGGTCGCCTTCGGCATCCTCACCCTGGGCGCGCTCTGCCTCGCCCTGGTCTTCGGCAAGCTGGCGCGGCGCCATCCGGACACCGGCGGGCCCTACATCTACGCCCGCGAGGCGTTCGGCGACTTCGCCGGCTTCCTCTCGGCCTGGTCGTACTGGACGATGTCCTGGGTCAGCAACGCCGCACTGGCGGTCGCCGCCGTCGGCTATGTGCACGTGCTCTTTCCCGGCCACGAGTCCCCGACCACGGACCTCATGGTGGCGCTGGCCGCGCTGTGGCTGCCGGCCCTCGCCAACTTCGCGGGTACCCGCTACGTCGGCGCGGTCCAACTGGTCTCCACGGTCCTGAAGTTCGTGCCGCTGCTGCTCATCGCGGTCGTCGGGCTGTTCTTCTTCGACCCGAAGAACATCGGGGCGTTCCACGCCGGCAGCGGCAGCATGCTGGGCGGGCTCTCCGCCTCCGCCGCGATGCTGCTCTACAGCTACCTGGGCGTGGAGTCGGCCACGATGAGCGCCGGCGAGGTCCGCAACCCCGAGCGCAACGTCGGCCGGGCCACCGTCCTGGGCACCCTCGGCGCCGCCGTGGTCTACCTGCTGGGCACCCTCTCGGTCTTCGGCTCCGTCCCGCACGACAAGCTGGTCCACTCCAAGGCGCCGTTCTCGGACGCGGTGAACGCGATGTTCGGCGGCCACTGGGGCGGTGCGGTCATCGCGGCCGCCGCGGTGATCTCCATACTCGGCGCGCTCAACGGCTGGACGCTGATGAGCGCCCAGTCCCCGTACGCCGCCGCCAAGGACGGCCTCTTCCCGGCGGTGTTCCTCAAGAAGCGGCGCGGGGTGCCGACCTTCGGCGTGCTGGCCGCCGCGGTGCTGGCCTCCGCCCTCACGGTGAACAACTACCTCGGTGGCGGCAGCGCCGGCGTCTTCGAGACCCTGGTGCTGATCACGACCTTCTCGGCCACCGTGCCCTACCTCCTCGCGGCCGCCGCGCAGATCTACTTCCTGTTCACCGACCGCCGCGACCGGGTCCGCCCCGGCCGCTTCGTCCGCGACCTGACCATCGCCCTGGCGGCCTTCGGCTTCACCTTCTGGCTGGTGGCCGGGGCCGGCTACCAGGCGATCTACCAGGGCGTGCTGTTCCTCTTCGCGGGCATCCTGGTCTACGCGCTGCTGGCGGCCCGCCGGGCGGGCCGCGGGCGCCGCTCGTCGGACGCGGCCGAGAGCGCAGCCGAGAAGGCGACCGCTGACGCCCCGGCGGAGCCGGTCGTCGCCACCACCGGCCCGGCCGCGAACTAGCCGCCCCGCCCGCCCCTCCGCCCCTGGCCGCACCCCTGCGACCAGGGGCATTACCTTGCGCGTAATCGACCCTCACCCTCCGCTCCGGCAGAGTCGAGGCATCGGTTCACGGGCCGGCGCACTCCGGCCCGTGGATCGGTGCCGATGCGGTGCTGACGTTCCGTCAGTCGCCGGTCGGTCGGATCCGGGCCTCGACGCGCGCCGGATCCGTACCGGATGTCACGACGGATACCACCAGGAGTTCGAGATGTCGCAGCAGGTGCAGCAGGGCGCTACCGGGCCGGCCATCGACCACGCGGCCGCCGCCGAGCGGTACTTCGAGGCGTGGAACGCCATCGAGGAGGGCGCCCGGGCCAAGGCCGTCACCGCGGCGTTCGCCGAGGGGGCCACCTACACCGACCCGCTGGTCGAGGTCGCCGGGCACGACGGGCTCGGGGCGGCGATCGCCGGGGCGCACCAGCGGTTCCCCGGCTTCGTGTTCCGGCCGCTGGGCGCGGTGGACGGCCACCACGACATCGCCCGGTTCGGCTGGGAGTTGGTCGCGCCGGACGGGTCGGCGCCGGTCGCCGGCTTCGACGTGGTGCGGCTGGCCGCGGACGGTCGGATCACCGCGGTGCTCGGCTTCCTGGACCGCGTCCCGGCGGCCTGAGCCGGCCTCACCCGGCCACCTCGCGCAGATAGGCGGCCGTTTCGGGGTCGGCGGGCAGGAACGCCTCCAGCGCCAGCTCCGAAACGGTCACGTCCATCGGCGTGTTGAAGGTGGCGATGGTGGAGAGGAAGGACAGCACCGTGCCGCGGTGCTCGATCACCAACGGCAGGGCGAACGGCGGGTGCTCGCCGGAGACGGCGCTCGCCCGGCCGCCGTCCGGCAGGGGATAGGCGCTGACCTCCTCGTGCAGCGCGCGCAGCGGGGCGGACCGCAACAGCGCCAGCTGTCGGTCGAGTTGGGCGAAGAGGTGCTCGCGCCACTCCAGGAAGTTGCGGATGCGGGGCGCCATGCCGCGCGGGTGGAGGGTGATCCGCATGGCGTTCATCGGCGGCCGCAGCAGCTCCGGATCGACGCCGTCCAGGAGCATCCCCATGCCCCGGTTGGCGGCCTGGACGTGGTAGGTGCCGTCGCACACCAGGGCGGGGTACGGATCGTAGCCGGCCAACAGGCGCTCCATGCCGGCCCGTAGGGCGGACATCGACGGGTCGTCCAACGGGGTCTCGGGGAAGGTGGGGGCGTAACCGGCCGCGATCAACAGGGCGTTGCGCTCCCGTACGGGGACATCGAGGTGCTCGGCCAGCCGCAGCACCATCTCCTGGCTGGGGCGGGCGCGGCCGGTCTCGATGAAGCTGATGTGGCGGGCGGAGGAGTCGGCGCGCAGCGCCAGTTCCAGTTGGCTGATCCGGCGCCGGTCGCGCCATTCCCGCAGCAGCGCGCCCACTCCCGTGGCTACCGGTGCGGACGCCGTGGCAGTCGTCATGACCGGGACGGTAGCCGAACGAGCGGCATTACCAACGGTAACTTCGAGGATCGGGCGGGTGCGCGGCCCCGGCGCGGGCCGCGGGCGGACGCGGAACCGCCGCAGCCGTGACAGGCTGGAAGGGCCGCCCCGGCGGCGGCGACCCGTACCCCGGCGGAAGGCGAGCGTGATGAGCGCACAGGTGGCACCACTCGACGCGTCGGAGATCCAGGACCGCCTCCTGGAGCTCCCCGACTGGACCGCCGACGGGGACCGGCTGCGCCGCAGTTACCGTTTCGACCGGCACTTCCAGGGCGCCGCGATGGTCGTCCACATCGCCCAGATCCAGGAGGAGTTGGGCCACCACGCCGAACTCACCCTCGGCTACAACCAACTGACCATCACGGTCAACACCCACAGCGTCGGCGGCCGGATCACCTACCTCGACTTCGGCCTGGCCCGCCGCATCGAGGAGGTCGCCGCCGGGCACGGCGCCCGCTGACCGGCCGCCCCGCCGGCCGCGTCAGCTCGGGCGGCGCGGCCGGACGACCCGCCCGGCCCGCGCCAACTCCACGTTGAACTGCGCCCCCGACAGCAGCGACAGGTTCGAGAACCACAGCCAGATCAGGAACACCACCGACCCCGCCAGCGACCCGTACAGCCGGTTGAAGGTGCCCACGTACGACGCGTAGAAGGCGAAGCCCGCCGACGACACCAGCCACAGCAGCACCGCCACCACGCCCCCCGGCACGGCCCGGCGCACCCCGCGGGAACTCGGCGGCCCGGACCGGAAGAGCACCATCGCCAACACCGTCGCCAACACCAGCAACAGCGGCCACTGCAAGATGTTCCACAGCGTCTCGCCCGTCTCTCCGAAGCTCAGCGCCCGCCCCAGCGCCGCCGCCACCGGCCCGCTCACCAGCAGCGCCACCGCGCTGCTGATCAGCAGCGCCATCAGCAGCAGCGCGGTCACCAGGATGCGCGGCGCCTTCCGCCACGGCGGCCGGTCGTCCTTCACCCGGTGCATCGCGTGCAACGCCCGCCGGAACACCGCCAGATAACTGCACGACGACCACAGCGCGCTGACCGCGGCGCCGCCCACCACCACCCATGCGGCGGCCCGTTGCTGCGCCATCACCACCAGCGCGTGCCGGACCGTCGCGCCCGACTCGGCCGGCGCGATCGAGCTCAGCCGATTGATCAACTGCTCGGTGCCGGCCGGATCGGCGAGCCCGATCAGCGAGATGGTGACGATCGCCGACGGCAGCAGCGCCAGCACCGAGTAGTACGTCAGGCTCGCCGCGTAGTCCGTCAGGTCGTCGTGCCAGACCGACAGCGGTGTGCGGCGCAGCGCCGTGCGGTACCGCTGCCAGGCCGTCCGACGGGCCGGCCGCTCCGGCCCGGTCCGCACCGGAGCGTCGGACGGCGCGGCCTCGGCCTCCGTGCCGGACCCCCGCCGCGCGACCCCCCGCATACCGCTCCCGCCCATGTCGTATCCGCCCTCAGTGCCGAACTGGCCCGGCATCGTCCCGGCCCTAGCCCCTGCATCATCCCCCGCGGCGGCGCCGACCCGCGACGAGTCGGGAGCCCAGCCGCCCGGCCGGCAACGGCGGGCCGCGGCATCAGCCCAGCGGCAGGGCCCGCCAGGGGGACGCCGGATCCTGCGTCAACACCCGGTGCAGGTGCACCGTCTCGGTGTACGCGGGCCCGAACCAGCCGTTGTCGAACGCCAACGCCCGCCCCAGTGCGTACCCCGCGGCGAACCCCTCCCACGAGCCATAGACCTCCCCGGCCCGGGCCGACACCCGCGTCACCGCCTGTTCGGCCTGCGGCGGTGCGCACAGCCGCGCGCCCAGCCCCCAGCGGACCAGGCCGACCGCGTGCGCCAGGTCCAGCGCCACTACGGACCCCACCCGGCCGTCCGCCGGCAGCAGCCCGTCCGCCCGGAACCGCTCCTCGTACCGGCCCACCAACTCCGGTACCGCGGGCGCCTCCCCGCCGTCCGCCGGTCCGCCCCCGTCGGCTCCCGCGGACCGGGCGCGCAACGCCGCCTCCGCCTCCGCCGGCACGAACGCCCCGCCCAACATCTGCTCGAACCGCTGCTGCCAGCTCACCGGATCCGTCACCGACCACTGCGCGCGCAGCGTCTCCGCGTCCGCCGCGTAGTCCAGGAACGCGGTCCCCAGCTCGTTCCACGGCACGCTGTGGTGCACCGCCAGCGGCGCCCCGCAGGCCAGCCCCTGCGCCAACGGGCCGTGCAGCGGCCCGCCGTAGTGCGTCACCAACAAGCCGCCGGGCCGCGCCCCGAGCTGCGCCCTGGTCTGCATCCAACGGCCGCGGTGCGCGGGCGTCGCGCGCAGGTACGCGGCGAACGGGGTGCCCGGATTGACCGCCAACTGCCACTTGTCATTGGGCCAGTCCTGGGCGAGCTCCTCGACCGTCACCCGGTCGAAAAACCGCTGCGGCTCCCACGCCGGCAGCATGCCGCGCGTCAGTACGGGAATGCACTTACCGGCCGCCATCGGATCGTCGTAGACGGGCAGCGGGTCCTGACCCTGTTGCGGGACCGCCAGATACAGGTCCTCGCCGGCGATCGCCGCTATCTGACCGCCCTCGTCCCCACGTGCCGTCGCTTCGTACAGCCGCCGCTCGGTCTCCGTCGGCGGCATCCATCCCGGAGTACCCACAGGCCAAGACCCTACGGTGGCCCCGACCCCGACCGTCACCAGGGGCGGTGGACGGGCCCACCGGACCGGCCCGCCGCTTGCCGGGGCCCACCCCGTACCGGAGGCTCAATCCCATGAGCAGTCACGACCGCCCCGCGCCCGGGCAGCACGCCAGCGACCACAGTGGCGCCACCCTCGACTGGGAGGTGCTCGGCCCGTACCTCGAACGGGGCGCCGAGATCCAGGCCCCGCTCCACGAACAGGTCGCCGCCTGGCTGCGCGAGCTGCTCTCCACCACCGGGCCTGACGATGGGTCAGCCGCGGGCGGCGCGCCGACCCGGGCCGTGACCGTGCGGCGGGTCCTCGACGTCGGCAGCGGCCCGGGGGTCGTGAGCTGCCTGCTGGCCCGGGCCTTCCCGGACGCCGAGGTGTGCGCGGTGGACGCCACCGAGGCGCTGTTGGCCCGCGCCCGGGCCCGCGCCGAACGGCTCGGCCTGGCCGACCGGATCCACACCCACTGCGCGGAGGTCCCGCACGGCCTCGACCCGCTGGGCGGCGCCGACCTCATCTGGTCGAGCAAGGCGCTGCACCACGTCGGGGACCAACGCGCCGCGGTGGCCGCCCTCGCCGGCCATCTGCGCCCCGGCGGCCTGCTGGCGATCGCCGAGGGCGGCCTCGCCCCGCGCTTCCTCCCCCGCGACCTCGGCATCGGCCGCCCGGGGCTCCAGGCCCGACTGGACGCGGCCGCCGAGGACTGGTTCACCGAGATGCGGGCGGCGCTGCCCGACGCCACCGACACCCTGGAGGACTGGCCCGCCTTCCTGGCCAACGCCGGGCTGCGCACCCCGAGCACCCGCAGTTTCCTGCTGGACCTGCCGGCCCCGCTCCCCGATGACGCCCGCCGCCAGCTCCAGGCCACCCTCGGCCGCGCCGTCGAGAGCTACAGCGACCGGCTGGACCCGGACGACCTCAGCACTCTCACCCGCCTCACTGACCCCTACGACCCCGCCGGCGTCACCCGCCGCCCGGACGTCTTCCTGCTCTCCGCCCAAACGGTGCACACCGCCCGCGCACCGGAGCAGTGAGCCGGCGCCCGACCGCTGGACTGCCTCAACCGGGCCGGGCCGTCGCCTCCTTGACGCACGGTGTCCCCGACTCGCCGCTCACTCCCCGGACTTGGGGTGGATCACCGCGAAGACCGCACCCTGCGGGTCGGCCAGCACCGCGATCCGGCCGGCGAACATGTCGAACGGTTCCAGGACCACCCCGCCGCCGGCCTTGTCGGTCTTGGCGACCGCCGCGTCGGCGTCCGCCACCGCGAAGTACGTCAGCCAGTGCGAGGGCGTATCGGCCGGCAGATGCTCCGGCATCGGCTGCATGCCGCCCACGGGGTGGCCCGCGACCTGGAGCGTGTCGTAGTGCTCGACGCCCTCCGCCGCCGCGGCCTCGATGCCGAAGGCGGCCCGGTAGAAGGCGGAGGCGGCGGACCGGTCGGTGGTGTTGAGCTCGTTCCAGATCAGCGCGCCGGGTTCGTTGACGGCGCCCGCGCCCCGGAAGTCGACCGGCTGCCAGGCGCCGAAGACCGCCCCCGTCGGGTCGGCGGCGATAAACATCCGGCCCAGCGTCATCACGTCCATCACCGGCATCAGGACGGTGCCGCCGGCGGACTCCACCGACCGTTGGGCGGCCTCCGCGTCGGCGCAGGAGAGATAGGTGGTCCAGACCGTCGGCGGGGCGGGCTGGTCGCCCATCGCGATCGCCGCCATGATGCCGGCCACCGGTTTCCCGTGCAGTTGGCAGACCGCATAGCCGCCGACCTCGGGTGGGCCGACCTCGCCGGTCCAGCCGAGGAGGTCGCAGTAGAAGTCGATGGCGGCTTGTTGGTCGGGGGCGGAGAGGTCGACCCAACAGGGCGTCCCGGGCGGGTAGGGAGTGGTGACGTCGGACATCGGTGGCCTCCTGGGGCGGAGTGGTGGCTGCTGCCCCGCGGCGGCCGTCCGTGACGGCCGGCACCGCCGGGGCCGCCTCCCTCTCCACGTTTCCCGCCGCCCGCCGAACCCGCCACTCGGGGATGCCGTACCCCTTGTGCGCCGGCGCAACGCCCCACGGTGACGCGCCCATTACGCAGCGGCGCCGCCCGCCCCGGACGGGACGGACGGCGCCGCACGCGGAACCGCCCGTGGGCCGGCGTCCTGCCGGGCCAGCGGGCCGATGCGCCGCTCTCAGACCACGTCGAAGGTGGCCGGGTCGGGGCCGAGGCGGGTGCCGGAGTCCAGGCCGGCCAGCGCCGCCAGGTCGGCGTCGTCCAGCTCGAAGCCGAAGACGTCGAAGTTCTCCCGGATCCGCGAGGGGGTGGCGGACTTGGGGATGACCACGTTGCCGAGCTGGAGGTGCCAGCGCAGGACCACCTGGGCCGGGGTCTTGCCGTGCTTCTCGGCCAGCCTGGCGACCGTCGCGTCGGTCAGCAGGCCCTTGCCCTGGCCCAGCGGCGACCAGGCTTCGGTCGCGATGCCGTGCTTGGCGTGGAAGGCGCGGGACTCGGCCTGCTGGAGCTGCGGGTGCAGCTCGATCTGGTTGACCGCCGGGACGATGGAGGTCTCGCCGAGCAGCCGCTCCAGGTGGGCGGGGAGGAAGTTGGAGACGCCGATGGCCTTGGCGCGGCCGTCGGCGTAGATCTTCTCGAACGCCTTGTAGGTGTCGACGTACGTGTCACGGGACGGCAGCGGCCAGTGGATCAGGTACAGGTCGACGTACTCCAGGCCCAGCTTGTCGAGCGAGGCGTCGAAGGCGCGGAGGGTGGAGTCGTAGCCCTGCTCGGAGTTCCACAGCTTGGTGGTGACGAAGAGCTCCTCGCGGGCGATGCCGGAGGCGGCGAGCGCCTTGCCGGTGCCCGCTTCGTTGCCGTAGATCGCGGCGGTGTCGATGCTGCGGTACCCGGCCTCCAGGGCGTGGCCGACGGCGGTGAACGCCTCCTCATCGGGGATCTGCCAGACGCCGTAACCGAGCTGGGGCATCGTGACGTCGTTGTTGAGCGTGATGGACGGAACCGTGCTCACGGGGAATTCGATCCTTACGTCGGCGGTGCTTGTTCCCTGCCGACAACGATCATCCGTCGCCGGACATTCCCGCGTACGCCGACGAAATTCGCCCGCCGCACCCCGCCTCTCACGCCCGGTAGAGCGCGTCCACCTCCGCCGCGTACGCGGCCTCGATCGCCTTGCGCTTGAGCTTCAGCGACGGCGTCAGCAGGCCCTGCTCCTCGCTGAACTGGTTGGCCAGTATCCGGAACGTGCGGATCGACTCGGCCTGCGAGACCAGGGTGTTCGCCGCGACCACCGCCCGCCGGATCTCGGTCTCCAGGTCGGGGTCGCGCACCAGGTCGCGCGGCGCCATCTCCGGCTTGCCGCGCATCGTCAGCCAGTGCGCCACCGCCTCCGGGTCCAGGGTGATCAGCGCCGAGATGAACGGCCGGTCGTTGCCGAGGACGATGCACTGGGCGACCAACGGGTGGGCCCGCACCCGCTCCTCCAACGGCACCGGCGAGACCGACTTGCCGCCCGAGGTGACCAGGATCTCCTTCTTCCGGCCGGTGATCGTCAAGTAGCCGTCCTCGTCCAGGGTGCCGAGGTCCCCGGTGGCGAACCAGCCGTCGTGCAGCACCGCGTCGGTCGCCTTGACGTTGTTGTGGTAGCCCTGGAAGACCTGGCCCCCGTGGAGCCAGATCTCGCCGTCCTCGGCGATGTGGACGGTGGTGCCGGGGACCGGCGTGCCCACGGTGCCGAAGCGGGTCCGCTCGGGCGGGTTGGCGGTGGCCGCCGCGGTGCTCTCCGTCAGGCCGTAGCCCTCGAAGATCCGGACGCCGGCGCCGGCGAAGAACAGGCCCAGTTGGCGCTCCATCGCCGAGCCGCCGGACATCGCGTGCCGCACCCGGCCGCCCAGCGCCTCGCGGACCTTGCTGTAGACCAGCTTGTCGAAGAGCTGGTGCTGCATCCGCAGCGCGGCGCCGGGACCGGGGCCGGTGCCGAACGCCTTGTGTTCCAGCGCCTCCGCGTGCCGGACCGCGACCTGGACGGCCTTGTCGAACGGGCCCTCCTTGCCCTCGACCTCGGCCTTGCGGCGGGCCGCCGCGAAGACCTTCTCGAAGATGTACGGCACCGCGAGGACGAAGGTGGGGCGGAACGCCTGGAGGTCCGGCAGCAGCGCGCGGGCCGACAACTCGGGCTGGTGGCCCAGCTTGACCCGGCCGCGGACCGCCGCGACCTGCACCATCCGCCCGAAGACGTGGGCCAGCGGCAGGAAGAGCAGGGTCGCCGCCTCGTCGCCGGGTTTGGAGCGGAAGACCTTGTCGTAGCGCTGCACGATGTTGTCGGCCTCGGCCATGAAGTTGGCGTGCGTGATCACGCAGCCCTTGGGGCGGCCGGTGGTGCCCGAGGTGTAGATGAGCGTCGCGACGGCTTCCGGGGTGATCGCCATCCGGTGCCGGTGCACCACCTCGTCGTCGATGTGCGCGCCGGCCGCGGTCAGTTCGGCGACCGGGTCGGCGTCCAACTGCCACAGCTTCCGCAGTTGGGGGAGCTTGCCGACGACCGAGCCGACGGTCATCGCGTGGTCCTCGTGCTCCACCAGGCAGGCCGAGACGTCCGCGTTGTGCAGCATCCAGAAGACCTGCTCCGCCGACGAGGTCGGGTAGAGGGGCACGGACTGGGCGCCGATGGACCACAGCGCATAGTCGAACAGGGTCCACTCATAACGGGTGCGGGACATGATGCCGACCCGGTCGCCGAACCGGATGCCCTGCGCGAGCAGGCCCTTGGCGAGCCCGATGACCTGGTCCCGGAACTGTCCGGCGGAGACGTCCTGCCACTGCCCGGCGGCGTCCTTAACGGCGAGCGCGGTCCGTCCGGGGTCGGAGTCCGCGTTGTCGTAGACCGAGTCGGCCAGCCCGCCGACCCGGGGCGCGGTCGCCAACGGTGGGACGGTGAACTCGCGCAATGACCCAGCTCCTCGTGGTGCTTCTCACAAGGCCGCGACCGTACCCCACGGGAACGGCGGGTGGGAGTGCGCTACCACGCCGGGCCGGCGGGGGAGTGCGAACTGGCCAGGTGGGGAAATCGGGTTACTTGGGGTAACGCTGGACATTATCCGGCCGTCCCGCCGCTCCGCGAACACGGCGCCGGGACCGGATCTGCACCGAATCTCTGCATCTTTTGCGACGTTGAACCATGTCGGAGGCGTATTCCGGCGGACTGCGGCGATCTGCGGCAGCTTCCCGGGAGTTCCCGCGGCGGCCTGACCGACCGCCGGCGGCCCGTGGCACGCCCCGGAGCGGTGCGACGGATTCCGCCGCCCGCGGCCGCGCCCCTACGGGAGGTGCAGCCGGTCGCCGCCCGCCAGGACCGCCTCCGCCAGCGCCTCCGCCGGGCCGCGCGCCGCCCCCACCCGCCGCCCGTGCAGCAGGACGAAGTCCACCCCGCCCAACTCCGGCAGCCCGGCCCGGGACGGTATCCGCACCAGGCCCGGCGGGATCAGCCCCCGGGTGTGCGCCATCACCCCCAACCCCGCCCGGGTCGCCGCGATCAGCCCGTTGAGGCTTCCGCTGGTGCAGACGATCCGCCACTGCCGGCCCTGCTCCTCCAGCGCCTCCAGCGCCCGCGCCCGGGTCACCGCCGGCGGCGGGAAGACCACCAACGGGACCGGCCGTTGCGGATCCAGCCGCAGCCGCTCGCCGCCCACCCACACCAGCCGGTCCCGCCACACCAGTTGGCCCCGTGGCTCCTCCGGGCGCCGCTTGGCCAGCACGAGGTCGAGCCGGCCGGCCGCCAGCAGTTCGTGCAGCGTGCCGGACAGCTCCACGGTCAGTTCCAGATCGACCTCCGGATGGTCCCGCCGGAACCCCTCCAGGACCTCCGGCAGGCGCGTCAGCACGAAGTCCTCGGACGCGCCGAAGCGCAGCCGCCCCCGCAGCCGGGTCCCGGCGAAGAAGCCGGCCGCCCGCTCGTTGGCCTCCAAGATGGTGCGCGCGAAGCCCAGCATCGCCTCGCCGTCCTCGGTGAGGTCCACGGCGTGGGTGTCCCGCACGAACAGCCGCCGCCCGGCGGCCTCTTCCAGCCGCCGCACGTGCTGGCTCACCGTCGACTGGCGCAGCCCCAGCCGGTGCGCGGCCTGCGTGAAGCTCAGCGTCTGCGCCACCGCGAGGAAGGTGCGCAACTGCACCGGGTCGAACATCGGGCGTCCCACCTGCTCCACCATCGGCTCCGCTCCCCCCTCGGTATCCGCGACTGCTATCGCGATCCATGATGACAGTCACCACAGTAAGAGGGGTTCCCGATCGCCGCCCCGCCCGGCAGGCTGGGGAGGGCACCGTCCATGCCACCGCCCGTGAGCCGTCGACCCCGAAGAGAGACCATGCGCCGCCCTGTGTTCCGCCTGCCCTCCTGGCTCCCCGTGGACGGTTACATCCTCGCGTTGCTCGGCACGGTCGGCCTGGCCGCCCTGCTGCCGGCCCGCGGCACCGCCGCCACCGTCGCCGACGGCGCCTCCACCGGGGCCGTCGCCCTGCTCTTCTTCCTCTACGGGGCCCGGCTCTCCACCCGGGAGGCGATGGACGGGCTGCGCCACTGGCGGCTCCATCTGACCACGCTGGCCTGCACGTTCGTGGTGTTCCCGGTGCTCGGCCTGGCCGCCGGCGGCCTGGTTCCCCACGTCCTGCCGCCCGCCCTCTACACGGGCCTGCTGTTCCTGTGCCTGGTGCCGTCGACGGTCCAGTCCTCCATCGCCTTCACCTCCATCGCCCGTGGCAACGTGGCGGCGGCGATCTGCGCCGGCTCGTTCTCCAGCATCGTCGGGATCGTCGTCACCCCGCTGCTCGCCGGGCTGGTGCTGCACGGCGACGGCGGCGGCTTCTCCGCGCACTCCCTGGTCTCGATCGTCTGCCAACTGCTGCTCCCGTTCCTCGCCGGGCAGCTGCTGCGCCGTTGGGTCGGCGGCTTCCTGGTCCGGCACAAGAAGGTCCTCGGCTACGTCGACCGCGGCTCGATCCTGCTGGTCGTCTACGCCGCGTTCAGCGCCGGCATGGTGCAGGGCATCTGGCACCAGGTCTCCCCGCTGCGGCTGCTGTGCCTGCTGGGCGTCGAGGCGCTGCTGCTGACGGCCATGCTGACGCTCACCTCGTACGGGTCGCGGAAGCTGGGCTTCAACCGGGCCGACCGGATCGCGATCACCTTCGCCGGTTCGAAGAAGAGCCTGGCCGCCGGGCTGCCGATGGCCAGCGTCCTGTTCGGCGCCCAGGCCGGGTTGGCGGTGCTGCCGCTGATGGTCTTCCACCAGATGCAGCTCATGGTGTGCGCGGTGCTCGCCAAGCGGTACGCGGCCCGAGCGGACGCCGAGGAGGAGCCGGCGGCGGGGCCCGACGGCGCCGGGCCCCAACCGTCCGATCAGCGGCCGCCGTCCACCCTGTCCAACGGGAGCCCGAGCACCAACGGGCCGGCCACCGAGGCACTGCCCCCGCGCACCCGCGAGAGCTCGGCGTCGGTCAACGCCCGCCCGTAGACCCGGACCTGGGACAGTGCGCCGGTCAACCGCGCCCGCCCGTCCGGCTGCTGGCCAAGGAACGCGCCGAACACCGAGGTGCGGCTGACCGATCCCGGCGCGTCGGTGGTGGACGCGGTCGCGGTGCCGTCCACGGTCAGTCGCAGCCGGCCGCCGCCGCGGCGCAGCGCGAGGTGGTGCCAGCGGCCGTCGTTGTAGGCGCCGGCGCCGGTGAGTTGGACCGTCGCCGGCGGTCGGGCACCGTCAACGGCCGTCAGGTGCGCGGTGATCCGGTCGTGCGCGGGGTCGCCGCTCACCGCGACCTGCGGGGAGGCGCTGCCCATCCCGCCCAGCCACAGCAGCGGCTGTGCGCCCCGGGTGGCGCGGTAGCGGAACCACAGGGAGCAGGTGAACTCCCGGCTCCCCAGGGGGAGTGAGTCGCGGTAGGGGAGGCGCACGGCGTCGTCGGTGCCGTCGAAGGACAGCGCGCGGCCGAAGGGGCCGTCGGTGAGCCGGGCGCCGCCGAGGACCGCCGCCGGCCGGGCGCCACGGGCCAGGTCGGGGGTGGTGGGGTCCGGGCCGCGGCGCGGTCCGAGCCACGCCTCGGTGAAGCGGGCGAAGCGGATCTCGTCCCGGGCGTCGGCGGCGCCGCCCTCGTAGAGCAGGCCGGTGACGGTGGGGGAGACGGCGACCAGGTCCGAGTAGCCGGACCAGTCGGCGGTGACCCGGGCGCCCCGGTCCACGCCCTCCCAGGTGCGGCCCTGGTCGTAGGAGGACCGGATGGTCATGACGCGGCGGCGGTCGGGGTCGGCGGGCGCGGCGAGCAGGGTGCGGGTGCCGCCGCCGGCGGCCGACGAGCGCGGCAGCAGCAGCGTCGACGCCTGCACCATCGGGGCGGAGAAGTCGGGCAGGGCGCGGAACGGGGCGGCGAAGGAGTCGCCGCCGTCCCGGCTCACGGCGGCGGTGCGGTTGCCCAGGTCGGTGCCGTCCTGTTCGCGGCCGTTGACGTAGATCGAGCCGTCGGTGCGCTCCAGGAGGGCCATCTCGGACGGCTTCTGACGGAAGGTGCCGTCGGGCGCGATCGGCCAGGTGTCGAGCGCGCCGATCTTCCAGGTGGTCCCGCCGTCGTCGCTGTGGACCAGGGCGGCGTGGTTGGCGGTGAGGCGATGGCCCGCGTAGCTCTCGGCGTTGACCCCGAAGACCAGCCGGCCCGCGTGCCTCCCGTGGGCGAGCTGGATGCCGTGCAACGGGCCGGTGGCGTACCAGGAGTTCCACCGCCGGGGGCGGATGCTGCGGGTCAGGTCGCGGGGCGCGGACCAGGTGGCGCCGTCGTCGTCGCTGTGCTGGAGGTGCGGGGTGCGGTCGCAGGGCACGTCACAACTGAGGCCGTCGGTACGGCCCTTGTTGTAGGTCTCGGCGAGGAGGATCCGGCCGGTGCGGCGGTCCACGAGGGGGACCGGGTTGCCGTGGGTGTCCCCGTCGCCGTGGTTGACGACCTTCAGCGGGCCCCAGGTCCGGCCGCCGTCGGTGGAGCGCTTGACGACGAGGTCGATGTCGCCGGCGTCCCCGCAGTCGTGCACCCGGCCCTCGGCGAAGGCGAGCAGGGTGCCGCGGACGGTCCGCACGATGGCGGGTATACGGAAGCAGAAGTACCCCTTCTCCTGCGCCGCCTTGAAGAGGACCCGCTGGTCGAAGCCGCCCGCGGGGGCGTCACCGGCGGCCCGGGCGGGGGCGGTCGCCAGGGCGGCGAGCGCGGTGGCGGTCAGCGCGGCGGCGGTGGCGCGGGCACGGCGCTGCCGGGGTCCGTGGCGGGGGCGGGGGTGCGCGCGGGGATCTGACGTCATGGTCCGGCCTGCCCTTCGAGGCATCGGGTCGGGTCATCAGGACATCCAACGTCCTATGTGCAGATGGGACGGAAGCTACTGCCGTGCGCCAAGAGCGACAAGGAGCCGACGTCGGTTCTCCCCGCCCGCCCCGGAATTCACTCTCCCGGGCCGGGCGCACTGCGCCGTGTGCGCCACCTCGGGCCGGCGGTGCGTCCGGCGGCCCGGCCGCACCCCGTCGGGACGCCTCACGGCCGCAGCACCACCTTCCCCAGGTTGGCCCGCGCCTCGATGATCTCGTGCGCCTTCGCGGCCTCGGCCAGCGGCAGTTCGGCGTGGACCGCGGCCGTCAACCGGCCGGCCGCGGCCAGCTCCCACAACTCGTCGTGGTGGCGCGCGTACCGCTCCCGATGGACGGTGGCGAAGCGCCGCATGGTCAGCCCCGTGATGGTCTTCGCGCCGGCCAGCAGCTCGTACGCCGGGACCGTGCCGCCACCGGAGTTGAAGAAGACCAGCCGGCCACCGGGCGCGAGCGCGGCCAGGGCCCGCGGCAGCAACTCCCCGCCGACGCCGTCCAGCACGATGTCCACCGGCTCGCCCCAGGACCCCTGGTCGTAGGTCACCACCTCGTCGGCCCCCAACCCGTACAGGAACCCCGCCTTGGCCTCCGAGCTCACCGCGGCCACCACGCGCGCGGCGCCCCGGAGCTTGGCCAGTTGGACGGCGAGGTGCCCGGTGCCGCTGGCCGCGCCGGTGATCAGCACGGACTCGCCGTCGGACGGCGCGGCGGTGCTCAGCGCGGCCAGCGCCACGTGCCCGCCGCGCACCAGCGCCACCGCCTGCACCGCGCTCGCGCCGTCGGGGAGGTGACTGGCCAGGGAGGCCGGGGCGAGGGCGAGTTCGCCGTACGAGCCGGTGAGGGTGAGCGAGGTGACCCGGTCGCCGACGGCGAACCCGGGGACGTCCGGCCCCAGGGCGACGACCTCGCCGGCGATCTCGCCGCCCAGCACGCCGGGCAGGGGGTCGCCACCGCCCTTGCCGTCGCCGCGCACCCGGCGCACCGACGGCAGGGTGACGCCGATCGCCTCGGTGCGGACGAGGAGTTCGCCGGGACCCGGCACCGGGTCCTCGGCCTCCTCCAGCCGCAGGACCTCGGGACCGCCGTAGGCGTGGAATCGGACGCGGCGCATCGGCCGTCACCTCCGGGAGGGGTGGGCCGCGCGACCGCGACCCATTTCATTGGGTGTCCCAACGATAAGCGGAAACCGTTGGGCCTGCCAATGGTTTTTCGTGGGGCATCCCTACGTTGGTGCCACCCACGGACACCTGGGTACGGTGATCCCATGTCCGACCACACCCCCGCCCCGTACGCCCCGAGCCGGATCCGGGCCCTGCCCAGTTGGCTGTTGGGGCGCGCCGCCGCCCGCGGTCACCGGCTCGTCGCCGACGCGCTCGCCGCCGAGGGCATGCGGATGATGCACCACGCCGTGCTCTCGGCCGTCGCCGAACTCGGCCCGCTCTCCCAGGCGGAGCTCGGCCGGCGGGTCGGCATCGACCCCAAGGACATCGTCGCGGTCGTCAACGACCTCCAGCAGGACGGGCTGGTCACCCGCACCCCCGACCCGAAGGACCGCCGCAAGAACGCCATCGAGATCTCGGCGGCGGGGGAGCGGCGACTGGACCGCACCCAGCGCCTCGGCGACCAGGCCAACGCCGAGCTGACCGCCGCGCTCAGCGACGAGGAGCGCGCCCAACTCGTCGCGCTGCTGGGCCGGATCGTCGCCCCGGGGGAGTGAGCCGGCCTACCTGGCGCCCTCAGCCGCCGGCGTTCGCCCCGTCCAGCGCCAACCGGTGCTCGCCCGCGTAGACGTTCATCGACGCCCCGCGCAGGAAGCCGACCAGCGTCAACCCCGCCTCGGCGGCCAGGTCCACGGCCAACGAGGACGGCGCGGAGACCGCGGCCAGGACCGGGATGCCGGCCATCACGGCCTTCTGCGCCAGCTCGAACGAGGCCCGTCCGGACACCATCAGCACACTGGACGACAGCGGCAGCCGGTCGTCCCGGAGCGCCCGCCCGACGACCTTGTCCACCGCGTTGTGGCGCCCCACGTCCTCCCGGACGTCGAGCAGTTCGCCGTCGGCCGTGAACAGCGCCGCCGCGTGCAGCCCGCCGGTCCGCTCGAAGACCCGCTGGGTGGACCGCAGTCGGTCGGGGAGGGCCGCCAGGGTCTCCGGGGTGATCCGCAGCACGGGGTCCGGATCGGCGGTCAGCGACCAGCGGGCGGTGGTGCGTACCGCGTCCAGGCTCGCCTTGCCGCACAGCCCGCACGACGACGTCGTGTAGACGTTCCGCTCCAGGGTGATGTCGGGGACCGGAACCCCGTCCGCCAGCCGCACGTCGACGACGTTGTACGTGTTGCGCCCGTCCTCGGTGGCCCCCGCGCAGTACACGATGTTCGCGACCTCGTCCGCGGCGCCCAGTACCCCCTCGCTGACCAGGAAGCCCGCGGCCAGCGCGAAGTCGTCGCCGGGAGTGCGCATGGTGATGGCCAACGGCCGGCCGTTCAGCCGGATCTCCAGCGGCTCCTCGGCGACCAGGGTGTCCGGCCGGCTGCTCACCGCGCCGCCACGGATCCGGATGACGCGGCGTCGCTCGGTGACCCGTCCCATGTCTGATCAGCCCCGGTCCTGTCTGCGGTGATGGGCGTGCTCACCGGTGTCCGTCGTGGTGGTGGGCGCGTTCGCCGATGGTCGATGCCCGATGTCCATTGTCCGGTACGGGTGTTCACCCGGCGCGGCCGTCGGCGACGGCCACCCGACCCGGATGAGCCAGATCGTCGCGGCGGCCTGTGGGGCACCGGTCGCGCTCGGTAGACTGTAGACGATAGCCAATAACGGAGGGGGCCCCGATGCTGTCCCGAGGTTTGCCGCAGGGCACCGTGCCCAAGCTGGAACGCCCCGGCCCACTGCGCGAGCGCGTCTACGAGGCACTGCTCGAACTGATCACCACCCGTGCGCTGCCGCCCGGCCAGCACCTGGTCGAGAGCGAGTTGGCGGGCCATCTCGGCGTCTCCCGCCAGCCGGTGCGCGAGGCCCTCCAGCGGCTCAACACCGACGGTTGGGTCGATCTGCGGCCCGCCCAGGGCGCGTTCGTCCACGAGCCCACCGAGGAGGAGGCGGACCAACTGCTCACGGTCCGCACGCTCCTGGAGGCGGAGGCCGCCCGGCTCGCCGCCGTCCACGCCGCCCCGGCCGGCATCGCCGAGCTGGAACGGCTCTGCGACGAGGGCGAGCGCGCGGTCCACGACGACGACGTGGAGACCGCGGTGGCGCTCAACGCCGAGTTCCACGCCAAGGTGACCGCGCTCGCCGGCAACGCCGTCCTCGCGGAACTGGCCGGGCAGGTCGGGCGCCGGGTGCGCTGGTACTACACCCCGGTCGCCCGCCGACGCGGCAAGCGGTCCTGGGCCGAACACCGCGAGCTGATCGCGGCGATCGCCGACGGCGACGAGGCGCGCGCCACCGCCGTGATGCGCGCGCACACCGAGCACACCCGGCGGATGTACCACGAACGCGACGACGAGGACGCCTGACCAGGGCGGAGACCGGGGTGGCCGATCCCTGCCGCCGCGCCGTCCCGCCTCCCGTCCGAGGGGCGAGACCAGGGGCGAGGAGCGGGCCGCCGGCGGGTAGGGTGCAGGCGATCGCGCATCAGCCGATCACGGACGAACCACCTGAACCCGACCAGAACGGCGAGACGCACATGAGCGAAGGGACAGCGGCGGCGGCCAGCGAAGCGGCCTCCGTCGCCGACGAGGCGGCCCGCGAGCGGCTGCTCTACCTGCGCGGCAGCATCGACAACCTCGACGCCGCGCTGGTGCACCTGCTCGCCGAGCGCTTCAAGTGCACCCAGCAGGTCGGCGAGCTCAAGGCCAGGCACAGCCTGCCGCCCGCCGACCCGGCCCGCGAGGCCGCCCAGATCGCCCGCCTCCGCCGCCTGGCCGAAGAGGCCCGCCTGGACCCGGCCTTCGCCGAGAAGTTCCTCAACTTCATCATCGGAGAGGTCGTCCGCCACCACCGCGCCATCGCGGACCGGGCAGTGATCGGCGACGGAGGGGAACCGGCCGCGGGGGCCGGGCCGGCCGTCGGCTGACCGCGCCCCTTACCGCGAACGCCGCCCGCCCCGGGGTCGAGGAATCCCTCAACTCCCGGGGCGGGAAAGGTGGTTCAGATCATCTCCCGGCTGATCGGACGGGGGTTGGGAGCCGCGTCGCGGAGCCGGGGCCGGCCCGGTTGGTGCAGCAGCAGGGTGAAGGCCGCCGCGACCAGGGAGATGCCGCCGGCCAGCAGGTACGCGCCGTTGTAACCCCAGGCACTGACCACCATCGAGCCCAGTCCGCCGCCGAACAGGCCGCTGATGAGCTTGCCGCTGTAGACCAGGCCGTAGTTGCTGGCGTTGTAGTTCTCCCCGAAGTAGTCGGGGGTGAGGGCGGCGAAGAGCGGATAGAAGGCGCCGCCGCCGAAGCCGGAGAGAAAGGCGAAGAACAGGAACAGCCACTGGCTGTGCAGGTCCCCGGCCCACAACACCCCGAACTGGGCCAGTCCCAACACGACGATCACCAGCACCAGGGTCGTCTTCCGGCCCCACAGGTCCGACAGCCAACCGACCGCCGTCCGCCCGACGCCGTTGACGACGGACATGATCCCCATCGACGACGCCGCGACCAGCGGGCCGAAGCCCACTTCCTTGGCGAAGTCGACCTGGAACGAGATCCCGAATATCGAGACGCCGGCGGTCAGCACCACGCTCATCCACATCAGCGGCAACACCCCGCTGCGGATCGCCTCCTTGGGCGTGAACTGCCGTACCGCGGGCGGGTTCTTGACCAGTCCCGCCGCCGGTTTCCGCGCGCCGCCGACGGCGAGCGGCGGCTCGACGTCCGCGGGCCACCAGTTCTTCGGCGGGTCCTTGAAGAACCAGGCACAACCCGCCACCACGATCAGCACGTAGACCCCGATGAGGTCCAACACCTCGTCGAAGTCACGGGTGTTGAAGGCGTAGTTGAAGACGAAGATGAACGGCAGGGCGCCGTAGGCGAATCCACCGTTGACGAACCCGGTCTTCGCGCCGCGCCGCTCCGGGAACCACTTGCCGACCATGTTGATGCAGGTGGCGTAGACGAGCCCGGAGCCGATGCCGCCGACGACCCCGAAACCGCAGAGCGCCGCCGGCACGTTGTCCAGGTGCCCCAGGGCGACGAAGCCCAACAGGCTCAGCACCGCCCCGATGAACATCGCCCGGCGCGCGGTCAGGATGCCGCGTTCCCGTAACCAACCGGCCGGGAACGCGATCCCCGCCTGGAAGAACACCCAGACGCTCAGGATCCAGAAGGTGTCGCTCTGCGTCCAACCGTGGGCGTGCGACAGCGTGCCCTCGGCCGACCCGTACGCGTACTCGGAGACGCTGATCGCTATCATCGACACCCACGGCAGATACACCATCAACTTCCGTGAGTGGCCGCCGAGTAGCTCCCGATCGGTCTCTCCGATGCGGTAGATCCGCCCCTTGCCGTCGGTGATCTCGCGGTAGCCGGTTGCCGCGGTGTCCGTCGTCGTGCCCGGCGTTGTGCCTGCGGCGGTTCGTGGTGTCTGTTCGGTTCCCTCGGTTCCCGTTTCCGTTGCCTCCGTCCTTCCCCTGCCGTCATCCCGCCCGTTCCTGCGACTGCGATCCATGCCGTTCACCTCGGAATCGAAAAAATCCGGTCAGCGCGCCCTCTGTCCCTTTTCGCTTCGGGTGTCAGGAACGGCGTCAGGGACCGAGCAGCCCCGCGGCCCGCGCCCAGCGGTACTTGGCACCGAGCACCGCCACCGGCTTCTCGGTGGTGTACGGGTAGGCGACCACCCCGTTGTCGAAGAGCCGGGCGGCCGCCGCCTCGACCTCGGTGTCCCCGGCCAGCGACGCCACCACCGGTTTCTCGACGCCGCGCGCCCGGAACTCCCCGACGACCCGCGCCGTCAGCTCCGCGAAGACCGCGGGCGGGGTGACGATGGTGTGCCAGTAACCCAACACCAGCGCGTGGATCCGGGGATCGGACAGCCCCAACCGCAGGGCCGCCTCGTAGGTGGCCGGGGGCTCGCCGCCGGTGATGTCGACGGGGTTGCCGGCCGAGCCGAACGGCGGGATCAGCCTGCGGAACGCCGCGTCGAGATCGGCCGGAATGTCCATCAGCCGCAGGCCGTTGTCCACCAGCGCGTCCGACAGCAGCACCCCGGAGCCGCCGGCACCGGTGATCACCACCACGTTGTCGCCCTTCGGGACGGGCAGGACGGGCAGCGCCCGGGCGTACTCCAACAGGTCGGCGAGGCCCGGCGCCCGGATCACCCCGGCCTGCCGCAGGATGTCGTCGTAGACCGCGTCGTCGCCGGCCAGCGCACCGGTGTGGGAGCCGGCGGCCCGCGCCCCGGCCCCGGTCCGGCCCGCCTTCAACACCACCACCGGCTTCTTCGGCACCGTCTCCCGGGCCGCCTCGACGAACGCCCGGCCGTCCTTGAGGTCTTCGAGGTGCATCGCGATGCAGTCGGTGTGCGGATCCTCGCCGAAGTAGGTGAGCAGGTCGTCCTCGTCGACGTCCGCCTTGTTGCCGAGCCCGACGATCGCCGAGACGCCGGTCCGGGTCGTCCGGGCGAAACCCAGGATCGCCATCCCGATGCCGCCGGACTGCGAGGTGAGCGCCACCCCGCCCTTGACGTCGTACGGGGTGCAGAAGGTGGCGCACAGGTCCTGCCAGGTGGAGTAGTAGCCGTAGATGTTCGGCCCGAGCAGGCGGATGCCCCACTCCGCGCCGATCGCCACGATCCTTTCCTGGAGGGCGAGTTCACCGCTCTCGGCGAAGCCGGACGGGATCAGCACGGCGTTCGGGACACCCTTGCGGCCGACCTCCTCCAACGCGGCCGGCACCAGCGGCGCGGGGATGGCGAACACCGCGACGTCCACCTCGCCGGGCACGTCCCGCACCGACCGGTACGCCTTGCGGCCCAGGATGTCGTCCGCCGTGGGGTGCACCGGATGGATCTCGCCGGAGAACCCGCCGTCGAGCAGGTTGCGCAGCACCGAGTGGCCGATCTTCCCCGGGGTGTTGGAGGCCCCGATGACCGCCACCGAACGGGGCCGCATCAGCCGCCGCATCGCGGCCAGGATCTCCGCCCGGCCGTGGCGCGGACGGGCCGGCGGCGCCCCCTCGCTCAGCAGGATCCGGACGTCGGCGGCGCACACCCCGTCCGCCGACGCGAACACCGGATTGAGGTCGACCTCCGCGATCTCCGGGAAATCCGCGGCGAGTTGAGAGGTGTGGACGATCAGGTCGACCAGCGCCGCGCGGTCCGCTGCGGGCCCGCCGCGCACCCCGCGCAGCACCTCGGCGGCCCGGATGCCGTCCAGCATCGACGCGGCGTCCTCGGCCGTCGCCGGCGCGAGCCGGAAGGTGACGTCCTTGAGCACCTCGACCAGCACGCCGCCCAGCCCGAACGCCACGACCTTCCCGAACGTCGGATCGCTGACCGCCCCGACGATCACCTCCTGCCCCGCCGGCACCATCTGCTGCACCAGCACACCGTCGATCCGCGCGCCCGGCGCGTGGGCCCGGGCGTTGGCCACAACCTCGGTGAACGCGCCGCGCACCTCGGCCGCCGAGGCGAGGCCGGTCCGCACCCCGCCCGCCTCGGTCTTGTGCGGAATGTCCGGCGAAACGATCTTGAGTACTACCGGGAACCCGATCCGAGCGGCGAGCGACACCGCCTCCTCGGCGTCCTCCGCCACCCCCTCCGCCGGCACCGGAATCCCGTACGCGTCGGCGATCACCTTCACCTCGGGAGCCGTGAGCACCGTCCGTCCCTCACCCCGGGCAGCCGCCAACACCCCACCGACGGCAGCCCGCTGACCCTCACTCATCCGCATCAGATCACTCCCTCCGCCTTCAGCCGTGCCAACTCCGCGTCATCCAGGCCCAGTTCGTCGCCGTACACCTCGGCGTTGTGCTCGCCCAGCAGCGGCGAGCGGTGCACGTCGACGGGGGAGTCGGACAGCTTCAGCGGTGAGCCGACGGTGGTGAAGGCGCCGCGCTGCGGGTGCTCGACCCGCACCACCATCCCGTTCTCGGCCAGCGAGGCGTCCTCGATGATCTCCTTGGTCGACAGGATCGGCCCGCAGGGGATGTCATGGGCGGTGAGCTGCGCCAACACCTCCCACTTGGGCAGCGTGCTGCTCCACTCCTCGATCAGTTGGAACATCTTCGACAGCTTGGGCAGCCGCGCCTCCGGCGTCGCCCAGTCCGGGTCCCCGGCCAGCTCCGGCCGTCCGATCAGCTCGGTGATCGGCCGCCAGCCGACCGGCTGCACGATCACATAGACGTAGTCGTTGGGCCCGCCCGGCGCGCACCTCACCGCCCATCCCGGCTGGCCGCCGCCGCTGGCGTTGCCGCTGCGCGGCACCTCGTCGCCGAAGTCCTCGTTCGGGTACTCCGTCAACGGGCCGTGCGCCAGGCGCTGTTGGTCCCGCAGCTTGACCCGGCACAGGTTGAGCACCGCGTGCTGCATGGCGACGTTGACCCGTTGGCCGCGGCCGGTGCGGGTGCGCTGGAAGAGCGCGGCCACGATCCCCGCGACGCAGTGCACCCCGGTGCCGGAGTCGCCGATCTGCGCCCCGGTCGCCAGCGGCGGCCCCTGCTCGAAGCCGGTCGTCGCCATCGACCCGCCCATCGCCTGGGCCACCACCTCGTACGCCTTGTAGCCGGTGTACGGGCCCTCGCCGAACCCCTTGATGCTGGCGTAGACGATCCGCGGGTTGATCTCCGAGATGCGCTCCCAGGAGAACCCCATCCGATCGACCGCGCCCGGCCCGAAGTTCTCCACCAGCACATCGCTGCGCCGGATCAGCTCGGTCAGCAGCTCCTTGCCGCGCTCGGTCTTGGTGTTCAGGGTGATGCTGCGCTTGTTGCAGTTGAGCATCGTGAAGTAGAGCGAGTCGGCGTCCGGGACGTCCCGCAGCTGACGCCGCGTGATGTCTCCGGTCACCGCCTCCAGCTTGACCACATCGGCCCCGAGCCACGCCAGCAACTGCGTTGCGGACGGCCCGGATTGAACATGCGTCATATCGAGGACGCGGATGCCGTCGAGTGCCTTGGACATGACCGACTCCCTCCTACTTGTACATCGTCTGGTTCATCGTTCCTGGGGCGTACGCGTCCGGATCGATCCACACGTTGATCAGCGAGGGCTTGCCCGACTCCCGGGCCCGCCGCAGCGCCGGCGCGATGTCCTCCGGGTCCCGGACCTCCTCGCCGTAGCCGCCCAGCATCCGCGCGAACTCGTCGTAGCGGACGTCCCCGAGCGTGTTGCCGACCCGCTCCCGCTCCGCGCCGTACTTCGCCCGCTGCCCGTAACGGATCTGGTTCATCGACGAGTTGTTGCCGATGACGCCGACGAACGGCAGGTCGTAGCGGACCAGCGTCTCGAAGTCCCAGCCCGTCAGGCTGAACGCGCCGTCCCCGAAGAGCGCGACCACCTCCTTCTCCGGCCGGGCCTGCTTGGCGGCCAGGACGAAGGGGATACCGACGCCGAGCGTCCCGAGCGGCCCCGGATCCATCCAGTGCCCAGGCGACTTGGGCTGCACGACCTGTCCGGAGAAGGTGACGACGTCCCCGCCGTCCCCGACGTAGATCGAATCCTCCGTCAGGAACTCATTGATCTCGCTCACCAACCGGTAGGGGTGGATGGGACAGGCATCCGACCGCAACTGCGGCAACCGCTTCGCCAGGGCTGCCTGTTCGGCGGCGCGCAGCTCGTCCAACCACTCCTTGCGCTTGGCGGCACCCCCGTTGATCCGTCCGGACGCCGCCTCGGTGACCGCCTTCAGCACCAGGCCCGCGTCCCCCACGATCCCCAGATCGACGTCCCGGTTCCGCCCCACCGTCCGGTAGTCCAGATCGATCTGCACCACCGTGGCGTCCGGCGACAACCGCTTGCCGTAGCCCATCCGGAAGTCGAACGGCGTCCCGACGATCACGATGACGTCCGCGTTGGCGAACGCGTACCGCCGCGACAGTTGGAAGTGGTGCGGATCGCCGGGCGGCAGCGTCCCCCGCCCGGCCCCGTTCATGTACGCCGGGACGTCCAGCGCCCGGACGAGCTCCACCGCGGCGTCGGTCCCGCGCGTCGTCCACACCTGGCTGCCCAGCAGGATCGCCGGCTTCTCCGCGTGCACCAGGAGATCGGCCAGCCGCTGCACGTCCTCGGGGTCGCCGAGCGAACGGGTCGAGGCCCGGTAGTGCCCGGCCCGCGGCACCCGCGCCGCCTCGGCCGGCACCTCGGCGTCCAGTACATCGCGCGGGATCTCCAGGAACGACGGCCCGGGCGCACCGTGGAAGCACTCCCGGAACGCCATCGAGACCATGTCCGCGGCCCGCGCGGTGTCCGGCACGGTGGCCGCGAACTTGGTGATCGGCGTCATCATCTCGACGTGCGGCAGGTCCTGCAGCGACCCCATCTTGTGCTGCGTACGCGCCCCTTGGCCGCCGATCAGCAACATCGGCGACTCGGCCCGAAAGGCGTTGGCGACCCCGGTCACCGCATCCGTGGTCCCGGGCCCCGCGGTGACCACCGCACACCCCGGCCGCCCGGTGAGCCGCGCGTACCCGTCCGCCGCATGCGCCGCCACCTGCTCGTGCCGGACGTCCACCACCTCGATGCCCTCGTCGACACACCCGTCGTAGATGTCGATGATGTGCCCCCCGCAGAGCGTGTAGATCACCTCCACCCCCTCCGCCTTGAGCGCCTTGGCCACCAGGTGCCCCCCGGAAATCCCGGTACGGCTGCCTCCCCGCTCGCCGCCCTGCTGGTCCTTGCCCCGAGTGATCTGCCTGTCCTGAGCCATCTGCGTCGCTTCCTTCCGGGCGCGGTTGCCGCGCGCATCCACAGCCGCCGAACCGAGTCACTGAGCCCCCGAGAGCCGCCGACCGAAGCGCCTCGACGCCGCCACAGGGGCCACCCTTCCCGTCGACTGAAGACTGTATACAATCGCCAGTCGACAAATACTGTATGGACCCGTTATCCCTCACCACCCCCTGGTTGTCCAGGGGGCAACGCCACGATCAAGCCATCTGGCCGGCTGACGTCGAACGCCGTCGCTCATAAACGCGCCTTATGCCCGACGGGGATACGCAGGTGAAAGGCACTCCGAAACCTTGGTATTGTTATCCATGTCGCCGCGGGGAACGCCCCGCGAAGACCACCTAAGTCCGGGTGGCGGAATGGCAGACGCGCTAGCTTGAGGTGCTAGTGCCCTTTATCGGGCGTGGGGGTTCAAGTCCCCCCTCGGACACTCAAATAAGTACACGTCGGCGGGTTGTGATCCAGTGATCACGACCCGCTGTTGTGCGTGATGCGCCAGCCCGAGCCCGAAGCCGGCGGCATGGAGTGGGGCCTTGCGTCCGGGGGCGCGGGTTGTGTGTGGTCGGTCATGGTGTCGAACTTCTTGGTCACGAGCTGGATTCTGATCTTCGCGGAGCTTCTCCTCTCCCGACGAGCCGTTCGACGGCAACGCGGAAGGCCCCCCAACTCGTCTGACGAAACCCCTCCGACGGCATCACTTCCCCTGGTTCGGGCGGTATGACATCGACCGCAGCCGCTGAACCTGAGAACTTCCAGGATGGCGCGGCGGATGAGCTGACGCCGCTCCCTTGCCAAGTCACAGATCCCAACACCCCAGCCTTGAACCGGGAATCAGCGCCATCCCTCTCATCGGCCCACCGCAAGACACGAAGCGTCACACGACCAGCAGCACAGCGACGACGAATCCGGAGGGAGTGGATATCAAGGGCGACCGCGAGGCCGCGCCGCAGCCGATGCCGACCCCACCCTCATCGCGCAAGGGCGAGCGGCTCGCGCCAGGAGCCCTCCGGTGGATGGCGATCAGCCACCAGTCCCACACCGGTGAGGCGTTCATCGTCACCTGCATCAGCCGGACCATCGAGAAGCCCTCAGGTGCCACCTCCAAGGCCCTCGCAACACGGGGTATCGCCTGACCCTTTGATGTCAACGGCAGTTGCCCACTCTTGGCCATCAGGCAGTGCCGCACCGCCGGCCCCCTGGCTCAAGGCCGCACTGGCCGTCGCAATTCGTGGACGTTGACCGATGCGGACAAGCTGATGCTCGCTTCCGGGGCGTACACCTGAGCGGGAGTTGCTGCGTGACAATGGCCGTATGGCTTCCTCTGAGACTCCGTCCGCACCCGAGGTGGTGTGCCGGCTGCTGTCGCTTGCCGAGGTGGAGGCGCTGGCCCGGCGCGTGCACGCGGGGCAAACCGACAAGGCCGGCCGCCCGTACGCCGAGCATCTGGCCGCGGTTGCGGCCGGCGTACGGGAGCGCGGCGGCAGCGAGGAGCAGGTTGCGGCGGCCTGGCTGCACGATGCCGTGGAGGACGACGCGCTGAGCGAGGCGTGGCTGATGGAGGCGCCGCTCAGCGAGGCAACCAAGGCGATGGTGCTGGCCGTCACCAAGCGCGCCGGCGAGCCGGTCGAGGAGTACACCGCGCGGATCCTGGCCACACCCGGTGCACTTCTGATCAAGGAATCTGATCTCGCGCACAATGCCGATCCGGTACGGCTGGCCATCCTGGACGCACCGACCCAGGAGCGGCTCATCGCCAAGTACGCCCGTGTTCGGGCTCTATTGGGGCTCGACAGCTGTGCCTCACATCTCGACCACGCCAACTCCCAAGCCTGAGCCAGCCCTCGGGCGGCACGCTCTCCTTGGAGTTGTCCAGCCCGCCGGTTATCGGGGTGTGGGAGGTGCCGCCTTCGCCGCCCGGCGTGTGATCGGCTTTGCCGCCGGTAGGAACGGTGCCCGCGATATCGCTGGCGTGGGTCGGGTTAGTTATGTCCGAGCCGACGTGCCTGGCATCGTCGCCCCGTCCGCCGACGCTGGCGAGGACCGGCTCCTTCTGGCGGACCGGGGCCTCAACGCGCGGCTTGTTTGCGCCCACGGCGGATTGGGACGACGTGCTCTTGGGAGCGTCGTCGGCGTGCTGGAGGAGGCTGCCGTCCTTGCCGTAGAGGGTTTCGACCTTGGGGCCCGTGTGGGACAGCGACTTCACCTTGGATTCGAGGAGGTCTTCCCCTACCTCCCTTCCCCAGGCGCTGCTGGCCTCCCTGCGGGTGTGGGGGCGGATGTACGGGCCGGTGGCGCTGGAGGTTTTCGGCCAGTTCGGTCCGGAGGCCAATCCGCAGGTGCTGTTCCAGGCCGAGATGAACTCCGCCCTGGACATGCTCGGTCTGCAGCCTCCGGCTCCGAGGCCCTAGCGTTGACGGCAGTGCCGGGTGGCTGAGCCCGGCTCGGATTCCGGGTTCGTGCCAACTTCCTTCGCCGGGGCGCTGGATGGAGCGATCCGGCGTACGGCACCGGCTCCTTCCTCGCGTGCCGCAGGCCGCCGCGCGCCGTCCACGAACCCGGCAGGGTCCTCCCGCCCCCGTGCTTGCGGCCTTACTCGGCGGGGGCTGCCGCGCGGACGCCGCCCTGCCGAGAGCCGAGCCGGCCGCGTTCGGCTTGATCGCCTCCGCCCCGGCCGCCTGCCGCCTCGTCGACGCCTTCGCCGCCTCGGGTGCGAAGGGGGCGGGCGCCGTCCGTCGGGCAGGCGTTGGCGGTGGCGGAGCGCATGATCAAGCCAGTTCGAGGCGCGAGGGCGATCCCGAGGACGTGGGTCATGCCCACGACTGGGTGCGGGTGACTGTCAGTTGGAGCCTGGCGACGTGAAGTTCGGTCCGCTTTCCTCCCGTTATGGGCAACGGGCGGTATGTGAGGGGGAGTTGGATGTGGGGCACCCTCTCTCGGCCGGCCGTGCTGCCCTCGGCCCGTTGCCGAGTATCCGTCGGTGAGGGGGAGTTGAGGGCTGGCGGCCGGCCGGGTGGTGTGGGCGAAGCGCGCGGGCGGGAAAATAGTTCGGGACTTGAGGAACCGTTTGCCCGGCTGAGAGTGTCTGATGGGTTGACAGGTTGCTGAGCGGGGGGCGTCTTTCGCGTGGGTGTGGTACTGCCGGGCTGGGCGGACGAGGTGCTCGACCTCATCGGTGTGTCGTGGCCCAACGTTGACGAGGACGACTACCGCGAGATGGCGAACGCCATGCGGGAGTTCGCCGATGACATCGAGGACGGCGCCAACCAGGCGCACACCGCGATCCAGGGGTTGGTGGGCTCGGCGGGCGGGTCGATCGCCGTGGAGGCGTTGAACTCCCACTGGGGGAAGATCAACGACAAACACCTCAAGGGCCTTGCGGAGTGCGGGCGTTTGGCGGGCACCGCCATGGACGGTGTGGCCACCCTCATCGAGGGGGCCAAGATCGCGGCCCTGGTCCAGTTGGGCATCCTCGCGGCGGAGGTGATCGCGGCACAGGCCGCGGCCCCGTTCACGTTCGGGCTCTCCGAGGCCGGTGCGATCGCGGCGACCCAGGCGACCCGGGCGATCGTCAAGCGGTTGATCAAGGAGGTCTGCGAGCAGATCGCCCAGCAGGTCGTCAGCATGGCCCTCACGCCGGTGGAGGAGGCGCTCGGGGCGATGGTCGGGGACCTGGTGGTGCAGCTCGGCGCCAACGCCCTCGGCGGTCAGAAGGGCGTCGACCTGGGGCGCACCGCCGAGGCGGGCAAGGACGCGGCGAAGTCCGCCGCCAGTGGGCAGATGGAACTGCTCAGCACCGGCGGCGGCCACGGCGGGGGGAGCCGTGGCGGGTCTTCCGGACACGGCGGTTCGTCGAGGAGCGGTGGATCCTCTGGGCACGGCGGGTCCTCCGGCGGCAGCGGCGGGTTCACGCACGATCCGGAGGCGCACAGCCGGGTCGCCACGAGCCTGGAGAGCGCCGGCGGTTCCTTCCGCGACAACGCCGGCGGCAAGATCCGTCGCGCCAAGAGCCACCAGGGGCGTACCCGCGGCAAGGACATCATCGCCAACACCGCCAACCCCATGCTCGACAAGGTCATCAGCGGGATCGAGGACGGCACCAAAAAGGTCGCCAAACACCTCAGCGAAGACATGTCCGGCGGCGTCAAGCAGATGGACAAGAACCATCAGGACAACGACAAGGGGCTGTCCGGCCGCTTCAAGGGACTCAATCTGGACGGGGAGAAGGGCAGCGGCTCCCTCAAGCGCAAGGGCGGTCCTTCGTCCGAGGGTTCCGACACCGAGGAGAAGAAGCCGAAGCGGCGGAAGAAGCCCAGCAAGTTCCCACTGCCGGCCACTGCCAAGCGCAATCCCAAACAGGACGCCACGAAAGTCGATCCGCGCACGCACGACCTGGCGGTCAAGGTCAATGAGCGGCGGAAGAAGGAGGGCGACAAGAGCGGGAAGAACTACGCGGCATTCGAGTTCGAGGACGAGCACGGCAACAAGCGGGTGGAGGTCGACCGCAGCAAGGACGGGATGCACTCGGAGCGCGTCATCGGCGTCCCCTTGCTGGAGCGGCAGCAGCGGCTCGACGAGGAGCGGAAGCACGCCATCGCGGAGGGGCGTGACCCCGGGCCCGACCGCAAGATCAAAGTCACCCGCATGTATTCGGAACGCGATTACTGCAACCAGAAGGCCCCCAACTGCAACGACTGGACCCGGCATTACTTCCCGGATGCCGAGCGCAGCTACGCTTTCGAATACGACAACACGAAGCCTTCGAGGAAACAGGGGAATCGAGACATGCAGGACCACCTACGGTGGGTCTTCGGGGAACCGCCCATCAAGCGGCGAAGTTGACGTGCGGCGAACTTGAAATGCGGTAGCGGAGGAACGGCTTAATGGGCATGCAAGATGCGTGGGGGCGGACCGGGGCGCCGGTGCGTCGTTGGCACCCGAGGCTCCTGGCGGAGCTCGGGCTGCCGGGACCCGTCGGCGAGCTGCTGGCGACGGTGGGGGTCCCGGAGGAGGTCGGCCCCTACTTCCGGGCCGCCGACGAGCCGGACCTGCTCACGCGGTACACGCAGGAGGTCCAGCTTCCCCGGCCCGTCGGCGACGCCACCGCGTTCTGGCGGCTCGGTGACGACAGCGGGTCGCACATCTGCTGCGCGCCGTCCGGTGCCGTCTTCTCGGCCTCCGGCGGGGCCCTGTTCCCGACGCGCCTGGTCAACAGCTCCGCCCAGGCATGGCTGACCGCCCTGGCCGAACTCGGCGGGCTGCTCGGGCGGCTGTCGTCCGACCCCATCGGTCCGGGCGCGGTGGCCGCGATCACGGCCTTCCGGGACCGCCTCGCCGCCCTCGACCCCGAGGCGATGTCCGACGAGGACAACTGGTGGCCGCTGGTGACCGACGACCTCCGCCTCACCGCGTCGGTCGACGCCTCGGGAATCTTCGAGTTCCGCACCGACGCCGGCGCGACGCGCACGGTCTCCGGCTACTCCCTTCCCGGGCAGGGGCACGTCTCGCGCCGCCTGGGCACGGAACTGCTGGAGCGGGGCATCGAAGCGGACCGCGTCACCCGGATCCACGCGGATCTCGAACCCTGCGAACTGCCCGGCTGCTACTGCGCCGAGTGGCTGGCCGCCACCTTCCCCGAGGCCGAGGTCAGCTACAGCTTCGACTACGGCCCCGACGCCGACGGCCGCGCCGCGGGCATCCGCGAACTCGCCGCCTTCATCGAGGAGTCGGAGGAGTCAGGGGAGTCGGAGGGGTCAGGGGAGTGAGCGGTACCGATTTCTCGTCGGAGGAGTCCGGCCCCGGGCGCCCGGCGTCGACGGGCGAGCGCAGCGCCGGTCCGGACTTCCCGTGTGGGCGGCAGGCCGTTGCGGATGCCTTCCAGGAGTTCCTCGCGGTGTCGTCGGACGGCGGGGGCACCTTCTATGTGACGGGGGCGCCGGGCAGCGGCCGCAGCACCGTGCTCACCTGGCTCTTCCTCCTCAGCCAGGCGGAGCGGGACGACGCCGACGACGGGGCGGGTGGCAGCCCGGCGGGTTCGGTCTTCCACGCGGCGCTCGGCGCGCGCGGCCGGGGCGCCGACGACCTGGCGACGGCCCTCGGGCAGCAACTCGGCTACGAGACGGCCACGGCCGGGGAGTTGCTGTCGGTGCTCGGCGCCGACGCGCGTCCGGTCTGCGTGATCGTCGGCGAGCTGGACGAGGCCGGTCCGGTGCCGGACGACCGGCACGCGGTGCGCGTCATCGAGACGTTGCTGGCGCCGATGGCGAAGCTGCCCAACGTGCGGCTGGTCACCGAGGGGGCGTCGGAGTGGGCCCGCCTCTTCGAGGACTGCACGGTCGTGGACTTGGACGAGCCGCGCTGGACCGACCGGGCCGCCTTCGACCGCTATGTGGCGACGCTGTGCGACTTCGCCGCGAGCGGGGAGGACGACGATGAGCGGGAGGGCCAACCGCCGCTGCTCGCCGACCCGATCTCCCGGGCCGCGTTCCCCAACTTCCTGTTCGCCCAACTCCTCGTCCTGGACCGGGTGTTCGTGGCGCCGGTGGAGCAGATCCAGGGGCAGGCCAAGGACCAGCCCCCGTCCGTGGGTGAACTCCCGGACAGCGTTCACGCCACCGTCGCGCGGCACCTGCACGCGCTCTCCGCCGAGGTCCCGCTCGTGGCGGACGCCCTCTACGCGCTGGCGCTCGCCGGGCCCAACGGGCTCGACCGTCGACTGTGGCGCCTGACGACGGCCGCGGTGGCGGGGCGCCAGGTCGGCTCGCGGGACTTCGACGCGGCCCTCGGTCAGTCCCAAGTGCTGCTCGACCAGGGCGGGTTCGCGACGGCCGAGGGCGGGGACGAGGAGAGCCGGTATCGGCTGCGGCATCCCGCCGTCGGCGCCGCGCTCCTCGGCCTGCGCGACCCGGAGGCGGAACGGCAGGGCCGCACGGCCATCGTCCACTCCCTCGCGGGGTGGGTGCCCGTCGCTCCGGAGACCGAAGGGGCCTCGCACCCCCTCTGGTCGGAGACCCCTCCCGCGCTGCTGTCGACGCTGATCCGGCAGTCCGCTGCCGTTCCCGGAGCGCTCGGGCCCCTGCTCGACTACCCCGACGTGGTGTTGCACGCGGATCTCGACGAGCTCCGCACCGCGGTCGACGCCACCGCGGACGACGCCGCCGTCGCCCTGCGCCCGGTGTTGGACCTGCTGCATCCGCCGTCGTCCCACCAGGCGGCCCGGCTCCAAGTAGCCGCGTTCCAGCACGGGTTGAGCCGCCTGGCGGCGGCTGTCGAGTCCGGCCACGACCGGTTGCCGTTCCGCGCACTCCGGCTCGTTTCGCAACAGCGGGAGGCGCAGCCCGCGGAGAGCGCCGGTGAGGCCGGGGAGGCCGGGGCAACTGAGGCGACCGGGGCGAAGGAACCCGTCGCCTCCCCGCAGCCCGTCGTCCTCACCGAGACAGGCACGTTGGAGGCCGGCCGGACAGACGGCGCGGCGCCGCTCCGGTGGACGCTGCACGGGACGCCGCTCACCGCCAGCCAGTCCACCGTCCTCGACGGCGTCCCCGTGGTCCTGTTGGCGGACCGGGAGGGCCTGTTGCAGGTCCGGAGCCAGGCCGACGGCCGGTTCCTGCGTCCCACCGTCCGTGCCGACGAGGTGGCGGAGCACGTGTGCCTCGTCGCCGCGACGCCGGACCCGTTGAGCGCCTGCGCGGCGGGCGACCGGCTGTGGTTGGCGCGGCTGCACGACGGATCGACCGTGGCGGAACTCCGGTTCGGCTCCGACATCACGGCACTCGCGCCCGCCGGCCCGGGCCAACTCGACGTCGGCTTCGGCGGTTCCCGCATCCGTCTGGCGTTCGCGCCCGACCGACTGCGCACGGGCGCGGGGGCCGCACCGTCCGATCACACGTCCGACCACTAGGCTGCGCAGACCACGACAGTCAGTCGGCTTGGAGAGAGCATGACCCCGCCGTTCACCCCCCTCTGGGCCCGCCTGCGGCCTGCCGAAGACGCCGCTCCGCGGGCGTGGACCGGCTGGCCGGGGCCCGTGATGGCCGCACAGACCGCCGCGTGGAAGGGGGGCATGGCCTTCGCGAGCGTCGGCTTCACCACACCGCACCGGTTGACGCTCCTGGACGCCGCCACCGGGGAGCGGCTGGCACCCGCCATGCTCTGTGACGCCGACGAGGACACGTTCGCGCTGGTCGCCGGGCCCGCTTCGCCGATCGGCGTGGGCACGCGCGACATCGTCGAGCCCCTCGACGGCACCCGTCACGCCTACGCGGGGGAGAGCTCGTCCGGCGTCGGCCTCCTCACGACCGTGACGGGGTCGCCCGAACCCCGGATCGTGACCGCCCACCCTTACGAAGGCATCAGGGTCTGGGACGTCGCGGCCCACAGGTGCCTGGTCGAGCTGCCGTTGCCGGAACTGCGGAGCCCGGACTGCCTGTGCGCGGGCCTCCTCCCGCGCACGACGGGTCTCACGGACACGACGAACCTCGTGGACGCGACGCATCCGGTGGGTACGACGAGTCCCGTGGGCACGACGACGTGCATCGCGGTGAGCGAGGACGGACAGGTGTCCGTCCACGAGGCGGAAACCGGCCGGCTGATGGCGCGTTGGACCGCCTCGGAGACCCGCGTCACGCACATGATCTGGGCGCGGTCGGCGGTCGGCGGGCGAGACGCGCTGCTCACGACGGACACCGAGGCGCGGCTACGTGCCTGGGACCCGCGCACCGGCGAACCGCTCGGCCAGGCGCGGCCGCTCCCCGGCCGACCGTTGCACCTCAGCGCCACCGTCCTGGAGGCGGAGGACACCCGACTGCCCCTGGTGGCCTGCGCCTACGGCGACGGCGTCTATCTACTAGGTGGAGACGCAGACACGGGTCAGGCACTGCTCGACCTCCGGCTGAGCGCGTGGACGCGCACCGTCCATCTCGCCCCCGACGGGCTGCTCCTGCTGGGGACTTCGGCTGGTCCGCTCGCCCTCCGTCTCGACGCCGGGCGACTGGCGGCCGGTTCGGGCGAACGCACCGAACTCGACCTGACCGGCATCCCCGCGCCCGAATCGACGCGTGACTGTGGCGGGGGTGCCGAGCGCGACGCCGCGGGGCTGCCGTCGCACTCCGACCTCGTCGACCTCTGGGGCGCTGACCAGGTCCTCGTTCTCGACGACGGCGCGGCGAGCGCCGACCTCGCCGCGCAGGCACGCGAGGTGCTGTGCGGCATCGGGCTGCCCCGTTGTCCCGTTCCCGGCCTCTCCCTGGACCGGGACCTGGCGACGGACGGCCCGGCCCCGTTGGACGAGGTCGGCGTCGGCCCGGAAGACCCCGACGACCCCGACGCCCTCTACGTCCCCGAAGGCATGGACGCCTACCACTGGTTGGGGACGTGGCACGACGACGATCTGGTGCTCAGCCCCGCCGGGGCGGTGGAGATCGTCGGCGCGGAGACCGACTACGAGGAGGCCACGCTGCTCAACAGCAGCCTCGCCGCCTTCGTCACCTTCGCCCGCGAGTTCGCGCTGGTCGCCCTGCAGCAGGAGCCGGAGTACGACGTCGAGGCCCAGGAAGCGCGGGTCGAGCGCCTGGAGCGGCGGCTCCGTACCGTGGACGAGGCCGCGTTCGCACCCGACAGCGCAGAGCATTGGGCCGATGCGCTGAGCGATCTTGAGTCGGGGACGTGAAGCGGGAGTTCCGAAGCAGGGGCTGCGAAGTCCTGAACGGCCGGCCGGTCGGCTTCGTGTCTGCGGGGTGACCAGGCCCGTCGAGGCGGCCCACCCCGAACCCGTACATACTTCTCGTTGAGTAACCAACGAGGGGGAGACAGCATGACCGTGGCCACATCCGGACGGCCGGCGGACGCACCGGGCCACAGACCGGCGCCGGACGGCCCGGGCGGCCCGGACGGCACACACGGCACGGAAGGCCACCGTCCCGGGGAGTCCGCGCCCGCCGGGCGCGCGCTGAAGCAACGGCATCTCACCTTGATGGCGTTGGGCGGGGCGGTGGGCACCGGCCTCTTCCTCGGGTGCGCCCAGACCATTCGCGGTGCCGGGCCCGCCGCCGTCCTCTCCTACGCCCTCGCCGGCCTGTTGGTGATCCTCGTCATGCGGATGCTGGGCGAGATGGTCGTCGCCCGGCCGATGGCGGGCTCGTTCGCCGACTACGCGCGCCTGGCGCTCGGTGACTGGGCCGGGTTCACCATCGGCTGGCTGTACTGGTACGCGTTCGTGGCGATCGTCGCGATCGAGGCCATCGCGGGCGGCCGGATCGTGCACGGCTGGCTGCCTGCGGTGCCTGTCTGGGCGGTGAGTGTGGTGCTGTTGACCGCCATGGCCGTGGTGAACCTGTGCTCCACCGGCTCGTTCGGCAGCGTCGAGTTCTGGTTGGCGATCGTCAAGATCGGCGCGATCGTGGGATTCCTCGCGCTCGGCACCGCCTATGTCTGTGGCTTCTGGCCGGGCGACGGGAGCCCGCACCTCAGTCACTTCGTGGACCACGGGGGCTTCCTCCCCAACGGCCCCGGCGCCGTGCTCGCCGCGACGGTGGTCGTGGTCTTCGCGTTCGGCGGCACCGAGATCGTCACCATCGCCGCGGCCGAGAGCCCGGACCCCGGAGCCGCCGTCGCCCGGGCCACCCGTCAGGTCCTCTGGCGCGTGCTCGTGTTCTTCCTGGGCTCGATCTTCCTGGTGGTGGCGATCGTGCCGTGGGACACCGTGGCGGGGGCCGAAAGCCCCTACGCCACCGCCATGGCGCGGATGGGCGTCCCGTTCGCCGGCACCGTGATGACCGCCGTCATCCTGGCCGCCCTGCTCTCGGTGCTCAACTCCACCCTCTTCGCCTCGTCCCGCATGCTCACCACGCTGTGCCGCCATGGTGAGGCGCCGCGGGCCCTGGCGCACACCAACCGCCGCGGTGCCCCGACCCGCGCCCTCCTCCTCGGCACCGTGATGGGCTATCTCTCCATCGGCGCCCAAGTCCTCCAGCCGGAGCGGACGTTCGGCTTCCTGCTGGACTCCACCGGCGCCGTGCTCATCTTCCTCTACGTCACGATCGCCGTCTCCCAACTGCGCCTGGGCACCCGCGCCCGGCGCACCGAACCCCACCGGCTGACCTTCCGCATGTGGGCCCACCCCTACCTGACCTGGCTGACCATCGCCGCACTCCTGGCGATCCTGTTCTCCATGGCACTGTTCGCCGACACCCGGCCGCAACTCCTCATGAGTCTGGGGAGTCTGGGCGTGGTGCTGCTGGCTTACGGGGTCCGGCGGGTGGTGCGGCGGGTGCGCAAGGTGTCTGTGGCCGGGCGAACGGGTGTCGAGGGCTGAATCAGTCGCCCAGTACGGCCAGTTGGTCGGCCACGACGACGCCGTCGTGCAGGACGGTGCGGTCGGTGCCGCGGTCCATCACCGCGCTGGTGGGCGTCTCGCCGTCGACCAGCAGCAGGTCGGCGCGGTCGCCGACGGCCAGCCCGGGGCGGTCGGCGACGCCGGCCAGGCGGGCGACGCCATGGCCCATGATCGAGGCCCCGCCGACGGTCGCGACCGCCAACGACATCTCGATCAGCGCGTCGTCCCGGAAGCCGTTGGTGAAGGCCAGTTGCCAGGTGCGGTCGAGCATGTCGCAGTTGCCGTACGGGCTCCAGTAGTCCCGCTGGCCGTCCTCGCCCAGGCCCACCCGGACGCCCGCCTCCGTCAGCGCCACCAGCGACAACTGCCCGCGGTCCGGCGGCGCAACGGTGGCCATCGCGACGTCCAACTCCGCGAATTCGTCGATGAGTCGACGGCTCACCGCCTCCGACACCGACCCCAACGCGTAGGCGTGCGACATCGTGACCTTGCCCTGCATGCCCAGCGCCCGGGTGCGCTCCAAGACCAGATCGGTGGAGAACACCCCGAGGTGCCCCGGCTCGTGCAGATGGATGTCCACCTCGACCTGGTACTTCTCGGCCAGTCCGAACACCACGTCCAAGTGCCCCTTGGGGTCCCGGTCGAGCGAACAGGGGTCGATACCGCCGATCACCTCGGCGCCCGCCTTCAACGACGCCTCCAGGTAGTCGACGGTGCCCTTCTCGCGGAGGATGCCCGCCTGCGGGAACGTCATGATCTGGACGTCGGCCCGCCCGGCGAACCTCTCCTTCGCCGCCACCACGGCGTCGAACCGCTCCAACCGGCAGTCCACATCCACCTGGGCGTACGACCGCACCCGGGTGGTACCGCGGGCGATCATCCGCTCCAACGTGCCGGCCACCCGCTCCTGGAGGGGAACCTCCGCGGTGCGCCAGTTCTGCCGGTCGTTGAGCATCATCGCCATGACGCCCGGGCCGCCGGTGTGCGGCCGGAACGGCAGGCCGATCCGGGTCGAGTCCAGGTGGACGTGCACATCGCTGAACGACGGCAGCAGCAGCCGGCCGCGCCCCTCGACCACCTCGCCGGCCGGCCGCGCGGCCGGGTCGTGCGGCCGCACCACCGCGATGCGGGCGCCGGCCAGTTCGACATCGCTGCGCTCGCCACCCCAGGGCCGGACGTCACGGATCAACATGGCTGTCACCTTTCGGGCCGGACGAGGACGGATTGGCCGGTACGGTATACCAAAGTTCGCGGTGGCTACCAGGGTGTCGGGGGGGCGGTGACGGGCGGCGCGGTGCGGGCAGGCCGCCCCGCCGCCGTCAGCCGCTGGTGAGGATGGTGAGTTGCCGGGTCGCGCGGGTCATCGCGACATAGCGGTCGACCGCGCCCTCGATGCCGTTGCCGAAGGTGTCCGGGTCGACGAGGACGACCAGGTCGAATTCGAGGCCCTTGACGAGTTCGGGGGAGAGCGACCGGACGCGGGGCGTTGCCCGGAACGTGGGGGCGCCGATGACGCAGGCGATGCCGTCGGTGTGTCGGGCGAGCCAGGCATCGAGGATCGCGTCCAGGTCCGAGACGGGGCCGTGGGTGACCGGGATGCCGCTGCTGCGGATGGAGGTGGGGACGTTGGCGTCCGGGAGCGCGGCCCGGATCACCGGCTCGGCCTCCGCCATGACCTCCTCGGGGGTGCGGTAATTGACGCTCAGCGAGGCCACGTTGACGCGGTCCAGTCCGACGCGTTCGAGCCGTTCCTGCCACGACTCGGTGAAGCCGTGCCTGGCCTGGGCGCGGTCCCCGACGATGGTGAAGCTGCGGGACGGGCAGCGGAGCAGCAGCATCTGCCACTCGGCGTCGGTCAGTTCCTGCGCCTCGTCCACCACGATGTGCGCGAACGGGCCGGCGAGCAGGTCCGGTTCCACCGTGGGGAGTTCGGCCTCGTTGACGAGACTGACCTGGGCGTCCTGGCCGCGCAACATGGTCACCAGGCCCTCGCCGTCGTCACCGTCGGCGCCGGAGTCGCGCGCGGCCTGGATCAGGTTGTCGACGACCTGGTCCATCTGCTCGCGTTGGGCGGCGAGGATGGCCTCGTGCCGACGCTTGCGCCGGGTCGCCTCCGGATCGCCGAGCCGCTGCCGCGCCGCGTCCAGCAACGGCAGGTCGGACACGGTCCATGCCTGGGGCCTGGCGCGTTGCAGGCTCCGGATCTCGTCGCGGTCGAGCCAGGGCGCGCACCGTCGCAGGTACGCGGGTACCGACCACAGGTCGCCGACCAGGTCGGTCGCTTCGAGCAGCGGCCAGGCACGGCCGAGGGCGCCGACCAGTTCCTCGTCGTACCGCAGCGACCGGCTGAACTGCTCGGGCGGGACGTCGTCGTCGCACTTGTCCAGCAGGATCGCGACCAGTTCGTCCCAGATCAGCTCGCGCGCCTCGTTGTGCGGCGTGCCCGGTCCGGGTGCGTCGAACGCCTCGGCCCAGTCGTCGGCGCTCAACCAGAGGTCGGCCCAGTCGGTCGAGACGGTCATCCCCTCGGCGGGCGGCTCCTCGTAGAACCTCACGGCCGCCTCGATCGCCCGGACCATCGGCGCGGACGACTTCAGGCGCGCCACGTCCGGATCGGTCTCGGCCGCCGCCCCGGCGCCCTCGGCGACCAGGTCCCGCACGGTGCAGGTCTGCACGCCCTCCTCCCCGAGGCTGGGCAGGACATCGGCGACGTACGCCAGGTAGGGCTGGTGCGGTCCGACGAAGAGCACGCCGCCGCGACGGTGGCCGAGGCGGGGGTCGGAGTAGAGGAGGTAGGCGGAGCGGTGCAGGGCGACGACGGTCTTGCCGGTGCCCGGGCCGCCGTCGACGACGAGGGCGCCGCGGGAGCCGGCCCGGATGATGGCGTCCTGGTCGGCCTGGATGGTGGCGAGCACGTCCCGCATCCGGTCCGAGCGGTTGCCGCCCAGGCTGGCGATGAAGGCGGACTGGTCGTCGAGGGCGGCGTGCCGCTCCAACCCGTCGGCGGTGAACACCTCGTCCCAGTAGTCGCTGATCCGGCCGCCGGTCCAGCGGTACCGGCGGCGACTGGCCAGGCCCATCGGGTTGCCGTGGGTCGCCGCGAAGAACGGTTCGGCCGCGGGGGAGCGCCAGTCGACCAGCAGCCGGCGCCCCGCACTGTCGGTCAGACCGAGCCGGCCCACGTAGAGCGGCTCGGGGTCGTCGGCGCGGACGACGCGCCCCAGGCACAGGTCCAGGCCGAAGCGGCGCAGGGCGCGCAGGCGACCGGTCAGCCGGTGGATCTCGGCGTCCCGGTCCATCGCCTCGCGGCCGGTGCCGCCGGGTGCCTTGAGCTCGGCGTCGAGGCGGCCGGACAGCTCGTCGATCGCCTGCCGCAGGCTGGCCCCGACGGCCGCGAAGTGCCTCTCGTCCGCGGCGATCAACGCCGGATCGGCCTTGGGGGAGAGGCGGTCGGGAAGGTCGAACGCGAGCCCCGTCGACGGTCCAGCGTCAGAAAATTCCTCATACCTCGACAAAACCGCACACACTTCGTAAATCTCCCATTCCGCCAACTTCTGGCTTCGGCCAGTGATTGTGCGGCATGACCGGGGCCTTGCCGCAAGGCCCCCAGTGCGCTATATCTTGAAAGTGGCAAGGAGCGGACGTGCTCCTTGCCTTTTGTTTTGTCGACTGTTGCGTAGGCTGCGGTGACGGTTGGTCGCGTCGGCTGTTGTGGCGGCTGGTGGTGACGTGGTTGTGTCGGCTGCTTCGTCGGCCGGCCCGTCTTCGCCGGTCGCCGGGCCGGCCGCTGGCGCCAACGAGTCGCGCGCCGATCAGCGGTCGTTCGGGCGGTCGAACCAGACCGTGGCGAAGGTGGGCGCCAGCCCCGCCCAGAACAGCACCTGCGGCAACGCCCGTTCCGTCCAGGGGGCTTGGGCGATCACCAGGGCGCAGAGCATGGCCCAGGCGGCCTGGCCCAGCACGATGCGGGACCACATATGACGGCGGATCAGTGACCGGGCGTTGAGCCGGACGCCGGCCCGCCGCTGTCGGTAGCGCAGCAGGCAGCCGACCAGCCAGATGGCCGTCATCGGCACCAGATACCACAGGCGTTGGCCGAGCGGCAGCGGCAACTCCCGCTGCACCTGGCCCTCGACGGCGAACAGGTCCATCATCGCGCCCGCCAGGCCGACGCAGAGCAGGGCCAACCACCGTACGCCGCGCAGCATCCGGTACGTGGCCCGGTCGAGACCGCGTTGCAGTGCGGTGGAGTCCGGTGCGGCGGCCAGTCCGGTGGCGTAGAGGTCGGCCGCCTCGGCCGCCTTGACGCCCGGTGCCTGGGCGGCCTTGCGGGTCTGTCTGGCCAGCGCCTCGGCATGGGTCGGGTCGAGCCGGAGGAGGGCGCGGTCGTGCCGGTCGACGGCCTCGGCGTCGCGCGCGAAGCCGGCGATCTGACTGGCGACCTCGTGGGCGTAGACCTCCTCGGGTCCCAGCCGCAGTGCCTCCGCGGCCAGTGCGGTCGCCTCCGCCACGACGACGTCGAGCCCGCGTTCGGGGAGTTCCTTGAGGCTGTTGGCCTGGGCGTACCGGACCAGCGACATGCGGGACACCGCGTCGGCGAGCATGGCGTAGCCGTACCAGTGCCCGGGGTCGACGCGGACCGCTTCGCGCAGTACCGGTTCGGCCTCCCGCCATCCCCGGCCCGACAGGCGGGTCAGTGCCTGGGCGCGCAGGATGAGGGCCCCGAAGTCCACGGGCGCCCGCTTGAGCGCCTCGTCGGACGCGTGCAGGGCCGCTTCCGGCTGTTGCGCGTGCAGCTCGCAGTAGCCGAGCTTGACCCAGGCACGCAGGTCGTCGGGGATCTCGGCGAGATGCCGGGCCAGCAACTCCCTTGCCTGGTCGTGGCGTTCGAAGTCGATGAGGGCCTGGGCCCGTTCGACGGCCGGGTGCGGTGCGGTCACAGCTTGCGCCTCTTCTTGAGGTAGGCCACCAGGTCGTCGTACATCCCGCCGTCGTTGGCGTACATCGCCACGTTGCGGGCGGCAGCGAACCACGGTTCGGTCGAGGGCGCGATCTGCCCGGCCGCGGCCAGCAGGTCGGGCATCCCGATCAGGCGCACGGTTCCGGTACGGGCCGAGTCCAGCAACGCGTGCTCGGCCGCGGCCTCGCAGACATGGGCCAGGTCGGCGCCGGACAGCCCGTCGGTGGCCTTCACCAGCTTGCCGAGATCGACGTTCTCGATGGGGCGTTCGCGCAGGTGGTAGCGGAGGATTGCCTCCCGGGCCGGCGCGTCGGGCGGCAGCACCAGGAGGGTGCGGTCCAGCCGGCCGGGCCGGCGCAGCGCGAGGTCCACGTCCCAGGGCACATTGGTGGCGGCGAGCACGAACACGCCCTCGTTGGCGTCCGCCTCGACGCCGTCCAGCTCGGTCAGCAACTGGTTGACGGTGTTGCGCATGCCGGCGCTCTGGGTGCGGCTGCGCTTCCCGCCGAGCGCGTCCAACTCGTCCAGGAAGACCACGCACGGTGCCTGGCGGCGGGCGGTCTGGAAGAGCTCGTGCATGTTGCGTTCGGAGTTGCCGATCCACATGTCGAGGACGTCGTTGACCGACACCGAAAGGAAGTTGGCGCCGAGTTCGCCGGCGACGGCGCGCGCGATGAAGGTCTTGCCGCAGCCGGGCGGGCCGTAGAGCAGGAGCCCGCCGCGCAGGCTCTTGCCGTACAGGCGGCGCAGCTCCGGATTGCGCAACGGCGCCAGGAAGGCGGCCTCCAGGCGCTCCTTGACCTGCTGCATGCCGCCCACGTCCGTGAGGCGGACGGTACCCGGCCGCGCCACGTCCCAGGCGGCGGCGTCGCCCGGATCCCCGGCACCGTCGACGGCGAGCGGCGCGGTCACGAACCGGGGCGGCACGGCATCGCCGACCTGGTCCTCGGCGGCCTTCCAGTCGAAGCCGGCGGGGGACTGTGGCGGTGCCTGGGGTGGCGCCTCGGGCGTCTCCGACGCGATGGCCGGGGGGTGACCGGGCGACGCCTGGGACTGCGACGGTGGCGGCGTCCGCGGAGATGTCTGTACTGGTGTCTGTGGTGGTGTCCGTGGTGCTGCGACGACGGCGGGTTGAGCGGGCGTCGGGGTGTCGCTCAGGGCCCGGAGCATCAGCCCGCGCGCCTGGGCGTCGTCGGGCACGCGGTGCAGCGCCGCGGCGAGTTCGCGCACCGCGGCGCTGTCGTCCCCGGCGGTCAGCAGCAGCTCGGCGAGGTGCAGCCGCAGGGGTATGTCATCGGGCGCCGCGGCAACGGCCGCTCGCATGCTCTGTATCAGGGGGGATTCCGCCGCCATGGGCCCTCACTCTACGGAGCCGTCGCGCAGGACGGGCGCGCACCCTGCCTGAATTGCCTGGGCCGCCTGAGACGGGTTGGCCGGCGACGGGACGGCGCCCGCCCGCTCCTCCCGGAAGGCGCCGTCCCTTGGCTCGCGTGCTGACCCCGCTGGACGCGTACGGCCAGTCTCAGGAACCGGTCGCGAAGTCCTGTGTCCACCAGGGGCCGTTGGAGCTGAGGTTGACGCCCACGCCGGTGGACTTGTAGGAGCAGTTGAGGATGTTGGCGCGGTGCCCGGGGCTGTTCATCCAGCCGTCCACCGCCGTGGCCGGGTCCTTGGGGCTCTTGAAGATGTTCTCGGCCCAACTCTGCCAGTGGAAGCCCGCATTGGTCATGCGGGTACCCGGGTCGACGCCCTCGGGGGTGTCGTGGGCGTAGTAGTTGCGAGCGGCCATGTCGTCGGAGTGCGCCTGGGCCGCGGCCTGGATGCGCCGGTCCACGGTCAGGGGCGCGCAACCGGCCTGGGCGCGCTGGGCATTGACCAGTTCCAGGACCTTGCGGGCGAACTCCGCGGCGGTACCGGTCGCGGACCCGGAACCGGACCGGGACGTGGCGCGGCCCGCTCCGGAGACGCTGCCGCGGTGCGGTTGCGTCGCCGCCTGGTGGGTCGGGTGCGCGCGCTCCGTGGCGGCGTTCGTCTCGGGCGGTGTGCGTCCGTCCTCGTGCTGCTCGGTGGCGGAAGCGGACGCGGAGGCGGTCGGCGACGACGGCTTGTGGCGGCGCGGAGAGTGCCAGGTGCTGCTCGGCGTCGACGGGGCGGAGGGGACGGTTGCGATGGGCCGCGCCGGCGTGGCCGGGTCGGCCGCGAGCGCCTGGCCCGCTCCGGATCCGGGCCATATCAGCGTCAGCCCGGCACCCGTGACGACGACGGCCCCCACCGCCAGCGCTGCCGCCTTCGTCGCGGGACGGCCGGCGCCGGCGCGGTGGTTGCCGCCGGTCCTCTCCGACCGGCGGCGGGCGGGACGGGTTGCGGCATGGCGCCGGGGTGCGGTCGCCGCGTCGGCGGGGTGGCCGGCGCCGGCGCCCGACGACTCGCGCTCCGGTCCGGTGCCGAGGCCATCGTGCTGCTCCATGTCCGTTTCCTCTGCTTCCTCTTCGACTGCCGTCCCGGTCCCGACGCGAGGCCACGCGGTCCGCGTCGGCCGGTCCGTGCGGAACGCCTGATGAACGGTCCGCACTGGGGGAGACCCCGGGCGCGACCCCCGACAACGAAAATTCCCCGGATTTTTTCCGGGTCCTCTCCCGCGGCCCTCCCTCCCGCCGCCCTCCCCCTCATTCCTTCCCGCGCCGGCGCTGCGGGCGGCACGGGACGGGCACCCAAGCCGACGAACTTTCCACGTAACTTTTCTGTTGTCGCCGGGCGTCGGACGGGTCACCTGAGCGCGGGGGCCATGACGGCGTAAACGGATGAACAGGACCGAACAGGCGTGAAGTGGGACAACGGTACGGCGACCGTCGAGGCGGCCAGGGCGGGAGACGGCGAAGCCCGGGAGCAACTCGTCTCCGGGTACCTGCCGCTGATCTACAACGTCGTCGGCCGGGCGCTGGACGGCCATGCGGACGTCGACGACGTGGTGCAGGAGACCATGGTCCGTGCCCTGGAGTCGTTGCCGGATCTGCGGGAGCCGGCGTCGTTCCGCTCCTGGTTGGTGGCGATCGCCATGAACCAGGTACGGCGCCGCTGGACCGTCGCCCGCAAGGTCCCCACCGTCGCCCTGGACGAGCAGGCGGTCGAACGCCCGGACCGCTCCGCCGACTTCGTCGACCTGACGATCCTGCGACTGGGTCTGTCCGGTCAGCGCCGTGAGGTGGCCGAGGCCACCCGCTGGCTGGACGAGGGGGACCGCTCGCTGCTGTCGCTGTGGTGGCTGGAGGCCGCCGGCGAGATCAGCCGGCCGGAACTCGCCGCCGCCATCGGCCTGGAGAGCCGGCATGCCGCGGTCCGGGTGCAGCGGATGAAGGAGCAGTTGGAGACCGGACGCGTCGTCGTCCGCGCCCTCGCGGGCAACCCGCCGTGCCCGGAACTCGCCGAGCTGACCGCGGCATGGGACCACAACCCCGCCCCGCTGTGGCGCAAACGCATAGCCCGGCACGCCCGTAACTGCACCACCTGTTCCAGGCACTGGAGCGACCTGCTGCCCGCCGAGGGCCTCCTGGCCGGCCTCGCCATGCTCCCCCTCCCCGCACACCTCACGCCCCACCCTGCCCTTCCCACCGCCCTGGGCATCTCACCAACTCCAGGCACCCCAACCACCGCAACCTCCTCAACCCCCTCTACGGCTCCGACGCCTGGCGACGCGACCGGCGCGACGACGGGCGCGACGCCTGGCAACACCCCGGAGCCCGCTCCCCACCACGGAACCGCCCCCTCGTCACCCCCGCCCCCTCCCCGCCGTCCGTCCCTCAAGGCAACGGCCATCGCCGGCACCGCACTGGTCCTCGCCCTGGCCGCCGTCGCCGCCCTGTGGTGGCGCCCCCAGACACCCCACAACGCGCACACCCCCGCCCCCAAACCCACCCCCACCCCGGAACGCACCCTGTCCACCCCCACCCCGACACCCCCCACTCCCACTCCCACCCCCACCCCGTCCCGCACCACCACCCCCACCCCGATTCCTACGCCCACCCTCACCCCCACCGCCACCCGGCCTTCCCCCGCCCCCACCCCACCCGACCTCGAAGAACACGTCACCGCCCTCGTCAACCGCCAACGCGCACAGGCCGGTTGCGGACCGCTCCGCATCGACCCGCGACTCCACAACGCGGCCCAACGGCACTCCGCCGACATGGCGACCCGCAACTACTACGAGCACGTCTCACCGGACGGCGTCGGCCCCGACGCACGCATCACCGCCGCCGGATACGAGTGGAGCCGCTGGGGCGAGAACCTCGACCGCGGCCCGGCGAGCCCCGCCGCGGTGGTGGATGACTGGATGGGCGACACCCCGCACCGCGACAACCTGCTCGACTGCAAGTTCACCGCGGTAGGCATCGGCATCGCCCACGGCCCCCAAGGCCCCTGGTGGACCCAGGACCTGGCCGCACCGCGCTGAAGGGCGGCGCGAGGGGGCCCATGGTCACCCACCAACACCCCCTCACCACCCCACCCACACCCCCATGAAACATTTCCCCCTCTCACCGCATCAATGAGGTGAGGACAGGACAACAGCGCCAGGCGCACGCACACCGGGCTACCGGGGCAGGGGGAGCAGATGAGACAGGGCCGCGCGGAAGAGTGCGCGGAGTTCGCGGTGGCGCGGGCCGGGCACCTCTACCGGTCCGCGTGTCTGCTGACGGCCGGCGATACGCACCTTGCGGAGGATCTGGTGCAGGAGACACTGGGGCGGTTGTACGCGCGTTGGGGGCGGGTCAGCCGGACCGAGAATCCCGCCGCGTACGCGCAGACCGTGCTCACCCGGACCTTCCTCGCCCACCAGCGGCGCCGCAGCAGTACCGAGCGCGCGACGGACGTGTTGCCCGATCGCCCCGACGCGACGGGTGATGACCCGGCGCTGCGGCTCACCCTGCTCGACGCGCTCGGGCAACTGCCCGCCAAGGACCGGGCGGTGGTCGTCCTGCGCTACTGGGAGGACCGGTCGATCGCCGAGACCGCCGACGCGCTCAACGCCAGTTCGGCCGCCGTGCGCACCCGATGCGTGCGCGCGCTGGGGCGCCTCCGGGAACTGCTCGGCGAGGACCTCGGGGCGTATGCCCACCGCTGACGGCCCCCGCTCCCCTTCGGGGGGCGGTCGGCTCGGTTGCCACCCTCCCGGCCCGCTCCCTCTCCGCTCCCTCCACTCCGACCCCTTGCTCTTCACCTCACTCGACCTCGCGGAAACGGTGATTCGTCATGCCCGTTGAGCAGCACAGCGATCCCTTCGAGGACCGGCTCTCCGCCGCCCTGCACCAGGTCGGCGGGACCTTCGACACCAACCAGGGCGCGCTCGCCGCCGCCGGAGCGGCACACGGCCGGCGGCTGCGGCTGCGCCGCTGCGCCGTCCTCGTCTCCGGCGCGGCCGGCATCGTGCTCGCCGGCGTGAGCGGCACGCTGCTGCTGTCCTGGAGCGGTACGCCGGCCGGCTCGCGGACCTCGTCGGCGGCCGCCGGCCAGCGCACCGCCACGCCCTCGGCCGCCTCCTCGCCGTCCGCCGTCGGCAAGGACGAGATGATCCGGACGTGGGAGGCGCTGCTGCGCAAGACCGGGTCGGGCGCGGCCGTGTTCCGTCAGGAAGAGGGCCGGGGCACGCGGGAGGGCGAGGGCGGATGGCCGTACGCCTCGGTCGTCTACGACGACGGGAAGGGCCCCGCGGCCCTCTCCGTCTCGCTGGCCCGGGTCGAGCCGGGCGGCCAGGAGGCCCGGCAACGGACCAGGTGCCCCGACCGGACGTTGGCGAGGTACGACGCCTGCTCCACCGAGCGGCTGGCCGACGGCTCGGAGCTGATGATCCTCCAGGGGTACGAGTACGCGGACGGGCGGGCGGACACCAAGCGGTGGACCGCGAACCTGGTCACGCCGGCCGGTCAGAGCGTCTCGCTGAGCGAGTGGAACGCCGCCGAGAAGGGCGCCCCGGTCAGTCGCGCCGAACCGCCGCTTTCTGCAGGGCAGTTGAGGACCCTGGCGGCGGCACAGGAGTGGCGGAGGATCACCGACACTCTCCCCGGCGGCCCTCGGCAACGCGCGGAGCGGCCCGCCGCTCCTCCGCTCTCCGCCAAGCTCTCCGCCCTGCTGCCCAAGGGCCTCGACGTGGCGAAGAAGAGCGACGGGGGCGATGCCGAGTACGGCTACGTCGTCGTCGACGACGGGAAGGGTCGCAGCCTTCTCCAGGTCAACGTCCAGCCGGACATGCGCGAGGTCGCCGGCGACCTCTTCCGCGCGGGCAGCGAGACCCTGGCCGACGGCACCCGTGTCGCCGTCCACCAGGGTCCGGGCAACGATCGCGCCGACGGCGTGGTGAGGTGGACCGTGGACACCATGCGGCCGGACGGCAAGCGCGTGGTCGTCAGCGCCTTCAACGCCGAGACGCAGTACGGCGCGGCGACCCGCACGACCCCCGCGCTGACGATGCATCAACTCAGGGTCATCGCCCTCAACCCGCAGTGGTGGGAAGGTTCTTGACGGAATGTGATGACACGCGGGTGCGGCCGCGCTCCCGGTTCTGCTAGGCGCCCGACTCCTCGGCGGCGGACAGGCCGACATCGCCGGCGAGTCGGGTGACGGCGCGTTCGAAGAAGGCGTCGCGGGCATCGACGACCCGGTTGAACTGGCCGAAGAGCTCGAAGCTCACCAGACCGAAGAGCTCGGCCCAGGCGGCGGTGGCCGCCACCAGGGCGGGGGCGGGCAGCCGCACCCCGAGGGTCTTGCGCAGTCGCTCGGCGTCGGCGAGCACCTTCTTCGGGAGCGACGGGTCGTCCGGCGCGGGGCAGGCGCCGGCCGCGTGCGCGTCCTCGACCACGCGGATCAGGGCGAGGCCGACGCGGGCCGCGGGCCCGGTGGTGTCCTGGGGCGCGGCGTAACCGGGCACGGGCGAGCCGTAGATGAGCGCGTACTCGTGCGGGTGCGCGAGCGCCCAGCGGCGGACGGCGCGGCAGACCGCGGTCCAACGGGCGAGGGGCGCGGCGTCGGCCCGGGCGAGGGCGCGTTCGGCGGCCCCGCCCACCGCGTCGTAGGCGTCGATGATCAACGCGGTGAGCAGGTCGTCCCGGCTGGGGAAGTACCGGTACAGCGCGGAGGAGGCCATCCCGAGCTCGCGGGCCACGGCGCGCAGTGACAGCTTGGCCGCCCCCTCGGTGGCGAGCTGTCGGCGGGCCTCGTCCTTGATCGCCGCGGTGACTTCCCTGCGTGCGCGTGCGCGCGCTCCCTCGATGGCAGTCATGCCGGCCAGTCTGCCACCAATCAGAGCGGTGACTCGAATCGAGAGCACCGCTCTTGCTTTGCGTGACGCCGGCGTGCACACTGCTCTACAGAGAGAGCAGTGCTCACGCTTTCGCGTCGAGGAGGATTCGCATGAGTGCACACACCGCCGATCACGCCGTCAAGCCGGGTTGGTTCACGATCAACGTGTTCAACCGGCTCGTTGCCTGGTTCAACCGGCGCGGGATCGGCGTCTTCGGCTCGCAGGAGTTGGCTGTTCGCGGCCGCAAGAGCGGGGAGTGGCGGTGCACGCCGGTGAACCTGCTCACCGTGGACGGCCGGCACTATCTCGTCGCGCCCCGCGGCCACGTCCAGTGGACGCGCAACCTGCGCGCCGCGGGCGGCGGGGAACTCCGCCTGGGCAGGGCCGCGCGGCCGTTCACCGTCACCGAGGTGTCAAACGACGAGAAGCCCGTGCTGCTGCGTGCCTACCTCAAGCGCTGGAAGGCGCAGGTCAGCGCCTTCTTCGACGGCGTCGGCCCGGAGTCCTCCGACGACGAACTGCTCCGCATCGCACCGAAGCACCCGGTCTTCCGCCTCACGTTCACCGACTGACCGCCTTCCCCCTCCCTACGCCACGGACGCCCGCATCCGGCGGAGGGGCGGGCGCGTTTTGCGCCAACCCTTTGCAACCGCGGTACGGCGCCGGCTGGTTCGGGCTAGACAGGAGGACCGGAGGGGGAGGGAATCGCATGGCAACGCCAGCTCGGCGGCGGGGTGTTGGTGGTCGTCGGTCCGGTCGGGGGCGGGGGTCCGGGCGTGGGCCGGGGCGCCAGGCGGCCCGTCGTCCCGCGCGGCGGCCCCGCGGCCAGGCGGCGCGGCGCCGGGCCCGCGAGCGGACGTTCACCCGGTTCGCCGGGGTTGTCCTGGCCGTCGTCGTGCTCGTGTCGCTCGCTCGCGAATATCCCGTCAGCACGGCGGCGTTCGGGGTGCTGGCGGTCGCGGCAGTGCTGGGCTTTCTTGGGTGGAGCGGTCGGCTTCGGCTTCGGGGTCCCGGGGGTGTTGGGCCGCGGCGGGACGTGACGCATACCCTCGCCGCCTATCAGCACCTGACCGGCACCCAGTTCGAGCACGCCATCGCCGATCTTGCGCGCCGCGATCCCGGCGTCCGGTCCGCCACGGTTTCCGGTGGCGCCAACGACCGGGGGTTGGACGTCCTCGTCGTACTGCGGGACGGTCGGCGGATCGCCGTGCAGTGCAAGCGGTACGGCGAACGCAATCGGGTCGGCGCCCCCGCGATCTACACGGCGAACGGGACGTACAGCGACTTCCACCGCTGCGACGCCGCGGCGATCGTCACCACCTCGCGGTTCACGCGTGACGCCGAGGTCGCCAACGCCTCGCTCCCCGCGCCGCTCCGTCTGATCGACGGGCGCGGACTGGCCCGTTGGGCCGCCGGCGGCCGCCCGCCCTGGGGCTGAGGCCGGGAGGACGGGCGCCAGGCGCGGCGGGCGGTAGCCGGCCCCGTGCGGGGGGTTGATACCGTCGGGGACCCGTTCGTGTTGGAGTAATACCGCTCCGGCCGCGCGCAGTTCGGCGGCGGGGTGGCGCGGCGGGTGTGGTGACCAGGGGGAAGCGGACAGTCATGAGTAGTGCGGGGGCGGACGGGCGGGACGACGGGCTCGTGGGGGTGCGGCCGCTGGCGCCGGGCGATCCGCGGCGTATCGGACCGTATGCGCTGCTGGGCCGGCTCGGGGCCGGCGGGATGGGCCGGGTGTTCCTGGCCCGGTCGGCGGGCGGGCGCACGGTCGCGGTCAAGGTCGTCCACGAGCAGCACGCGTCGGACGACCATTTCCGGGCCCGCTTCCGCAGGGAGATCAACGCGGCGCGACGGGTCGGGGAGCGGTACACGGCACCGGTGCTGGACGCGGATCTGGACGCCGAACTCCCCTGGGTGGCAACGGGTTACGTGCCCGGTCCGTCCTTGGAACACGTCGTGCGACAGTACGGCCCGCTGCCCGCGGACTCCGTACGGGTCCTCGCCGACGGGCTGTTGCGGGCGCTCAAGGACATCCACGCCGCGGGGATCGTGCACCGCGACCTCAAGCCGTCCAATGTGATGCTCACGGTCGAGGGCCCGCGGGTCATCGACTTCGGCATCGCCCGTGCCCTCGACGCCTCGGTGGAATCCCTGCTGACCAGCACCGGCATGGTCATCGGCTCGCCCGGTTTCATGTCGCCGGAGCAGATCCTCGGCCAGGAGGTGGGCGTCGCCAGCGACGTCTTCACGCTCGGGTGCGTCCTGATGTACGCGGCGACGGGCCAGTTGCCGTTCGGACAGGACGTGACCAACCAGCACGCGGTGATGTACCGGATCGTCGAGGGTGAACCGCACCTGGACGCGGTGTCGGACCAGGCACTGCGGAAGCTCGTCGGGCGCTGTCTGACGAAGGACCCGGAGCAACGGCCGGTCGTGGACGCGTTGTTGCAGACCGCGGGGCAGGAACGGCCGGCCGGTGGGGAGTGGCTGCCGGCCAAGTTGGTGGTGGCCCTGGCCCAGCAGGCGGCCCGGTTGCTGGACGCGGACGCGGGAGTGGCCGCCGAAGCGGAGGCTCCGGACGGCGGTCCGGTGGGCGGAGCGGCCCAGGCGGGCGCTGCGAGCGGTGGCGACCGGCCGACGGTCGGCCTTCGGGCCGACGGCGGCGCCCCCGGGGGCGCGCCGCAGCGGGTGCCGACGGAGGTGTCGTCGCAGGCGCGGCCGGCGGTGCCGCAGGAGGGGCTGCCCGAGCGGTCGGCCCGTACCACGCCGGCCCGTTCTGCTGAACGGGAGCGGCGGCGACGCCCGTTGGTCGTCGGCGTCGGACTGGTGGCCGTGGTCACGGTCGGGGGCGGTGCCGTGTTCGTGCTCCAGCCGTTCCAGAGGCAGCAAGCGTCGCCGCCGGCGAACGGGCGGAGTGCGGCACCGGTCAACCCCGGCGCACCGGCACCGTCGAGCCCGTCGCCGGCGCACTCCAAGGACGCGAAGCAGCCCCAGGACTCCGGTGGCGGCGCACCGGGCGGCGGGAGCGCCGGATCGTCGGCGGCTACCGTGGGGGCCGGCGGGGCGGGCACGAACGGCGGCAACGGTGGCACGTCGAGAGGCGGGACGGCTTCCTCGGGCGGGGCGACGGGAGGCGGCTCGCCGGGCGGTTCGGTCGGCGGCAACAACACGGCCACCGGCGGCGGTTCGGGATCCGGCTCGGGCTCCGGACCCGACTCCGGCGGCAACGCCGTCCCGACGTCCTTCGTCGGCACCTGGCACCTGACCAACCCGTACGCGCAGCAGCCGGGGAAGGTGGTCATCTCCCGGGCGGCCGACGGCCAGCAGGCCGTCCGGCTGATCAGCGACGTCACCGGCACCGGGCACTGCGAGAACGTGGCCCGGCTGGAGTCCGTGTCGGCCGGCGGCAGCCGCATCAACCTCAGCGCCGCCCCCGTGGACCAGGCCCGCTCCAGCGGCATCTGCGGCACCGCCGACCCGTCCTACTTCGCCCTCGACGACCCCGGCGGCATCCGCCACGACGTGGGACCCGCACACGGCAACGGGTACCACTACGAGCGCGCCAACTGACGCCGGAACGGACGGCCGGGCCCGGGGCGCCGCTGCGACGAGCAGGCGGCCCCGGGAGGTGCCGGGAGCGTCGTCAGGAGCCCGTGGTGCACACCGAGGTGATCCAACGCCCGCCGCCGGCATGGGAGATGGCGTCGGCTTCGGCCTCGGCTCGGGTGGCACCGTGACCGCCCCAGTATTGGCGGGTGGCGGAGTTGTAGGCGAAGGCGCCGCACTTGTTCTCGAACACCGTCAGGACCTTGCAGCCGGAGCTGTAGCTGGAGCATCTGGACAGTGCGCCCTGGCTGGCGCCGCTCATGGAGTGGTAGTCCCAGGCCGTGCCGTAGCCGCCGTCGTTTCCCACCGCGATGGCGCCGAAGTAGTCCGGCCGGGGCGGCGGCGGGGGAACGGCCGGGGCGGTCGTCGGATAGGGCACGGGGGAGTAGGTGTAGGGAGGCGGGGAGTAGGTGACCGGGGGCGAGTAGGTCGGCGGGGCGTACGTGGTGGCGGGGGTGTCGGGCGTGCTGTGCAGCCACGCCGGCTCGGTTCCGGTCGGGGTGTCGACGGGTGAAGTGGTGTACGTGGATGCGGAGTTGGCGTTGGTGTCGGATGAGTCGTGGCCGTGCGGGATGAGCAGCCCGACGAGCACGGCCACGGCGGCGACGATGAGGCCGGCGGCCGCCGCACGGGCCGGGGGCTTCGTGGCGGAGGGCGTGGTGCCGGGGCCGGACGCCTGGCCCGGCGGGCGGTTGGGCGTGCGCGGGCGGGTCGGTGGGGGCCCGCCGGGACGCCCCGCCCGGCGCCGGGCGGGCGCGCCCTTGGCGGGGGTGGTGGAGGCGGTGGCGCTGGCCGCGGTGAGCTGCTCGGCCCACTGGGACGGCGTCGGCCGTCGGGTCGGGTCCGGACGGTGACTGGCGCGGGCCAAGTCACCCAGCGCGGCGCTGAGTCCGGCCAGGGCGGCGGGATCGGTGGTGGTCTGGTCACGGGCGAACAGCCGGACCGCGAGCAGGCCCAGCTTGTGGACGTCGCCGGCCCGGGTGGCCTTCTCCTCGCCGTCGGGGACCTGCCAGTCGGGCGTCTCGGCCTGGGGCAGCACGGTGGTGCCCCGCAGGCCCATGGCGTCGCTGTCGATGAGGAAGCACTCGGGCGTGGGGGCGGTGGTGAACAGCAGGTTCTTGGGGGAGAGGTCGCCGACCGTGATGCCGATCCGGTGGAAGCGGTCGAGCGTGGCCGCCAGGTCGGCCAGCAGCAGGAGCCGGTCCCGTTCGCTGATGCTCAGGCCGATGCCGGCGACATAGCCGTCCTCGTTGAGGAGGTACTCCAGGTTCGCCAGCCGACGGGTTCCCGAACTGCCGTGCAGACTGAGGAGGTTGAAGCGGAAGCGGTCGGGGACGGCGCGCATCAGGAAGCCGCAGGCGGTGCCGCCGCGTTCGACGACGGCCGCGGGCCAGGCGGTCTTCTCGCACAGCCAGCGGCCGTCCGCGGCGTCCAGTTCGCCGAGCAGCGCCACCCGCGCGGCGAGCGCGGCGGCGTCGAGGTGGGGCAGTACCTCGGCGCGGTACTCCTTGTAGACGACGTCCCAGCCGTCGCCGTGCGCCTGGTTGATCTTCTTGTGCGGCACCTCGTACACCGTGCCCTGGCCGCCCTGGCCGAGTTGGCGGCCCAGGGCGAGCGTGGCGTGGTCGACGGTGGGGGCGCGGTCCGCGGTCATCGCGGGGCCCCCGTGTCGCGCGGCCAGACCGCCAGCAGGGTCCGGTCGTCGTCGAAGGTCTCCCGGGAGAAGTCCAACAGGTGCGCGAGCCAGGCGGGCACGGGCGGGCTGGAGAGGTGGCGGGCGAAGAGCGCGCCCACCTGGCCGTCGCCGTCCCCGAGCGGGTCCGAGAAGCCGTCCGTGCCGACCAACAGCGCCTGGTGCGCGCCGAGTCGGACACGGGCGTGCTCGGGCGGATCGGGGACGTGGGGCAGCGGGGTGACCTCGTTCGACACCAGCGGAGCGGCCGAGCCGGTCTTGGAACCGAACAGCTCGCGGTACCGCCCGGTGGTCAGGTCCAGTATCCAGGCACACGAGTCCCCGATGCGGAACAGCTCGACCACCGGGCCCGCCGGTTCGGGGCGCACCACGCCGGCCACCAACGTCGTCGCGTACAGGCCCGCCACCTCGCCCGGCTCGGGCTGCCGCCCGCCCAGCCGCCACCTCGCGAGCTCGCGGAGCCGCTCGGCGGCGTGCTCGGCCACGTCGCGGAAGTCCAGTCGCCCCTCGGACGCGGACGCCAGGTGGAGGATCCGTTCCAGGGCGGCCCGGCACGCCTCGACGGCGCCGAACTCGGAGTTGGTGGCGCTGGAGACGCCGTCCGCGACGGCGAAGGCGACGCCGCCGGTCGACTCGTGCGCCGCGGCCCGGGCGGCGTCCTGTCGGGGCTGCCGGTAGTAGCGGTGCTTGGCGCCCCGGACAGTGGCAAAGCGCAGCGTGAAGAAGTGAGTTGACCAGCCGTCACATTCGGTGTCGGGGAATTCGAAGGCGTACTGGCCCGGGGGCCGGGCCTCGAACTCGGGGCCTGGTTCGCCCACCGTGACGCGCTGCCAGGGCGGGGGTTCGGAGGTGGCTGGTACGGGCGGTGCCTGGCGGTGCGGAGTGCGGTGCGCCGTCGTGGAGCCCTCGCCGGCGGGAGGGGTCACTGCCCCACCTCGTCGACGGCCATGGTGAATTGGTCCGGGCGGTTCACCACCAACTGTGGGCTGCCCGAGCCCAGTGCCTGGCCCGAGGCGACCAGGCTGGAGGTGAGCGCATGGAAGAACTCGGCGACCGCCTGGCCGATGTCGGTCCCGGGCTTGGCCACGAAGGCGAACTCCGGACGGGTCGCCACCTCGACCATGGTGGCGGGCTGGGCGTCGCCGATGCCGCAGGCGACGATGTTGGGCGCGGTCGGTGTCTGGGACTTGTCGATCAGCCTGGCGTGCGGGCCCCGCCAACTCCCGCCGTCGGTCGGCTGCCCGTCGCTGAGGAAGAACACCACCGGGCGGTGCACCTTGTAGCCCTCGCCGCGCAGCCACTGCACGTCGGACGGGATCCGGTCCAACAGGTCGTCGAAGACCGCCTCGTAGTTGGTCAGGCCCCGGATGACCACCTTCGGCAGTGTGGTCTCCGTGCGCATGTCCGCCACCGCGAGCCGGACCTGCACGTCGTCGGAGAACCCCAGGATCGCCAGCCGCAGCTTGGCCGCGATCATCGGCTCGGCCCGCAGCCCCTCGCACAGCGAGATCAGGCCGTCGGACAGCTCGTTCCGGTGCGGGCCCATCGAACCCGACTCGTCGGCCAGCACATAGGCCGGCAGCAACACACCCCTCGCCTCAGCCATACAGATCCGCTCCCCCGTCTCTGTTGTGTGCGTCAACTCGCTTCTAGAGTAAGGAGTTTGCTCTCTATGAGCGCCCTCCTCGCTGGCGTATCTTCCCAAAGGGCGGAGACTGACGGAAGCGACTCGGGGGAGTCAGCGTGGGCGATCACAACGGGACGACCGGATCGGGAACGCCGGAGCTGCCTGCCTGGCGGGGGACGCCACGGGCGGTGCCGCCACCCTTGGGGCGGCCGTCCCCGCCGGCCACGGAACCGGGACGGGCGGCGCGGCCGGTGCCCGCGCGTTCCGGCCCGCGATCCGCTCCGCGGTCCGGTCCGCGATCCGAGCCACGGTCCGGTCCGCGATCTGCGCCGCGGCCCGCCCCGGGACCCGCTCCGCAGTCCGCTCCGCCGGTCGGGGCCGCTTCGGAGGCGGCGACCTGGGGTGCCGTGCCTCCGGGAGCGCCGACCGCGGCCCCGCACGGCGGGGGGAGCGAACGCACGGTTCCCGCCGGCCCGGCGCTGGAACCGACGGTGCCGGCCCCGGTGCGGAAGGTGCTCCTCGCCGGCATCGTGGTGCTCGGTGTGCTCGCCCTCCTGATCGTGTACGTCGGCTCGGACCCGTGGGGCCCGACCACGGTCCCGGACGAGGCCCCGACCACGGCCCCGAAGGGAGCCGGGGACCGCGCCCCCTTCCTCCAGGCGCTGGACAACCTGGCCGGGGCCCCCGGTCTGCGCTACCAGGAAACCTCGACCGCCACCGCGGAGCACCGCGACGTGTCGGTCTCCCCGTCCGGGATGCTCGCCGGAACCCTCGGCGGCCAGGCCAAGGGGGGCACACCGCAGGACGTCCTCCGGATCGGCGACCGGACGTACACCCGCCGGCAGTCGCCCCCCGGAGAGGGGAACCCCGACGGCGCGAAGACCGCGGACGGGGCGCGGAACGCGGGCGGGACGCCGCCCAGTGACGCAACGTCAGATACCACCTCGCCGGACGACGGTATGCCAACGGCCGGCGCCTCGCCGGACCGTTCCCGAACCGCGCAATGGACCGTCGGCGCACCCCGCGAGGCCGCCGCGGTCCGGCAGCTCGACCGCTTCCGGCCGCCGGCCGACCTGGCGGCACAGCTCCGACGCGCCCTGGACGCCGCCCATGTGCCGCCCGACCCGAAGGGCGGCGCGCGCAAGCCCGAGTCGGTGGGCGGGGTGCCCGCGCTACGCGTCGACACCCCGGCCGGCAGCCTGCTGGTCTCGAAGGGCAAGCCCTATCGGGTACTTCGGCTGGAGCCGTACGCCCCCACCGCGCACTCCGCGCCGCCCCGGAAGCGCGGCGCGCCGTCCCCGACGACGCCCCCGCAGGTCACCGTCGGCCCCCTGAAGGGCGGCGACTCCGCGGGGATCACGCTGACCCCGCTCTCCGGCGACCAGGTCGGCGCGGTGTACGACACCTTGGAGCGGGAGGCCGGGCGGCTGCGCGACGCGGTCGACGGCGGGGCCGCGCTCTCCCTCGACGACGCGGGCGACCTCGGCTGCGGCCCCGAAGGGTGTTCCGTCGCCGAGCGGTTCAGCGGGCAGTTGGACCCCGCCGCCCAGGCCCGTAGCGCCGACGGAACCGTCACCGCCGTGCTGCGGGCGACCGTCGTCATCGACGGGCGGGACGCCGGCTCGTGCACCAGCGACCGGGAGAGCTTCCCCCTGCGCGACGGCTCGGTCTCCGGCGCGCTGTCCTGCGTGGACCCCGACGCCGGGTCGGCCTTCGCGGGGACCGACGCGGGGTCGGGCAACTCCCCTTCGGGCAACGGGTCTTGGCGGTCGGGTCGTCGGCGCCCGCCCCGCTTCACCGCCCGGATTCACGCCGTTGTCGAGGCCGTCGCGCTGCCCGAGGACGAGGTGGGTCGACTCGTCGCGCAGGTGCAGCGGGAACGCGGCGGCGCGGACGGGGGTGCGCCGTAGTCGAAGGCCGGGACGCCGGCTGGGCCCTGGACGGTCGCATCAACCTGCCGCAAGAGTATGTGTCGTGCTGCATGGCCAGTCCTCGGAGGTCGCGGAGGCGGCCTGGCCGGTCGGCCTCCGGGCCGGCCGGGTGGCGGGTCAGTCGTCGAGCGGGCGCCAGGCCGGGCCGTCGCCGACCGGTCTGACCCGGCCGAACACCACGTCCGCGAAGTGGATGCCGAAGCCCAGGGTGTCCGGCTTGCGGAGCTCGGCGAGGAGGTGGCGGCGGGCGTCGGCGGCCAGGGCGGGGTCGTGGTCGACGGTCACCGACCACTCCGGGTGGTCCACCTGGATCGGCGAGTGCAGGGCGTCGCCGAAGGCGATCAGCCGCTGCCCGCCCGAGGAGATGACGTAGACCGCGTGCCCGGGCGTGTGGCCGGTCAGGAACATGACGTGGACGCCGGGGAAGACCTCCTCGCCGTCCGTCACGGTCCGCACGCGGGGCGCCAGCGCGGAGAGTGTCCGCTCGTCGACGCCGTGCGCTTCGAGGAGGTGGCGCTGGTGCCACTCGGGCTCGGTGACCAGGTAGTCGGCGGATGCGAAGGCCGGGCGGTCGTCGCCCGGGGCGGGGTGCCAGGCCCAGCCGATGTGGTCGGGGTGGAGGTGGGTGAAGGCCACCGCCTCGATGTCCGACGCGGCCCGGCCGTGGGCGGCGAGGCTGTCCAGCAGCGCGCCGCCGCGCAACCTGCCCACCGGTCGCTCGGGATCGACCGCGGGCGACAGCGGCCCGAGGCCGGCGTCGATCAACAGGGCGCGGCCGTCCCGCTCCACGAGGAGCCCGCCGACGCCGGCCGCCAAGTTGCCGGAGGCGTCGAGGTATTCGGGACGGGCGGCCCACACCTCGTCGGTGGTGTCGGGGAACCAGCGGTGCGGGACCAGTTGTGCGATGCCGTCGGGCAGGTACGTCACCGTCGTCTCGCCGAGCCGCAGCGAGCGGCGGGTGGCGGGTCGGCGCAGTCGTTCGTTCTGGCTCGGGGCGGAAGTGCTCATGGTGGCGGGTCCTCCTGAAGTGCGGTGCGCACGAGGGGTGTTGGACTTCCGGGCGCAGCGGCGGGGATGTCGGCGCCGGTCCGCTCGGGACGGCGACCACGCCACCATAAGCATCAAGTTTGAATCATTCAAGCTCGGAATATTTAGGTTGCATGTGCTTGCTACGATGGGCTCATGACCACCGACCCGGATACGCAGGCCCTCGCGGAGCGCCAACTGTGCAGCCTGGTGAACGGGATGGCCCAGCAGATCTCCGAGCACGTCCGCCGGCGCGCGGCCACGTTGGGCCTCACCGCGCCCCAGGCCGTCGCGCTGCGCGAGTTGGCCGGGCCGATGACCATGCGGGAGCTGGCCGCGCGGATGACCTGCGAGCCCTCCAACACCACCTTCGTCGTGGACAAGCTGGAGAAGCAGGAGCTGATCGAGCGCCGCGCGCACCCCACCGACCGCCGCGCCAAGCAACTGGTCCTCACCCCGCGGGGCGTCGAGCTCCGCGAGCGGCTGCTGGCGCTGCTCGACGCGGAATCCCCGCTCGCCGCGCTGAGCCGGGAGGAGAAGGGCGCCCTCCAGAGCCTGCTGCAACGGGCGATGACGCACCCGCCGAAGGGCGAGTAGCCGCCCCGGGTCGGCCCGGAACGGGGCGACCACCACTGAGGCCCCGGCGGCGCGGCGGGGTGGTCGCCCACCGGTCGCCCCGCCGCCGTCGTACGGGGATCAGCCGTCCGTCGCCCGGAATCCGCGCAGCCGCAGGCTGTTGCCGACCACGAAGACCGAGGAGAAGGCCATCGCGGCGCCCGCGATCATCGGGTTGAGCAGGCCGGCGGCGGCCAGCGGCAGGGCCGCCACGTTGTAGGCGAAGGCCCAGAAGAGGTTGGACTTGATGGTGCCCAGGGTGCGGCGGGAGAGCCGGATCGCGTCCGCCGCGGTGCGCAGGTCGCCGCGCACCAGCGTCAGGTCGCCGGCCTCGATGGCCGCGTCGGTCCCGGTGCCCATCGCCAGCCCCAGGTCCGCCTGGGCCAGCGCCGCCGCGTCGTTCACGCCGTCCCCGACCATCGCGACCGAACGGCCCTCCTGCTGAAGGCGCTTGACGACCTCGACCTTGTCACGCGGCAGCACCTCGGCGATCACCCGCTCCGGGTCGATGCCGACCTCGGCCGCCACCGAGCGGGCCACCGCCGCGTTGTCACCGGTCAGCAACACCGGCGTCAGCCCCAGCCCGCGCAGCCGCCGGATCGCCTCCGGGCTGGTCTCCTTGACCGCGTCGGCCACCTCCAGCACCGCCCGGGCCGCGCCGTCCCAGGCCACCGCGACCGCGGTCCGCCCGGCCGCCTCGGCCGCCGCCCTGGCCCGCGCCAACTCCTCCGGGAGCACGATGGCCCACTCGGCCAGCAGCTGCTCCCGGCCGACCAGCACGGCATGCCCGTCGACGACCCCCTGCACGCCCAGCCCCGCGACGCCCGCGAAATCCTCCGGCGTCGGCAGCGGACCCACCTCGGCGCTCGCGCCGGCCGTCACCGCCCGGGCGATCGGGTGCTCCGAGGAGTGCTCCAACGCGCCGGCCAGTCGCAGCACTTCGGCCCGGTCGGTGCCGGCCGCGGTGTGCGCGGCCAGCAGCGTCATCCGCCCGGTGGTCACCGTGCCGGTCTTGTCCAGGACGACGGTGTCGACCTTGCGGGTGGACTCCAGGACCTCGGGGCCCTTGATGAGGATGCCGAGTTGGGCGCCGCGCCCGGTGCCGACCATCAGCGCGGTCGGCGTGGCGAGCCCCAGGGCGCACGGGCAGGCGGTGATCAACACCGCGACCGCGGCGGTGAACGCGGCGGTCGGTCCTGCGCCGCTGACGATCCAGAAGTCGAGGGTGGCCAGCGCCAGGGCGATCACGACCGGGACGAACACCGCGGAGATCTTGTCGGCCAGCCGCTGCGCGGCCGCCTTGCCGTTCTGCGCGTCCGCCACCAGCCTGGCCATCCGGGCGAGTTGAGTGTCCGCGCCGACCCGGGTGGCCTCGACGACCAGCCGCCCGCCGACGTTCAGGGTCGCGCCGGTCACGGCGTCGCCGACCGCGACCTCCACCGGCACCGACTCGCCGGTCAGCATCGAGGCGTCCACGGCCGACGCGCCGTCCACCACCGTGCCGTCCGTCGCGATCTTCTCGCCCGGCCGCACCAGGAACCGGTCTCCGACCCGCAACTCCCCGATCGGCACGGTCACTTCGTGCCCCCCGCGCAGCACCGTGACGTCCTTCGCGCCCAGCTCCAGCAGTGCCGTGAGCGCCGCGCCCGCCTTGCGCTTGGCGCGCGCCTCGAAGTACCGCCCGGCCAGGATGAAGGCGGTGACGCCGGCGGCCGCCTCCAGGTAGATGTTGCCGGCGCCGTCGGTGCGGGCAATGGTCAGTTCGAACGGGTGGGTCATGCCGGGCATGCCGGCCGTCCCGAAGAACAGCGCCCACAGCGACCAGAGGAACGCGGCCGAGGTGCCGAGCGAGATCAGGGTGTCCATGGTGGCCGCGCCGTGCCGGGCGTTGGTCCATGCGGCCCGGTGGAACGGCCAGGCGGCGTACGTGACGACCGGCGCGGTCAGCGTCAGCGACAGCCACTGCCAGTAGGTGAACTGCAGCGCCGGCACCATCGCCAGGGCGATCACCGGCACCGCCAGCGCCACCGCGGTGATCAGCCGCTGGCGCAACGACCGCAGCGCAGCCGGCTCCGCGCCGCCGCCCTGTGTGCCGTCCACGGTGTCGCCACCCGCGGCGGGGGCGACCGGCGCCGGCTCCCGCGCGCTGTACCCGGTGGCCTCCACCGTCGCGATCAGGTCCCGGACCGAGACGTCGTCCCGGAAGGCGACCTTGGCCTTCTCGGTGGCGTAGTTGACGGTCGCCTCGACGCCGTCCATGCGGTTGAGCTTCTTCTCGATCCGGGCGGCGCAGGAGGCGCAGGTCATCCCGCCGATGGCGAGCTCGACCTCGGCGGCGCCGGGACTGGTGGTGGTCATCTCTGCTCCTCGCAGCTCACGGAAGGGAGGTGTGCGCGTCGTCGGGCGCTCGACCCTTGGATACCCCAGGGGGGTATATAGGGATGGTGGGTCCATGTATACCCCCTACCCGTATGCCCCGCAAGGGCGGGTGGGGAGATCGCATACCCCTAGCGGGTACGAAATGGAGGCAATCCCCGACGTTGTCCGCGGGCTGCGGAGAGGGGCGCCGCCCCGCGCCCACCAGTGCGGATCGCTCACCCGGCGCTTTGATCGCGGGCTTTACTGCACATTGGTTGCAAGAGAAACCGACCCGCACGAATGTAGGGAGGGTTCCCGGCAGAGGCCGGGGGCGAAACGGAAGAAAGCAGTATCAAGCATGTCTACGTCCCCCTCCCCGACCCTGGCCGGCCAGGCAGCCCCGCCGTCGCGCCGGCAGCGGATCGCGCGGTCGATGACCCGCGCCGAGTGGGGGCGGATGGCCGGCATGGCGGGCTTCATCCTCGCGCTGCACGTGATCGGCTGGTTCACCCTGGTGGCGATCGTGGCCCCGGAACACTACAGCCTGGGCACCAAGAGCTTCGGCATCGGCATCGGCGTCACCGCGTACACCCTCGGCATGCGCCACGCTTTCGACGCCGACCACATCGCCGCCATCGACAACACCACCCGGAAGCTGATGCACGAGGGGCAGCGCCCGCTCTCGGTCGGCTTCTGGTTCTCGCTGGGACACTCCAGCATCGTCTTCGGGCTGGCCTTCCTGCTGTCGCTCGGCGTCAAGGCGCTCGCCGGACCGGTCAAGGACGACAACTCCCAACTGCACGCGATCACCGGGCTGATCGGCACCACCGTCTCCGGCGTCTTCCTGTACCTCATCGCCGCGATCAACCTCGTGATCCTGGTCGGGCTCTGGGGCGTCTTCCGGCGGATGCGCGCCGGCGACTTCGACGAGGCGGCGCTGGAGGAGCAGCTCAACAACCGCGGCCTGATGAACCGCATCCTGGGCCGGGTGATGAAGTCGATCACCAAGCCCTGGCAGATGTACCCGCTCGGCCTGCTCTTCGGGCTCGGTTTCGACACCGCCACCGAGATCGCGCTGCTGGTCCTGGCCGGCTCCGGCGCCGCCTCCGGCCTGCCCTGGTACGCCATCCTCTGTCTGCCGGTGCTGTTCGCGGCCGGCATGAGCCTGCTGGACACCATCGACGGCTCGTTCATGAACTTCGCCTACGGCTGGGCCTTCTCCAAGCCGGTCCGCAAGGTCTACTACAACCTCACCATCACCGGTCTGTCGGTCGCCGTGGCCCTGATCATCGGCACCGTGGAGCTGCTCGGCCTGCTCGCCGACAAGCTGGGGCTGCACGGCTGGTTCTGGGACTGGATCGGCGGACTGGACCTCAACGTCATCGGCTTCGCCATCGTCGGCCTGTTCTTCGTCACCTGGGTCGTCGCCCTCGCGGTGTGGAAGTTCGGCCGCATCGAGGAGAAGTGGACCGTCAACGTCCGCCCGGCGCCGGTCGAGCGGACCACCGACTGACCGCCGACCGGTCGCCGCCGCTCACCCGCCCCGGACCAGGTCCGCGCACTTCTCGCCGATCATCATCGTGGTGATGCACGGGTTCACGGCGGTCAGGAACGGCATCGCCGAGCCGTCCGCGACCCGCAGCCCGGTCGTCCCCTTGACCCGGAGCTGCGGGTCGAGCGGGGCGGCCAGGTCGTCGGCGGAGCCCATCGCCACGGTGCACGCCGGGTGGTAGACGGTGTTGTGCGTGGTGCGGATGTAGTCCAACAGATCGCCGTCGGTGCGCGCGCTCGGGCCGGGGGCCAGCTCCGCACCGGCCCACTCGGCCATCGGGGACTGCGAGACGATGTCCCGGGCCAGCCGCAGTCCGTACGTCATCACCCGCACGTCGTGCTCGTGGGTGAAGTAGCGCGGGTCCACCCTGGGCTTGTCGCGGAAGTCGCGGGTGCGCAGCCGGACCGTGCCGTGCGAGCGGGCCCGGGTGACGTTCGGGGTCAGGCAGAAGGCGTTCTCCGACGTCGGGTAGCCGCGGCGGTAGGTGTTCATGTCGAACGGCACCTGGCCGTAGTGGAACATCAAGTCCGGCCGGTCCAGGCCCGGTTCGGTGTCGTAGAAGATGCCGATCTCCCACCACTGCGTCGAGGTCTGCACCATCGGCCGCTTGGCGTCCCACATGATGACGCCCTCGGGGTGGTCCTGGAGGTTGGCGCCCACTCCGGGCGCGTCCACCAGCGGTGCGACGCCGACGGCCCGCAACTGGTCGGCCGGGCCGATGCCGGAGAGCATCAGCAGCTTGGGGGAGTCGATGGCGCCGCAGGAGACGATCACCTCGCGGCGGGCCGCGACGGTGCGGGTGTGGATCAGGTCGGGGGAGAGGTAGTCCACGCCGGTGCACCGCCGGGCGTCGTCGAAGCGCAGCCGCTTGGCCTGCACCCCGGTGCGCACATCGAGGTTCCGGCGGCCCAGCGCCGGGTGCAGGTAGGAGACCGAGGCGGAGGAACGGGTGCCGTCCGGGCGGCAGTTGATCTGGAACCAGTTGGCGCCGCGGACCACGGTCGCGCCGGTGTTGAACGGGACGGTGGGGATGTCCACCGCCGCGCACGCCTCCAACAGGGCCGCCCCGCACGGGTCCTGGGGCGGGACGCCGCGCAGCACCACCGGACCGGAGCGGCCGTGGTGGTCGCCGGGCGCGTCGTTGGTCTCCAGGCGTTGGAAGAGCGGGAAGCAGTCGGCGGCGCTCCAGCCCGTGCAGCCCAGCGCGGCCCACTCGTCGAGGTCCTCGGCCGGGGCCCAGAAGGCGATGCAGGAGTTGTGGGAGGAGCAGCCGCCGAGGACCTTGGCGCGGGCGTGCCGCAGGAAGCTGTTGCCGTTCTCCTGCGGTTCGACCGGGTAGTCCCAGTCGTAACCGGACTCCAACAGGCCCATCCAGCGGTTCAGTCGGAGCACGTTGTCGTTGCCGACGTCGGAGGGGCCGGCCTCCAACACGCAGACCGTCACGGACGGGTCCTCGCTGAGCCGGGCGGCCACCACCGCGCCGGCCGTGCCGCCGCCGACCACGACGTAGTCGAACGCGTCGGACTGCTCCACGTGGGTTTCGTCGGACATGGCGCTGGCTCCAGGTCGGAGGGGAGGGGCGGCGGTGTCAGGGCGCGGTGGCGGCGTCGCCGGAGTCCGTGTCCTCGGCGGCGTGTGAGGCCAGCACGCCGGTGCGGTGCCGCTGGACGAACCAGTAGTAGGCGAACCCGCCGAGCGCCACGATGCCGATGAACAGGAAGGCGCCCCAGCGCAGGTACCAGTGCTGCGGGCCGGTGGCGTTGTAGACCGCGGCCCGCGGCCAGGCGAGGTTGATGGACATCGCCAGGCCCCAGAGCACCGCCACGACGTTCACCGGCAGGCCGAACCGGCCCAGCGAGAAGCCGCCGGTGGTCCACCGGCCGCGCACCCGCTGCACCAGCATCGGCAGCGTCACCATCAGATACGCCAGGTAGATCATGATGATCGCGATGCTGGTGATCACCGAGAAGATCTGCGGCTGGTTGACGTTGATCAGCAGGATCGCGATGCCCACCAGCCCGATCACGACCGCGGGCAGCACCGGCGTCTGGAACCGGGGGTTGATCCGGGCCAGCCGCGCGGACGCCGGGAGGTTGGTGTCCCGGGCCATCGCGAACATCAGCCGGATCGCGGCGGTGTGCACCGCCAGGTCGCAGACGGTGATGGCGATCACCACGCACCACAGCACGAGCTGCCCGATCGTCGGCCCGAGGGTGGCCAGCACCACGTACTGGAGGCCGTCCAACGACAGCCGCTTGTCGTGCAGATCGGGCGTGGCCAGCAGCGCGAACAGCAGGATCAGACCGCCGATGAGGAACGAGGCGATCAGCGCCCGCAGGATCGCCTTGGGCGCGTTGCGGGTCGGGTCCACGGACTCCTCGCCGAGCGAGGAGGCGGTGTCGAAGCCGTACATGACGTAGGCGGAGGCCAGCGAGGCGGTCAGGAACGCGCCGAAGTACCCCAGGCCCTGGCCGCTGCCCAGGCCGAAGGTGTTGGTCAGCGTCGAGACCGGGCCGCGGGTGATGTGCGCGGCCAGCAGCAGGATCAGCACGATCGCGGCGATCAACTCGATGGCCACGCCGGCCGAGTTGATCCGCGCCATCAGCTTGACGCCGAAGGCGTTGACCAGGGTGGTGAAGGCGATCAGCACGCTGCCCAGGAGCACCGCGTTGGCGGCCGCGTCGGTCTTCCCGGTGCCGTTGCCGACGAACTGGAACCACGACGAGATCTGCGGCAGCGTCACCTGGTACGCCAGCGCCACCGCGGCCAGCGACACCATCGACGCGGTGAGCATCATCCAGCCGCCGAGCCAGCCCACGTGCGGACCGCCCAGCTTCTTGGCCCAGTTGTAGACCGAGCCGGCCACCGGGTAGCGGCAGGCCAGCTCGCAGAAGCACAGTGCCACCATCAACTGGCCGGCGAAGACCATCGGCCAGGACCACCAGTACGCCGGGCCACCGTGGCTCACCCCGAAGTAGAAGAGCTGGAAGGTGCCGGTGAGGATGGAGATGTAGCTGATGCCGGCGGCGAAGGTGTGGAAGTTGCCGAGGGTGCGCTTGAGTTCGGGCTTGTAGCCGAGTTCGGCCAGCGCCCCGTCCTCGTGCGGGCCGTCGTCGGCGCCCTCCCCGGCGGAGTCGGACGGGACGGAACCGGTCACTCGAACCACCTCTGCGGACGCGGCGCGGTGTTCCGCCACACGTGCTTGGCCTCCGTGTACTCCGCCAGCCCGGCCGGCCCCAACTCCCGGCCGACACCGGACTGTTTCATCCCGCCCCACTCCGCCTGCGGCACGTACGGATGGAAGTCGTTGATCCACACCGTGCCGGCCCGCAGCCGGGACGCCACCCGCTGCGCGCGGCCGGCGTCCTGCGTCCACACCGCCCCCGCCAGCCCGTACACCGTGTCGTTGGCCAACGACACCGCCTCGTCCTCGTCGCGGAACCGCTCCACGGTCAGCACCGGCCCGAACGACTCGTCGCGCACCACTGACATGTCCGGGGTGCACTCGTCCAACACCGTCGGCAGGTAGTAGAAGCCGTCCGCCAGCGCCGGATCGTCCGGTGGCGCGCCGCCACAGCGCAGCACCGCGCCCTCGTCCAACCCGGCCGCCACATACGCCTCGATCTTCGCCCGGTGCGCGGCGGAGATCAGCGGGCCGGTGCGGGCGTGCTCGTCGAACGGGCCGCCCAGCGGGATCCGTCGGGCGCGCCCGACCAGTTCGTCGACGAAGCGGTCGTGCAGCTCGTTCTGGACCAGCAGCCGGGCGCCGGCCGAGCACACCTGCCCGGAGTGCAGGAACACCGCCGTCATGGCGTAGTCGACGGCGGTGTCGAAGTCGGCGTCCGCGAACACGATGTTGGGGTTCTTGCCGCCCAGTTCGAGGGCGATCTTCTTCACCGTGGGCGCCGCCGCGGCCATGATGCGCCGGCCGGTGACCAGCCCGCCGGTGAACGAGACCAGGTCCACCCGCGGGTCCTCGGTGAGCGGTGCCCCCACGACCGGGCCGGTGCCCAGCACCAGGTTCGCCACCCCGGCCGGCACCCCGGCCTCCGCCAGCAGCCGCATCAGATGGATGGCGGTGTGCGGGGTCAGCTCGCTCGGCTTGAGCACGAAGGTGTTCCCGGCGACCAGCGCCGGCGCGACCTTCCAAGCGGTCTGCAGCAGTGGGTAGTTCCACGGCGTGATCAACGTGCAGACCCCGACCGGCTCGTGCCGCACCGTGCTGTCGGCCTCGGCGAGGCCGGTGTTCACCACCCGGTCGGTGCCGCCGGCCGCGCCGAGGTTGCCGAAGTAGCGGAAGCAGTTGGCGATGTCGTCCATGTCGTAGCCGCTCTCCACCAGCCGCTTGCCGGTGTCCAGCGACTCGGCCCGGGCCAGCGCCTCGCGGTCCCGCTCCAGCAGCTCGGCGACCCTCAGCACCACCCGGCCGCGCTCGGCGGCCGGCGTACGGGGCCAGGGCCCGTCGTCGAACGCCAGCCGGGCGGCGGTGAGCGCCGCCGCCACGTCCTTCGGTCCGCCCTCGTCGACGGTCGCGACCAGCGTGCCGTCCGCCGGGCAGCGGATCTCCCGCACCTGTCCGTCGGCCGCTGCGGTCCACTGACCGTCGATGAACAGCTCCGGCATGGGGTGGCCTCCGGTCCTCGCGGTGTCGTCTCCGGGCGGGGCGACCGCTTCAGGGCCCGTACGGGCACGGCTCCCGACGCGACGGTCTCTCTCGGTGGTGATCTCGGTACCGAGCGTAAGTCGGGTGTCGGGGGACCGCACGGTGCGCGGCGCCGGGGCGTCCGGCCGGGACCCGATGGGGTGAGCGCGCGGGGCTGCCCGACAATGGGGGCATGCACCTGGTCCCCGACGCCGCCGCGTACCTCGCCGGACGCTGGCACATCGAACGCACCGTGCACGACCTGAGGGCCGGCGCCGAGGGCGGCTTCCGGGGCACCGCGGACTTCCGGCCGGACGGACCCGACGGGACGCTGTGCCACGTCGAGGAGGGCGAGCTGACCTGGGCCGGCGCGGTGCACCCGGCGACCCGCACCCTGCGGCTGTGGCCCCGGCCCGACGGCACCGCCGCGGTCACCTTTGCCGACGGCCGCCCCTTCCACGACCTCGATCTGCGGACCGGCCGCTGGAGCGCCGTCCACCCGTGCGCGGCGGACCGCTACGACGGCACCTTCACCGCCGTCACCGCGGACCGCTGGCACCTGGAGTGGCGGGTCACCGGCCCGACCAAGGACCAACTGCTGCGCTCGGTCTACCGCCGCGCCGACTGACCCGCACCGCGCCCGCGGGAGGGCGCTACGGCTTGACCGCCTTCAGCGCGTACAGCAACGGGACGATCGGCTCCGCGTCGGGCAGTCGCCACCAGCCGTTCGGGGTCGGCACCATCGACGGGAAGCGCGGCCAGGGCAGCTCCTCGGTCTCCCGCAGCAGGTCCACCCGCAGCCCGGCCCCGACCACCGCCGAGACGACCTCGCCGAGGCCGTGCCGCCACTCGTAGCTCGTGGTCGCGCCGGTCAGCGGCGGGCCGTCGGTGTAGGTGGTGGGGGAGTCGCTGCGCAGCGCGCCGCGGCCCGCCAGGTAGTCGTGGCGGAGCAGCAGCGGCGGGGTGTCCGGGTCCGCGGGCGGGGTCGGGCCGAGCGCGTTCAGCAGCGGGTGGAACTCCACCAGGTAGAACGTGCCGCCCGGACGCAGCAGTTCGGCGACGGTCCCGGCCCAGGAGGCCAGGTCCGGCAGGTAGCAGACCGCGCCCTTGCCGGTGTAGACCACGTCGAAGCGGCGGTCGCCGAGCGCCTCCGCCGCGCGGTACACGTCCGCGTGCACGAACTCCGTCGCCCGGCCCGTCTCCCCGGCCAGCCGCCGGGCCTGGGCCACCGCCTCGGCGGAGAAGTCCAGCCCCACCGCCCGCGCGCCCCGGTCCGCGAACGCGGCCGTCTCGGTGCCCAGATGGCACTGGAGGTGCAGCACGTCGCGGTCGGCCAACGCGCCGAGGTCGGCCCACTCGAACGGCGCGAACCAGTCGTCGGCCCGCCGCGACCCGTCCAGGCCGTAGAACGCGCTGGCCACGTGGACCGGTGTACGGGCGTCCCAGTTCGCCTCGTTGGCGCGGACCATCTCCGCGATGCCCGGCTCCCCGGGCCGGCCGCCGGCGGCCGGCCCGAGCGGCGCCCGGCCCGTGGACTCGCTCTGCTCTGTGGTCATGGTCCTCTTCTACCTGTCCGCGTCCCGCGGACACCAGGAGCCCGCCGTGCACCGTCCGGTACCGGCCACCCGCCGCGCATCGGCCACCCGGCCCCCGCAGAGCACCACCCGCCGGCCCATCCGCCCGGCCAACGCCTCGTCGTCGGTGGCGAGGACGCAGGTCAGCCGGTACCCGCCCCACACCCGCACCAGCAGCTCGGCGAACTCCGCCGCGGCCGGCGGCGACAGCCCGTCCGTGGGCCGGTCCGCGAGCAGCACGGTGGGCCGCTTCACCAGCGCGCGGGCGAGCGCCGCGCGCCGCCGGGCGTACGGGTCCAACTGCCCCGGCAGCAGATCGTCCCGGCCCGCCAGCCCGACCTCCGCCAGCGCCTCCCCGGCCAACTCCCAGCGGTCGGCCGGCCGCAGCCCCAGTGGGGCCAGCGCGGCGGCCACGCCCTGCCGCACGGTCAGCCCCCCGACGGGCCCCGGGGGGTGGTCGCCGTCGCCCGTCCCGAGCAGGCCGATCGACTCGGCGCGGATCCGCCCCAGCCGGGACGCGGTGACCGTGGCCAGATCCGTACCGTCCAGCAGCACCCTGCCCCGGGTGGGCCGCTCCACCCCGCCGAGGATCCGCAGCAGCGTCGAGGCGCCGGCGCCGGGCGGGCCCTGGACGACGAGCGCGCCGCCGTCCGGCACGTACAGCTCGACGCCGTCCAGGGCCCGCACCGGTTCGCCGCCGCTTGGGTAGTGCTTGGTCACGCCGGTCAGGTGGTACACGTGCGCTCTCTCCTCCGGGCCACCGGACCGTGGCCCCGTCGCCGACCGTAGGCACCCCGTGTGACCGGGCCGTGAGCAGTTGGTGAGAGGCCGATGAGAACGCCGGGCGGCCGGCCGGCACCTGGCGCGGGACGCGCGGCCCGCGCCCGTGCGCGCGCCGGCCCGACTTCCCGCCCCCGCCGGCGGGTTGGACGCCGGGCGCGGTGGCCGTACGGTTACCGGCACCGCAATCCGACGGGAAGAGTGGGGAATGAGCCAAGAGAACCGGGTGCTGTCCAACGCCGTCGACGTGAGCGTCCCGAGCGTCGCGCGGATGTACGACTACTACCTCGGCGGCAAGGACAACTACGCGGTGGACCGCGAGGCGTGTGACGAGCTGAGCAAGGTCGTCCCCAGCACCGGGGTGCTGGCGGTCAACAACCGGCGCTTCCTGCGCCGGGTGGTCCGTTGGCTGGCCGAGGAGCGGGGCATCCGGCAGTTCCTCGACCACGGCTCAGGGCTGCCGACCCAGGACAACGTCCACGAGGTCGCGCAGCGGGTGGACCACCGGTCCCGGGTGGTGTACGTCGACAACGACCCGATCGTGCTGGCGCACGGCCGGGCGCTGCTGGAGGAGAACGAGCACACCGCCGTCATCCAGGCGGACATGCGGGACACCGACGGGATCTTCGACAGCCCGGAGGTCCGGCGGTTGATCGACCTCGACGAGCCGGTCGCCGCGCTGTTCGTCTCGGTGCTGCACTGCATCCCGGACGCCGACGATCCGGCCGGGCTGGTCCGCCGGGTCGCCGAACGGCTGGCTCCCGGCAGCTATCTGGTGGTGTGTCAGTTGGTGAGTGAGGACCCGGCGACCCGGGACTTCGTCACCGAGTTCATGCGGGTGAACACCCAGGGGCACTGGGGCCGGGTGCGTCAACAGCACGAACTGCGGGCGTTCCTGGACGGGTTGGAGATCGAGGAGCCGGGCCTGGTGGAGGTCTCGACCTGGCGTCCGGACCCGTCCGACGCCGGCCCCAAGCAGCTGACCCAGGAGTGGATCGAGTACGGCGGTGTGGCCCGCAGGGCCTGACGCGGTGTGACGACCCGAGCCCGCGGGGAGGCATCGGAGTGGGGGAGGCCGGCGGCCGTCCCGTGTTCCCGCCCCCCCGACCCCCCGCCCTCGGTGTCAACTCTCCTGTTTCAGCAGCCGTTCCAATATCAGCAGCGACTCCCGGGGCGACTCCGCCTGGGCCGAGAGCCGGTCCATCACGGCGAGGTAGTGGTCGACGTCGTCGCGCTTGTCCAGGTAGAGCGCGCTGGTGAGCTGCTCCAGGTAGACGATGTCGGGCAGGTCGGGCTCCATGAAGCGGAGGATGGTGATCGGCCCGCCGGCCGCCGCGTGGCCGCCGAGGGCGAACGGGGCGACCTGGAGGGTGACGTTGGGCAGCCGCGCCGTCTCGATGAGGTACCGGAGCTGACCGGGCATCACCTCGGGGCCGCCCAACGGCCGGCGCAGGCACGCCTCGTCGAGGATCGCCCACAGTCGCGGCGCGTCCGGGAGCGCCAACAACCGCTGCCGCTCCATCCGCAGCCCGACCCGCTGCTCGGTCTCCTCCGCCGTGGCGGTCGGGTGCCCGAGCTGCGCCACCGCGCGGGCGTACTCCGCCGTCTGCAACAGGCCCGGCACGAACTGGACTTCGTAGGTACGGATGACCGACGCGGCCGACTCCAGGCCGAGATGGGTCTCGAACCAACTGGGCAGCACGTCGTTGTACTGGTGCCACCACCCGGGCGTGCTGGTTCGGCGGGCGAGGGTGAGGAAGGTGGCGCGGGCGGCGCTGTCGGTGACGCCGTACAGCGTCAACAGGTCGGCGACATCGCGCTCCTTGCAGCTCACCCGGCCCAGTTCCAGGCGGCTGATCTTGGCGTGCGAGGCCCGGATGGTGTGCCCGGCGGCCTCGCGGGTGATGCCGGCGGACTCCCGCAGTCGGCGCAACTGGGTGCCCAGTACGATGCGCAGGACGGTCGGGCCGCCGCGCGGATGGTCCAGATAGCGGCGCAGGGACGGGTCGCTGCTCGGCTGCGCGGCGCTCATGCTGACTCCCCTGAGTGGTCGGGCGAACGCCCAGTGTCCCATTGCCCCGAAGGGGCGTACACCTACGCCGACTATCCGGTCGACATATGCCTCAGAAACGGCTCCCCGAGACGGTCATCGCGTCACCCGGAGGCGAACAGATCGTCGAACTCGCCTTCCTTCGCGGCCTGTACGAAGGCGGCCATCGCCTTGCGGGGGTAGATCAGCGCGGGTCCCGACGCGTGCCGCGAGTTGCGCACCGCGACCCCGCCGTCCGAAAGAACCGCCAGCTCAACGCAGTTGCCGCTGGGGTTGCTGCGGCGGCTCTTGCGCCAGACCGCGCCCTCGATGCCGGTGGCCGGCATCCCGTTGGTCATCGACTCCATCAAAGCTGCTCCCTTGGTGAGGGGATGTGCTCGGGACCGATCCGGGGCCGCGATCACATTGGCGTGATACCGCTCCCGGGTGACCGTCCTTGCCGATGTAATTGCAGATGCACTTGCAGCATTGGACGGTCGACGAGGATATTAGCCCTCCGGGACGGCCCCGCCCAGACCGTCCCGGACGCGCCCAACCCGTATGCCCCTTCGCGGAGATCGTGATGACCACACACCCGGCAGAGTCCGAGCGCGACGCCCTCCGGGAAGGAGGAAAGCCCATGGCCGCCCCCGCGCGCGATGCCGGGACGGTGCCGGGGCTGGACGGTTTCGCCGCCTGCGCGCTGAGCGGTTCGGCGTGCACCGTGGCGGAGGCCCGCCGCTTCACCCGGGACACCCTCCAGGACTGGCGGATGTGCCCCGTCCTCGCCGACAACGCCGTCCTGATCGTCTCCGAACTGGTGACCAACGCCCTGCGGCACGGCACCCCCGCCGACCCGTTCGAACTGGCCTTCAACTCCCTTGGTGGCAACCGCTTTTGTCCCGCCTGGCTGGCGCTGACCCGGCAGGAGAGCGGGGTGCTGTGCGCGGTCTCCGACGGTGGGAGCGGGGCTCCCGTGCTCCGGCAGCAGGACGCGCTCGCCGAGTCCGGGCGCGGCCTCCGCCTCGTCGACGAGCTCAGTGACTCCTGGGGCTGGACCCTTCCCGATCACGCGGGCAAGACGGTGTGGGCTACGGTGGTCACGCGCGGCTGAAAGAGGCCGCGGGGGAGTGACCGCGGGGGCCGGAAGCCGATGGATCTGCTGTCGCTGCGCTACTTCCGCGCGGTCGCACGCCGGGAGCACGCCAGCCGGGCCGCCGAGGAACCGCGGGTCGCCCAGCCCTCGGTGAGCCGGATCATCATGCTGACCCAACTCGGCGCCCGCGAGGTGGACTTCTGCATCGCCTCGCAACCGCTGACCGCCCCCGGACTGGAGCAGGTTGCGCTGCGGCGCGAGGAGGTCCAGCTCGCCGTCCCGGCCGGACACCGGCTGGCCGACCGGGAACGGGTCACGGTGGCCGACCTGCTCGACGAGCCGTTCCTCACCACCCGGCCAGGACACTGGCAACGCGCCCTGTTAGAAAGGCTGTTCGCGCCCACCGGGCAGCGCCCGCTGATCGCCTGCGAGGGTGACGAGCCGGGCGCCCCCCGTTCCTCATCGGCGCCGGACTCGGCATCGGGCTGCTCCCCACGGTCGCCCGCAGAGTCCCCGTACCGGAACCGATCGTCTGGCCGCGCCTCGACGCCCCCGACTGCGCCCGCACGCTCAGCCTGGTCCGGCGCGCGGACGGCTGTCTCTCGGCGGCCGCGGCGTGCTTCCGGGACCTCGCCCTGGCGCACTTCGCGCCCACGGGCGACGCGCCGGCGGACGCGCCCGGCGGGGCCGCGGATCAGAGCCCGTCGCCGCGCACCAGATAGCCGTCGCGGATCGCGGAGGGATCGGCGAAGGGGCCGCTGCCGTACGGATGGAGCGCGATGGCCAGTTCGCTGGCGGCCGGCCCGTGCTCGGGAAGCGGCGCGAAGTCCCCGTCAAGGGCGTCCAGTTGGCGCTGCACGCCGTGCTGGCAGACCTTGGCGAGCTGATCCGCCTCGACCGCGGAGAGGCGCGCGCCGGCCCGTAGTTGGACGTGGACCACGGGCCTGGCCTCCAGGTCCCCGTCCGCGTCCAACGTGAGACAGAACCCCTCGATCAACCCCGCCAGCGGATTTCCCTCGAAGAGCCCGCGCTCGACATCCTGCGGATAGCTGTTGGCGCCCATGATGAACTCCCGGCCCCGGTCGGTGGGTTGGCACCGACATCATCGGGGCCGGGTGCCCGGGCGTCATGAGTCCGGCTACTCAGCTCCGCGGATGAGTACGGGGTGACTCAGCCACGTCGGCCGCGCGCCTCGACGCCCGGGTCGCTGCCGAGGTCGTCGCCCAGGCCGAACGCCGCCAGCAGCCGTTCCGCCGCCAGCGTCGCGGTGATCTCGCCGGCCCGCACCGCCCGCTCGACCTCCGGGCCCAACTGCCGTACGTCCGGGTGTTCTTGGAGCCGGTCGATCAGCCGCTCCCGGACCATCGACCAGGTCCAGTCCACCTGCTGCGCGCGCCGCCGCTCGGCCAGCGCGCCGGTGGACTCCAGCAAGGTGCGGTGCTGCTCGATCCGCTCCCACACCGTCTTCAGCCCGGTGCCCTCACGGGCGCTGCAGGTGAGCACCGGAGGGGTCCAGGCGGCGTCCGGGGGCTGCAACAGCCTCAGTGCGCCGGCGAGTTCGCGCGCCGCGGAGCGGGCGTCCCGCTCGTGCGGGCCGTCCGCCTTGTTGACCGACACCAGGTCCGCCAGTTCCAGGACGCCCTTCTTGATGCCCTGGAGCTGGTCGCCGGTACGGGCCAGCGTCAACAGCAGGAAGGTGTCGACCATGTTGGCGACGGTGGTCTCCGACTGGCCGACGCCGACCGTCTCCACCAGCACCACGTCGTACCCGGCGGCCTCCATCACCACGATCGACTCGCGGGTCGCCCGCGCCACCCCGCCCAGCGTCCCGGAGGTGGGGGAGGGGCGGACGAACGCCGCCGGGTCGGTCGACAGCCGCTCCATCCGGGTCTTGTCGCCCAGGATGGAGCCGCCGGTGCGACTGGAGGAGGGGTCGACGGCCAGCACCGCCACCCGGTGCCCCAGCCCCGTCAACAGCGAGCCCAGCGCGTCGATGAAGGTCGACTTGCCGACGCCCGGCACGCCGCTGATGCCCACCCGCCGGGCCGCACCGGAGTACGGCAGCAGCCTGACCAACAGCTGCTGGGCGGCCGCGCGGTGGTCGGCGCGGGTGGACTCCACCAGCGTCACCGCGCGGGCGATCCAGGCGCGGGAGCCGGCCCGCACCCCCTCGGCATACCGGTCGACGTCGATCCTCGGAGCCATCGCCCTCCAGCCCTCCGCTCTACAGCTCGTGGCCGAGGGCCGTTGCCAGGTCCCGCACCAGGTCGTGGGCCGCGTCCGGGATGACCGTGCCGGGCAGGAACACCGCGGCCGCGCCCATGTCCCGCAGTGGCTGGACGTCCTGCGGCGGGATCACCCCGCCGACCACGACGGTGATGTCCTCCCGTTCCTCCGCCGCCAACGCCTCGCGCAGCGCCGGCACCAGCGTCAGATGGCCGGCCGCCAGCGAGGACACCCCGACGATGTGCACGTCGGCCTCCACCGCCTGCCGGGCCACCTCCGCCGGGGTCTGGAACAGCGGGCCGACGTCCACGTCGAAGCCCAGGTCGGCGAAGGCCGTGGCGATCACCTTCTGGCCGCGGTCGTGGCCGTCCTGGCCCATCTTGGCCACCAGGATGCGCGGCCGGCGCCCCTCGGCGCGCTCGAACGCGGCCACCAGCTCCCGGGTGCGCTCGACCCCCGACGAGGGGCCCGCTTCGTCTCGGTACACACCGGAGATGGTACGGATCTGGCCCGAGTGGCGTCCGTAGACCTCCTCCAGGGCGTCCGAGATCTCGCCGACGGTCGCCATCGCCCGGGCCGCGTCCACCGCCAGGGCCAGCAGGTTGCCCTCAAGTCCCGGGCCGGGGCCGGCCTTCGCCGCCTCGGTCAGCGCCCGCAGCGCCCGCCGGCAGGCGTCCTCGTCGCGCTCCGCCCGCAGCCGCTTGAGCTTGTCGATCTGCTGGGCCCGCACCGCGGAGTTGTCGACCTTGAGGACCTCGATCTCCTCGTCCGTCTCCACCCGGTACTTGTTGACGCCGATCAGCGCCTGCCGGCCCGAGTCGATCCGCGCCTGGGTGCGGGCCGCGGCCTCCTCGACGCGCAGCTTGGGGATGCCCGCGTCGATCGCCTTGGCCATCCCGCCGGCCGCCTCGACCTCCTCGATGTGCGCCCAGGCCCGGCGCGCCAGGTCGTGGGTGAGCCGCTCGACGTACGCGCTGCCGCCCCACGGGTCGATCACCCGGCAGGTGCCCGACTCCTGTTGGAGGAAGAGCTGGGTGTTGCGGGCGATGCGGGCCGAGAAGTCGGTGGGCAGTGCCAGCGCCTCGTCCAGGGCGTTGGTGTGCAGCGACTGGGTGTGGCCCTGGGTCGCCGCCATCGCCTCCACACACGTCCGGGTGACGTTGTTGAACACGTCCTGCGCGGTCAGCGACCAGCCGGAGGTCTGCGAATGGGTGCGCAGCGAAAGGGACTTGGGGTTCTTCGGCTCGAACTGCGAGACCAGCTTCGCCCACAGCAGCCGGGCCGCGCGCAGCTTGGCGATCTCCATGAAGAAGTTCATGCCGATCGCCCAGAAGAAGGACAGCCGCGGTGCGAAGGCGTCCACGTCCATCCCGGCCGCCATACCGGCCCGCAGGTACTCCACTCCGTCCGCGAGGGTGTAGGCCAGCTCCAGGTCGGCCGTCGCGCCCGCCTCCTGGATGTGGTAGCCGGAGATCGAGATGGAGTTGTAGCGCGGCATCTTCTGCGAGGTGTACGCGAAGATGTCGGAGATGATCCGCATCGAGGGCTGCGGCGGATAGATGTAGGTGTTGCGGACCATGAACTCCTTGAGGATGTCGTTCTGGATGGTCCCGGCCAACTTCTCGGGCGGCACGCCCTGTTCCTCGGCGGCCACGATGTAGAGCGCGAGAACGGGCAGCACCGCGCCGTTCATCGTCATCGACACCGTCATCTTGTCCAGCGGGATGCCCTCGAAGAGCTGCCGCATGTCGTAGAGCGAGTCGATGGCCACGCCCGCCATGCCGACGTCGCCGGTCACCCGCGGGTGGTCGCTGTCGTAGCCGCGGTGGGTGGGCAGGTCGAAGGCGACCGACAGGCCCTTCTGGCCGGCGGCGAGGTTGCGGCGGTAGAAGGCGTTGGACTCCTCCGCGGTGGAGAAGCCGGCGTACTGCCGCACCGTCCAGGGCTGGTTGACGTACATCGTCGGGTACGGGCCGCGCAGATACGGCGCGATGCCCGGGTAGGTGCCCAGGAAGTCCAGCCCCGCCAGGTCCGCTTCGGTGTAGAGCGGCTTGACGTCGATGCCCTCCGGCGTCTCCCAGGTCAGGTCCGCGACGCTCTTGCCGGTGGCCTGCTGCACCGCCTCCGCCCAGCCGGCCCCGTCACCGGGGGCCGCCGCGCCCGACGGGGCGCCCAGCTCCACCGTGCTGAAGTCCGGGATGGCGCCTGCCTTCCCGGGGACGTGGCCCGAGGCAGCACCCGTGGCGCCCGCTTGCCGTGCCGTCTCCTTCATGCCGCCACCTCCGTGACATCCAGGGCCGAGGACAGCACCCCGGCCGCATCGCAGCCGGCGAACACGAACGTGTCCACCCCGGCCGCCACGAACTCCTCCCGGCGCCCGCCCGGTTTGCCCGCCAGGTACACCCGCACCGCCCCGGCCGACTTCAGCGCCTCAGCCACCTCCGCCGCCTGCTCGGCGTAGACGGTGTCACTGGCGCACAGGCACGCGATCCGCGCGCCGCTCGCCGCGAACGCCTCGGCCACCGACGCGGCCGTCACCTGCTCAGTCTCGGTCTCGATCCCGCCCGCCTGGAAGAGGTTGGCGGTGAACGCCACCCGCGCGGTGTGCGCCGCGACCGGCCCCAGCGCGGCCAGGAACACCTTCGGCCGCGCCCCAACGGCCGCCGACCGGGCGTCCGAACGGGCCCGCAGCGCCTCGAACGCATCGTCCCGACGCACCCGCGGCAGCCCCCCGCCGGCCGGCGCCGGCGCCGGCTCGCGGGACAGCGGCGCCTCGGCCAGCAGCGGGAACTCGCTGACGCCGGTGATCGGCTCCCGGCGGTGCGCCAGCTCCGCGCCGCGCCGCCGCCAGGTCTTCGCCAACCGCTCGCCGAGCATCCCGGACCGCAGCGCGGCGGCCTGCCCGCCCGCGGCCTCGATCTGTTGGAAGAACGCCCAGCCGGCGCGGGCCAGTTCGGCGGTGAGCTGCTCGACGTACCAGGAGCCGCCCGCCGGGTCGATCACCTTCGCCAGGTGCGACTCCTCCAGCAGCACCGACTGGGTGTTCCGGGCGATGCGCCGGGCGAACGCGTCCGGCAGCCCCACCGCCGAGTCGAACGGCAGCACCGTCACCGCATCCGCGCCGCCGACGCCCGCGGACAGTCCGGCCACCGTGGTGCGCAGCATGTTCACCCAGGGGTCCCGACGCGTCATCATCACCGAGGACGTGACCGCGTGTTGACGCTGCGCGGCACCGGCCGGCGACGCCCCGCAGACCTCGGCGACCCGCGCCCACAACAACCGCGCCGCGCGCAACTTGGCGATCGTCAGGAACTGGTCGGCGGTCGCGGCATACCGGAACTCCAACTGCCGGCAGGCCGCGTCGACGCCCAGGCCCGACCCGCCCTCGGTGAGCGCGCGCAGATAGCCGACCCCGCTGGCCAGCGAGGCCCCCAACTCCTCGGCCGCCGAGCCGCCCGCCTCGTGGTACGGCAGCGCGTCGACGGACACCGTGCGGACCCCCGGCGCACTCCCGGCGACCCGGCCGGCCCAGCGCGCCACGTCCGCCAGCCCGTCGGCCAGCGCCCGGTCGTCGCCGGTACGGGCCAGCACGCCCAGCGGATCGGCGCCGAGCACCGTGACCGCCTCCGACAGCGCCACCCCCGACTCCCGGTACAGCCGCAGCAACTCCTCGGCCGCCGCCGGGAATTCCGCGCCCGCGTCCAGCACCACCGGCGCCAGGTCCAGATAGACCCCCCGCACCGCCTCCGCCAGGCCGGACACCGGGACGCCGCCGTCGCCGACCGTCAACCACACGGAGGTGACGCCGTTCTCCAGGTCGGCGAGGAGTGCCTCGTTGACCCGCCGGGGATCGGTGCCGTGCTGCCGCTGGCGCACGTCCCACCCGGAGGCGGCACTGCCCTCCGGACGGGACGCCCGCACGAACGGCGGGAATCCGGGCAGGCCGGCGGCGGGTGGCGCGTCCTGGGCGGTGTAGAGCGGGCGGAGGCGGATCCCGTCCTGGAGATCCGTGGCGAGCGCGTCCTCGGCGGCGGCACCCGCGGCCTCGGCGGCGCCCGACTTGCGCAGTACGCCCTCGACCAGTCGCTGCCACTGCTCGCGATCAGCAGCCGGGAAGGCGCCGGCCAGGGGGAGTTCGGGGGACTCGGCGGTCATGGCAGCAGGCTAGGGGAACGGTTGTTGGCCGGAGCAGGGGAAAGCGCTGTGACCTTGCCCTCGTTGAACCGGGCCCCGGTCGCCGTGTACGGACGAACCGGTGCCGACCGGGCCCCGACCGGCACGCCGGAACGGGCTCCTCCGGCGCGCTACGGTGACTCCGCACCCCACCGAGGAGCGGAATGCACCGACCGCCGATCACCCGCACCACCCTCGTCGCCGTCCTGCTCGCCTTGTTGACGCTGACCGTCACCGCGGCCCTCCTGCTGCCGACGCCGCACCACGGCACCGCCGCCCGCCCCGCCTGCACCGGCCGCACCCTCGCCTCCTGGTCCGTCGACCCCGGCCCGACCCGGGCGTTCGCCCACTACGGCGACGACGGCTCCCGCACCGACGGCTGGACCGGCGGCGACGGCACCCACTCGGTGCGCCTCCCGGACGGCCGGACGCTCTGGCTGTTCTCCGACACCTTCCTCGACCGCGTCCACCCGCCCCCCAACCCCCAGGGCGCGCCCCACCGTTGGCGCACCACCGAGAACGGCGGCACCCCCTTCCTGCGGCACAACTCCCTGGTGGTGACGGACCGTTCGGGCACGCCGGAGCGCACCCTGACCGGCGGCGGCGCCACCGCGCCCGGGCCGTTCTTCCCCGACGCGCCCGGCGGCGGCTGGCGCTGGCCGGTCCACGCGACCGTCGAGCCCCGCGCCCCCGGCGCCGCCGAACAGGTCGTCCGGGTGCTGCTGTGGAACCGGGCCCCCGGCACCGGCCCGTGGATCTTCGGCGCCCCCCACGGCACCGAGGTCGCCACCCTCTCCCTGCCCGACCTGCGCCTCACCTCGATCACCCCGGTCGTCGACCAGAGCACCGTCACCGACCCGGCCCGGCGTGTCCTCTACGGCACCTCACTGGTCCGCGACGGCGACTGGAGCTACGTCTTCGGCGGCGACGACCCGCCCTCGACCCCGGCCGACAGCGGCTATCTGGCCCGGGTCCCGACCGGCCGGCTCGCGGACCGGGCGGCCTGGCGGTTCTGGGACGGCGCCCACTGGCAGCCGGACGCCGGGCGGGCCGTCCCGGTGCTGCGCGGCGCCGGCCGGCGCGGCGTCGGCAGCGCCTTCACCGTCGTCCGCGACCACGGGACGTGGGTGCTGTTCACCATGGACACCCCCGCCGGCGGCGCCGCGGGGCTGCGCACCATCACCGGCTACTGGTCCTGCTCCCCCCAGGGCCCCTGGCACGGACCCGTCGGCCGGATCACCCCGCCCCGCCCCGCCGGCCCCGACCCCCACCACGTCGTGGTCTACAACCCGCAGGCCCACCCGGAGTTCACCACCGACGCCGGCCTGTTGCTCAGCTACGACGTCAACTGGCTCGGCCCACCCGGCACCGCCGCCGACCCGGTGGTCAACGGCGACGTGGAGCTCTACCGCCCACGGTTCCTACGGGCGCGGTTGGCGCCGGTGGGGCGGTGACGGGTGGCGGGTGCCGGTCGGCCTGGCGTGAAATGGTCAAACAACAATGCGATCCAGCGAATGGCCGCGACGCTGACCAGGCTTTACTTGTTCGGGAAGCAATCGCCCGCTCCTCGTAGTCGGTGAAATTTGGCCGTCGAGATTGATTCGCGGCGTGATCCAATCTGTGCGAGTGCGCGGAGCGGACCGTGCAGGAGGACCTTGACGGGTGAAAAGCGACCCGGCGGATTGGAAACTGGAAACCAGTCGGTATCACCGTCACACTGAACTTGCGCATGCCATGCTTCTGGTCGGAGTGAGCAATGCCCGTTCTCTCGATTGCTCGCGACCCGCAAGGCGTGAACCCAGCGAGGAGTGACGAAATGGATATCTCTTCAGGTTTCGGTTCGGAGTTACGTCGCCTCCGCCAGGAGGCCGGTATATCTCTGCCCGAATTCGCCGAGAAGGTGAACTACAGCAAGAGCTACCTCAGCAAACTCGAACGGGGTTTGGCGCGCCCGTCCCGCGCCCTCGCCAGGCGTTTCGACGTGCAACTCAGCACTGACGGCCGGCTCGAAGAACTGGTCGATCCGCGGGTGGCCACGGACGGCCGCGTCCGCGGCGTTGATCGCCGCACGGCGCTTCTCACTGGGGCAGGATCCCTGGTCGCAGCCAGTCTCGGCAGCTCCACCAGGGCCACTCATCTGGTCTCCGCCGCGGACTCGGTGGAGCTCTTCCGCGAACAACTGCGGCAGATGCGTCAGTTGGGTCAGTCCACCGCGCCAGCCATCCTGTTACCTCTCCTGACGGCGCAGACCAACACCTTGACCTCTCTTGCTTCGGGCAGTGGCGCCATGATCCGGGGACGACTCCTCGTCCTTGCCGCCCGATTCGCGGAGTACGCCGGTTGGATGGCCCAGGAAGCAGGCGACACTTCGGCTGCCCTGAGCTGGACTGCTGATGCGGCCGAGTTGGCGCGTACCGGCGGGGACCACGACCTCTCGTCGTACGAGCTCGTCCGCAGGGCACTGGTCACCATGTACGACGGCGATGCGGCGCGCACGATCGCGCTTGCCCGTCAGGCGCAGCAGGCCGGAGTGCCGCGCCGCATTCGTGGGCTTGCGGCCCAACGAGAGGCTCAGGGACACGCTCTGGCTGGTGATGAACGTGCGTGCCTGCGCGGAATCGAGCTGGCACGCGAACTACTCGCTTCGGCGGAGCCGCCGAACGGAAACGAGCCGGTGCTCGGCTCGGCCGCAGTGCCCGATTCCGCGGCCATGGTGGCGGGCTGGTGTCTCTATGACCTGGGGCGGTGCCGGAAAGCCGCGGAGGTCCTCGACGAGCAGTGTCCGACCATTCCCGTGTCTGCCGTACGGGCGCGTACGCGATATGGCCTGCGTCGAGCGTTGGCCCATGCTGCCGCGGGGAACGTCGACGAGTCCTGCGCGATCGCCACGGAACTGCTCCCGCTCGCGGTCACCGTAACGGGCTGCCCCGCGATTGATGTTGGGGCGTGTTGGCCTGGGAGTTCGGCTGGTGGGTGATTCAGCAGGCCGTCGCGCGGACGAGCACGAGGTCG
>NZ_JBIVXW010000014.1:0-149904 GCF_044769405.1 Streptomyces sp. NPDC090442
GTGGTAGGCCAGACTGCTTCGCTTTACGTCTGGCCTACCACCCCCGGAGACCCGCCCCCTCCCGTTGAGGGGTGGGTTTTCCCTGGGTGGGGGCTGACCCTAGTGGTCCTCTGATCGTCACCATGCAGGCTCACGCATCCTCGTACGCCCTCTTACGGCCACCACTCAAGCTCATACGTCCTCTTACGGTCACCACTCAACCCGGCGGCCCGAGTTGACCCACCGGACGGACGTGGCACCCACCATCTTTCCCACCCCTCAACGGGAGGGGACGGGCCGGAGGGGCAGGGTGTTCGGACGTAAAGCGAAGCAGTCCGAACACCCTGCCCCGGAGGCCCGTCACCGCACCCCAAAAGCCCCGCGCAGCGGATACGCCCCGCGCCGCAGGCGCAAAGACAGCAACCCTCGCGGCGGGAAAGCCGAACACGTGGGCAAAGCTCGGCGTCAGCCGAACACGTGGGAGATGGCGTAGATGCACAGGCCCGCCAGCGCCCCCACCACCGTGCCGTTGATGCGGATGAATTGGAGGTCGCGGCCGATGTGGGCCTCGATCTTGCGGGAGGTGTGGGTGGCGTCCCAGCCGGCGACGGTGTCGGTGATCAGGGCGGTGATCTCGCTCTGGTAGGTGGTGACGACGTAGACCGCGGCGCCCTCCAGCCAACCGTCGACCTTGTTGCGCATCCGCTCGTCGGCGGCCAGACGGCCGCCGAGGGAGAGCAGTGCCGAGCGGACCCGCAGCCGCAGTTCGCTGCGCTCGTCCTCGGCGGCGGCCACGATCATCGCGCGGACCGCGCCCCACGCGGAGGCGATCAGGTCCTGCACCTCGCCGCGGCCCAGCACCTCGGACTTGAGGCGTTCGACCTTCTCGCGGGTGGCCGGGTCGGACCGCAGGTCGGCGGCGAAGTCCGTCAGGAAGCGGTCCACCGCGCCGCGCGCCGGGTGGTCGGGCATGTCCCGCATCTCGGCGACGAAGCGGAGGAGTTCCTTGTAGACCCGGTCGCCGACCTTGCGGTCGACGAACCGGGGGGTCCATCCGGGGGCGCCGCCGGAGACCGCGGCGAGGACGGAGTCGGCGTGGTCGACCAGCCAGTCGTGGGCGCGGGTGCAGACCAGGTCCACGACCCGGGAGTGGCCGCCCTCGGCGACGACCTTCTCCAGCAGGGAGCCGATGCCGGGCGCGATCTCGGCGGCGTCGGCGCGGCGGGTGATGGCCTCGCCGACGACCGCCTGGACGTCGGAGTCGCGCAGCACGGTCAGCGTGCCGCGCAGCGCGGTGGACAGTTCGGCGGTGACCCGGTCGGCGTTGCCGGGTTCGGCGAGCCAGCGGCCGAGGCGGGCGCCGACGCCGACCGAGCGCAGCCGGCGGCGGACCACCTCGCCGGAGAGGAAGTTCTCCCCGACGAAGTCGCCCAGGCTCTGGCCGAGTTGGTCCTTCTTGTTCGGGATGATCGCGGTGTGCGGGATGGGCAGGCCCAGGGGTCGCTTGAACAGGGCGGTGACCGCGAACCAGTCGGCCAACGCGCCGACCATGCCGGCCTCGGCGGCCGCCGCGACATAGCCGGTCCAGCCGCCCGCGCCGGCCGCGCCGGCCCACTTGGCCAGCGCGTACACCAGGGCGACGGCCAGCAGCAGCCCGGTCGCCAGCGCCTTCATCCGGCGGACGCCGCGCCGTTTCTCCGCGTCGACGGCGCTCCCGCCGAGGCCGCCGGGCACCGTCCGGGTGCCCGGGGCGCCGCCGGCGGGCACCGGCTCCGCCGTCCGCGCCGCCTCCGCCTGGGTGTGTTCCATCCGCTCCACCACTCCCACCGTCTCCCCCGCCTTCCGTAGGCCGTCCGGTCCGTCCGCGCGGGCCGTCCCGTTGGTTGCCGGGATCCGTCCGCACCGGCCGTACGCCCGTATGTGTCCCACAGTGCCCTACTCGGGGAGCGGGCAACGAGTTCCCGGCGTCCGGGGCGGCGGGCGCCCCCCGGGGGGTCCGTGGGATCATGGACGCCCGGCCGGACCGCGCCGGCGCCGCCGCTCGCCGGGCATCTCGCGTCCGGACGGAGCGGACCGGTCCGAGCGTCCCGCCGTCCGCATCCGCCCGGAGCGCGCAGCTCCGCCTAAGCCCCCGGGAGACGCCTCCGGCATGACCAGACGTGTGGGATACGCCCTGCTCGCCGGCCTGGCGGCGGTGGTGGTGCTGATCTCGGCGGGAATATTCGTCGGCTTCGGCGGCACCCGCGGCCCCCTGGGCGGCACTCCGCACGAGCCGCAGACGTCGGCCGCGCCGGCGGTCTCCGGGCGCTGGGTCGGCACCTGGTCGGCGGCGGTGGCGTCGGCCGAGCCCGGCACCCAGGACGGCTACGCGGACATGTCGATCCGCAACGTCGTGCACACCAGTGTCGGCGGTTCCAGCGCCCGCATCCGGCTGTCGAACCTCTACGGCACCCGCCCGCTGCCGCTCAGCCACGCCTCGCTGGCGCTGTCGGCCGGTAGCGGCGCCCCGATCGCCACGGCCGGCTCGATGCGCCGGCTGACCTTCGGCGGCAGGCCGGCGGTGACGATCCCGGTGGGCGGCGAGATCACCAGCGACCCGGTCCGGCTTGCGGTCCCCGGCAACGCCGACCTGTTGGTCACCACGTACTCGCCGGCCCCCTCCGGGCCGGCGACCTACCACCCGTACGCCCGCCAGACGTCCTATCTGGCGCGCGGCGACCGCACCGAGGACGCCACCGGCACCGCCTACACCGAGCAGAGCCCGTACTGGCGCTATCTGACCGGCGTGGACGTGTGGAGCACCCGGGCGCGCGGCGCGGTGGTGGCGATCGGTGACTCGATCACCGACGGGATCACCTCCACCCCGGGCGCCAACCACCGCTGGACGGACTTCCTCGCCGCCCGGCTGCGCGACGAGCCGGGCGCGCCCCGCTACGGCGTGCTGAACGCCGGCATCAGCGGCAACCGCCTGCTGACCGACTCCAGCCCGCTCTCCCCCACCAACGGGCCGAGCCTGCTGTCCCGTTTGGACCGCGATGCGCTGTCCCGTACGGGGGTGAAGGCGGTGGTGGTGGAGATCGGGGTGAACGATCTGTTCAAGGCCCCGCGCCAGTTGGACCCGCAGAAGGTGGTGGCGGGCCTGCGGGACGTGGTGCGGCGGGCGCACGACCACGGGCTGCGGGTCACCGGCAGCACCCTCACGCCGTTCGGCGGGCACCGCGGCTACTCCCGGCGGCTCAACGCGGTACGCGAACAGGTCAACCAGGAGATTCGTTCCGGCACCGTCTTCGACGAGGTCGTCGACTTCGACCGGGCACTGCGCGATCCGGAGCGCCCGCTGCGGCTGCTGCCGGCGTACGACTCCGGCGACCATCTGCACCCCAGCGACGCCGGCTACCGCGCGATGGCCGACGCGCTGGACGTCGACCACCTCCGCCAGGTCGCGCCCGCGGCGCTCTGACGGCGGCGGGTCCGGTCAGTCCAGTTCCCGGCCGTTTGGGCGCTCGTCCTTCAGGCGGCGCCGCTCCTCCTTGCGTTCGGCCTTCAGGCGGCGCCGCTCCTCCCTGGGCAGCTTGCGCTCGATGCCGACGCCGCCCATCAGGGCCAGGCCGGTGATGACGACCCGCGGTGCGCCGGGCTCGCCGGGCACGCCGTCCTCGCGGGTGTCGAAGCCGCCCATGATGCCCAGCCCGCGGGTCTCGACCTCGATGCCGGGCGGCACGATGACGTTGACGCCGCCCATCAGCGTCCAGACGCTGATCTCGACCTCCGGGGCCGCGAACTGGGCCTCGCGCAGGTCGAGTTCGCCGCCGCCCATGCAGCAGATCGCGACGAACCGACGGCCGATGGTCCACCGGCCCTTGCGCTCGAAGCCGCCCAGGAGCGCGATGCCGGTGGTGGCACCGCCCGCCTCGGGACGGATCCGCTCGGCCCAGGCGGTGCCGGTGCCGGCCGGCGCGGGCTCCTTGCGCAGCGACAGCGGGGCGGGGGCCTGCGCGGCGACCGGCAGGTCGGCGGTGAGGTGCTCCAACTCCCCGTAGGTGCGGGCCTTGTAGGTGGCGTCCAACCGCTCGTCGAACTCCGCCATGTCCAGCCGCCCCTCGGCGACGGCGTCCCGCAGGATCTCGGCGACCCGCTCGCGGTCGGCGTCGGAGGCGCGCAACTGGGGAAGCCGTTCGTCAGTCATACGGACAGACTAGGGCCTGCCCGGTGGGTCAGGGCCGGGTCCCCGGCGCCTGACACGGCACCTCGCCGCGTCGCCGCCTCGCCCCGCAGCTCCGCTAGAGCCGGGCGGGAGCATCGTCGTCCGGCGTGTGGCGGGCCGCGCCGCCGCCGGCGTAGAGCTCGGCGATCAGGGTCTCGATGTCGGGCTCGCGGACCGAGAGGTCCACCAGCGGGTAGCGGGCGGCGACCTCGGTGACCAAGGGGGCGGCGCTGCGCGCGGCCGGGAAGGCCAGCCACTGGCGGGCGCCCTCGACGCGGACGGTGCGGGCGCCGGGGATGCCGTCGATGGGCGGGAGTTCCCGTTCCAGGTGCACCACCAGGGTGCGTTCGCCGTCCGCGGCGGCGCGCAGTCCGTCGAGGTCGCCGTCGAAGACGAGCCGGCCGTGGTCGATGACCATCACCCGGCGGCAGAGCTGTTCGATGTCGGTGAGGTCGTGGGTGGTGAGCAGGACGGTGGTGCCCCGTTCGGCGTTGACCTCGCGCAGGAAGGAGCGGACCTTGGCCTTGCTGACGACGTCCAGGCCGATGGTGGGTTCGTCGAGGTAGAGCACCTCGGGGTCGTGCAGCAGCGCGGCGGCGATGTCGCCGCGCATCCGTTGTCCCAGGGAGAGTTGGCGGACCGGTATGTCCAACAGGGGTGCCAGGTCGAGGAGTTCGATGCAGCGGGCGAGGTGGGTGCGGTAGGCGGCGGGCGGGACCCGGTACATCCGGCGGACCAGTTCGTAGGAGTCCTTCAGGGGCAGGTCCCACCACAGGGTGGTGCGTTGGCCGAAGACCACGCCGATGCGGCGGGCGAGGCGGGCGCGCTCCCTGGAAGGGTCGATGCCGGCGACGCGGAGCCGGCCGCCGCTGGGGACCAGGATGCCGGTGAGCATCTTGATGGTGGTGGACTTCCCGGCGCCGTTGGGGCCGATGTAGCCGACCGTCTCGCCGCGCGGGACGCGGAAGGTGAGGCCGTCGACGGCCCGCACCTCGTGCCGGGTCCGGCGCAGTCGGCCGGCCCGGCGGCGGACGGTGAAGACCTTCTCGACGTCGGTCAGCTCGATCAGCGGGTCCGTGCCCGGGGCCATGGCGCGCAACTCCCTTTCGTTCGCGGTGCGTCGGGGTGGCTCAGCTGCCGGTGCTGCGGTAGGCGCGGACGCCGTGCCGCCAGGCCAGCGCGGCGCCGGCGACCATCAGCGCGGCCACGGCGGGCCCGAGGAAGGCGGTCCAGCCCGGCAGGTGGAGGGGGTAGGGGCGGCCCAGCACCCACAGCGCGGGCAGCCAGTTGACGAAGGCCAGCGGGATGACGAAAGTGACCCCGCGGACCAGGTCCCGGGCGAACACCGTCGGTGGGTACTGCAGGAGGGCGTTGCCGCCGTAGGTGAGGGAGTTCTGGAGCTCGGCGGCGTCCTGTGCCCAGAACTGGAAGGCGGCCCCGGCGGTGTAGACCGCGCCGAAGATCGCCGTGCCGCACACCGCCATCAGCGGCACCATCAGGATCCGGCCGACGGTCCAGACCACGTCGAGCTGGCCGATCGACCACAGCAGCACCAACAGCCCCTGGGAGGTGCGGCCGAGGCGGCGCAGCGCGAACCGGTCGGCGGCCATCTGGGCGTAGACCGGGGCGGGGCGCAGCAACAGGACGTCGAGGGTGCCGTCGCGGATCCGGGCGCCGAGCCGGCCGAGGCTGCCGACCAGCAGGTCCGCCAGGCCCAGCGCGAGGCTGCAGGTGCCGTAGAGGAAGGCGACCTCGGGGAGGGCGAAGCCGCCGAGCGCGTGGACGCGGGAGAACATCAGCCAGATGGCGACGAAGTCCAGCCCGCTGGCGGCGAAGTTGCCGAACGTCATCAGGGCGAACGACGTCCGGTAGGCGAGCGTGGAGCGCACCCACATCCAGGCGATCAGCCCGTACGCGGCGAGGCCGTGCCGCAGGGTGCGCAGCCGGCCGTCCGGTGCGTCAGCCACCGTGCACCACCACCTTGCGGGTGGCGGCGGACTGCACCAGCCGCCCCAGGGTCAGCAGCGCGAGCGCCCAGGCCGCCTGGAACGCCAGCCCGCGCAGCAGCGCCCCGCCGGTCCGCGCGCCGATCAGGACGTCGGCCGGCACCTGGAGCAGGGCCGCCCAGGGCAGGAGTTGGGCGAGGTCGGCGAGGTGGCCGGGGAAGACCCGCAGCGGCAGCACCATCCCGGAGAAGAACATGCACGACAGCCCGCTGACCATGGCCAGTCCAGAGCTGTCCAGGAGCCAGAACGCGGACAGTGCGACGAGGTAGCGCAGGCCGAAGCTGACCACCGCGCCGAGCGTCGCGGACAGCAGGAACCAGCCCCAGGTCAGCGGGTCGTCGGGGAGCGCCAGCGGGAACGCCAGGGCGCCCACCGCCACCGGAACCAGTCCGCGGGCGACCAGTTGGAACCCGGCCCGGCCCAGATCGGCGGCGAGCCACCACAGTTGGAGGTCGGCGGGGCGGTAGAGGTCCACCGCGATGTCGCCGCTGCGGATGCGGTCCTGGAGCTCGTCCACGCCGCCGCTGGCGATCATGACGACGGTCAGCAGCGCCTGTCCGGTCCAGGCGAAGGTCAGTGCCTGCGCGGGCCCGTAGCCGCCCAGGTGCGGCCGCTGGTCCCAGAGGGCGAGGTAGGTGTAGGCGATGATGAAGCCGAAGGCGGTGTTGGTGACGAGGCCGGCGGCGGTGGCCGCGCGGTAGGTTGCGTACCGTCGGAAGCTGCCGGCCGCCACGGCTGCGTACAACACGCCGCGCTCCCCCAGCTCTTGGTCGGTTCCGTCCGGTGGTCGTGCGGACGGCGGAACCCGAGAGCCTAGGGCGGACCCGGGGCGGGCACCATCGTTTTATCGCCCGTTCGGGTGAGGTAGGGGCGCCATTCAGCCGGTCACCGGGCGGACGCGGGTGCGCGCCACCTCCGGTGGCCGGAATAGATGGTGCGAAAGTTTCCTAACGGGCGCCAGTTGCGTTTCCTGACATAGCGCGTGAACCACCGCATATCACCACACACCACCCGCACCCCCCTCCGGCACGACACCGGCCCTGACACGACACCGCCCCGCCACGGCACGACCTCCGGCGGCGGCCGAGGAGTCACACACACATGAGCGACGACGCGCGGCACGACGGCACCGAAGGCGAGCCCGACGGCACCGACGAGGACGCCACCGCCCGCCCCCGGCGCACCGGCTGGCGCCGGCTGCTGCCCACCTGGCGGGGGCTGGCGGGGTCGGCCCTGCTCTTCCTGTTGGTGGTCGTGGGCGGGCTGATCGCCGGCTACCTCCTCGTCGGCATCCCGCCCGCCAACAGCGCCGCGAAGGCCCAGAGCAACGTCTACCTCTACTCCGACGGCACGGAGTTGGCCCGCGACGGCGACGTGAACCGGGAGAACGTGCCGCTCGGCCACGTCCCCAGGAGCGTCCAGCGGGCCGTACTGGCCGCCGAGGACCGGGACTTCTACACGGAGTCCGCGGTCGACCCGGCCGCGATGGTGCGGGCCGCCTGGAACACCGTCCTCGGCAGGGGCAAGCAGTCCGGCTCCACCATCACCCAGCAGTACGTCAAGAACTACTACCTGGGCCAGGAGCAGACCGTCACCCGCAAGGCCAAGGAGTTCTTCATCGCCATCAAGCTGGACCGCGAGGCGAGCAAGGACGACATCCTCCAGGGCTACCTCAACACCAGCTACTACGGCCGCAACGCCTACGGCATCCAGGCCGCCGCCCAGGCGTACTACGGCAAGAACGTCGACGCGCTCAACACCGCCGAGGGCGCCTACCTCGCCGCGCTCCTCAACGCCCCCAGCGCCTACGACATCACCGCCCACCCGGAGAACCGGCCGCGGGTGGTGTCCCGTTGGAACTACGTGCTGGACGGCATGGTCAAGCAGAAGTGGCTCAGCCGCGCCGAGCGCACCCGGATGTCCTTCCCCGCGCTGAAGCGGGCCCGCACCTCCGCCGGCCTGTCCGGCCAGCGCGGCTATCTCGTCGAGGCGGTCCGGGACTACCTCACCGACCACAACGTGCTCGACGAGAACACCCTGCGCGCCGGCGGCTACCGCATCACCACCACCATCGACCACCGGCGCCAGAACGCCCTCGTCAAGGCCGTCCAGACCCAGTTGATGGACAAGCTGAGCGACGGCCGCCGGGTCGACGGCTACGTCCGGGCCGGCGGCGCCTCCGTCGACCCCACGACCGGCCGCGTGGTCGCCCTCTACGGCGGCATCGACTACGCCAAGCAGTACGTCAACGGCGCCACCCGGCGCGACTACCAGGTCGGCTCCACCTTCAAGCCGATCGTCTTCGCCTCCGCCGTCGACAACGGCTCGGTCACCCAGGACGGCGCCCCGATCACCCCCAACACCGTCTACGACGGCACCAGCAAGCGGATGACCCTCAGCCACGGCCGCGCCACCGGCTTCGCCCCCGGCAACGAGGACGACCGCTCCTACGGGCCGATCACCGTCTCCGAGGCCACCGACAAGTCCGTCAACGCGGTCTACGCCCAGATGGGCATCGACGTCGGCCCGGACACCGTCCGCAAGACCGCGGTGTCGCTCGGCATCCCGGCCAAGACGCCCAGCCTCGGCGCCTCCCAGGGCGCCATCTCGCTGGGCACCGCCACCCCCAGCGTGCTGGACATGGCGCAGGTCTACGCGACGCTGGCGCACCACGGCCGGCAACTGCCGTACACGCTGGTCGACAAGGTCTCCAAGGCCGGCGACGCCCTCGACCTGCCGGAGCGCGAGGAGAGCGCCGCCATCGGGCGGGCCGCGGCCGACACCACCACCCAGATCCTGCGCAGCGTCGTCGACGGCGGCACCGGCATCGCCGCCCAGGGGGCCGGCCGCCCGGCCGCCGGCAAGACGGGCACCGCGGAGAACGACAAGGCCGCCTGGTTCGCCGGCTACACCCCCGAACTGGCCACCGTCGTCGCGGTCCTGGGCCAGCACCCGGAGACCGCCGCCCAGGAACCGCTGTACGGCGCGGCCGGCACGGCCCGCCTCAACGGCGGCGACTTCCCCGCCCAGATCTGGGCCGACTACACCGCCGCGGCGCTGCGCGGCCGGCCGGTGCGCGACTTCGACCTCCAGCTCCAGGACGGCGCCGAGGAGAGCACCTCGGCCTCGCCGTCCGCCAGCGGCTCCCAGTCGCCGAGCGGTTCGGCCTCGTCGAGCACCGGCCCGTCCGGCAGCGGCGGCCCGACCGGCACCGGGGCGCCGACCGGGACCGGCGCCCCCACCGGGCCGAACGGCGAGCCGACGCTCCCGCCGGCCCCCACCGAGCAGCCGCCGACGGCCGAGCCCACCGAGCAGTTCCCGACCTACGGCCCGCCCAACGACGAGGAACTGTTGCGGCGTTGGGGCGGCGGCTGACGACCGCGGGCGGCGCCCTTCAGTGGCCCGAGGTCGCCTTCAGCCCGACGACGGCCACCAGCAGCAGGCAGATGAAGAAGATCCGCCCGGCCGTCATCGGCTCGCCGAGCACCAGCATCCCGACCACCGCGGCGCCGGCCGCGCCGATGCCGACCCAGACGCCGTAGGCGGTGCCGATCGGCAGGGTGCGGGCGGCGTAGGAGAGCAGGACCATGCTGGCGACGATGCCCGCGCCGGTGGCGAGACTGGGCCAGAGCCGGGTGAACCCGTCGGTGAACTTCATGCCGATCGACCAGCCGACCTCCAACAGGCCGGCGACGAGGAGCAGGACCCATGCCATGACGGCACCTCCGTGAATGGACTTCAACAGGGGTGCGTCGTCTTGTCCTGACCCGGTACGGCGCGTCTCGTCGGGTTGTCCCCGAGGCTAGCAAAAGGCTCCCCCTCAGGTGGTGACGGCGATCACCACCCGCGGGGGAGCCGGTGTGTGCTTACAGGTACAGGCCGGTCGCGTCGTCCGTGCCCTCCAGGCGCTCCGCGGCCACGGCGTGCAGGTCGCGCTCGCGCATCAGCACGTACGCCACCCCGCGCACCTCGACCTCGGCCCGGTCCTCCGGGTCGTACAACACCCGGTCGCCCACCTCGACGGTCCGTACGTTCTGCCCCACCGCGACCACCTCGGCCCAGGCCAGGCGACGTCCGACCGCCGCGGTCGCGGGAATGACGATGCCCCCGGACGAGCGGCGCTCGCCCTCGGGGATGTCCGTCCGGACCAGCACGCGGTCGTGCAGCATCCGGATCGGCAGCTTGTCGTGGGTGTCCTTGGCGTTATTCGGGCTCACGGCACGACCGTACCTGTCCGGCGGCGGCGCCCCTGCACCGCGGGCCGCTTCCGGCAGGGCGGAAGGGACCCGCGACGGCCCCCGACAGCGCTACTTGCGGCGCTTCTTGCAGCCCGCGGCGAGCAGGCCCACCACGGCCACGCCGATCATGGCCACCGGGATGATCCGCTCCAGCCGGGGCGCACCGTCCTCGGACACCAACTGGCCCCGCACGTCCGAGACCAGGCGGTTGACGGCGACGTAGGCGCGGCCCGCGGTGCGGTCCACGGCCGCCGACGCCTTCGCCTTCGCGTCATCCATGATCGTCTTCGGGTGTAGCCGGACGCCGATCTCGTCGAGCGTCCCGGCGAGATCCTGCCGCCTGCGGACGATGTCCGCCTCGATCTGCGCAGGGGTCCTGGCTTCCGACACCGCGCCGCCTCCGTCATCTCGTGCCGATGTGTACGGAGGCCGGACTCGGGGCCCCGTACGGAACCGGCCACCTCGATCAGGTGCCGATTCGTGTAGGACAGTCTGTCAGCTCCCACCGGGGTGCGCCCCACAGCACCCCCGTTTCGCCCCGCGGCCGCGCCCCGCCACCGACCGGCGAGGTCCGCGGCGCCGCGCTGGCCTAGTGTCGGGGACGCACCACGACCATCCGCAAGCCCCACCGCAAGGAGACGGAAGACCCGCCATGAGTGAGCGACTCCAGCCCGGCGACACCGCGCCCGCCTTCACGCTCCCCGACGCCGACGGCAAGCAGATCTCGCTCGCCGACCACAAGGGACGCAAGGTCATCGTCTACTTCTACCCGGCGGCGCTGACCCCCGGCTGCACCAAGCAGGCGTGCGACTTCACCGACAACCTCGACTTCCTCGCCGGCCACGGCTACGACGTCATCGGCATCTCCCCGGACAAGCCGGAGAAGCTGGCGAAGTTCCGGGAGAAGGAGGAGCTCAAGGTCACCCTGCTCGGCGACCCGGACAAGGAGGTGCTGACCGCCTACGGGGCCTTCGGCGAGAAGAAGCTGTACGGCAAGACGGTCACCGGCGTGATCCGCTCCACCGTCATCGTCGACGAGGACGGCAAGGTCGAGCGGGCGCTCTACAACGTCAAGGCCACCGGCCACGTCGCCAAGATCATCAAGGATCTGGGGCTGTAACGCCCCGACCGGGCCGCCGGGCGGCGACCGGCGCTACGGCGCCGTCGCCGCCTCCGGGCTCTCCGGGGCCGTCGTCGCGGCCCGGTCCGGCAGTTCCAGTACGGCCTCGGCGCCGCCGCCCGCGGCGGTGCCGAAGTCCAGCCGCGCGCCCAGCACCTCCGCCTGGCCGGCGGCGATCGTCAGCCCCAGCCCGTGGCCGGTGCCGCGCTCCGGCGCCGCGGTGCGGAACCGCCGCGGCCCCTCCGCGCGCAGCTCCGCCGGGTACCCCGGCCCGTGGTCGCGCACCACGATCCGCGCGCCGATCACCACCACCTCGATCGGCGGCTCGCCGTGCTTGGCCGCGTTCGCCAGCAGGTTCACCAGCACCCGCTCCACCCGCCGCCGGTCGGTCTCCACGATCATCGGCTCGCCCTCGACGCTCACCGACACCGCCAGGTCGTCCACCCCGCGCTGCCGCGCGGCCCGCTTGACGATCCCGCGCACCAGCGACGGCAGCTCGCAGGCGTCCAGGTCCGCCCGCTCCACCCCGGCGTCCAGCCGGGAGACCTCCAGCAGGTCCTCCACCAGCCGCCGCATCGCCTGCGCCCGGTCCCGCACCAGCTCCACCGCGCGCGGCTGCGGCAGCAGTTCCGCCGCCGCCACCAGACCGGCCACCGGCGTGCGCAGCTCGTGCGCCACGTCGGCGGTGAACTCCCGCTCGGCCTCCACCCGCGCCGCCAGCGACGTCGCCATGTGGTGGACGCTGCGGCCCAGTTCGGCCACCTCGTCCCGGCCGTTGCTGGCCAGCGCGTCCGCGTCCGGCGGCTCGCCCGCCGCGATCCGCCGGGCCGCCGCCGCGCTCAGCCGCAGCCGCCGCGAGAGCCGCTGCGCGACGAACCACGACACCACCGCCATCAGCACGACCGTGCCGAATCCCGCGATCAGCAACGCCCGGTCCAGCGCCACCTGCGCCGGATCGTCGTCCGGGTACGCCGCCGACACCGACAGCGACCGGGTCGGCCGGGCCGCGTCGCCGCCGCCGACGCCGGTCGCCGCCCACACCCGCGGGTCGTCGCCGCCGCTCAGATAGGTGCCCGAGCGGCCCCGGAACACCGCCTCCCGCAGCGGCGACGGCAGCGTCGCGTCGTCCAACTGCGCGCCCAGCGCCAGCGTCCCGTCCCGCTCGTAGATCGTCAGCGCCGAGCTCAGCCGGACGTCCTGGTACGCCCGCGCCGACCGCTCCCGCTCGGCGTCCGCGATGTGGTGCACGGCGAACCCGAGCACCACCACCGCGAGCGCCGTCATACCCGAAATGGCCAGGGCGATCCGGCCTCGAATGCCCATCACGCGAGGTTGTACATCTCCGTCGTGTCGCCGAGCGGGGTGGACCCGTCATAGGTCACCTCCAGGCCCGTGAAGGCCCGCGCTCCGTCGACCTCCTTCGCGCCGTAGAGCCGGAACGTCGCCCGGTACCCGGCGTCCGTCCCGACGCCCGCCGCGGTCTTCTCCACCTGGACCACGCCCCGGCCCTCGGCCTCCTTGCCGTCGTAGCGGTCCCAGGTGATCCCGGTCGCCACCATCCCGGCGTCGGCACAGGTCAGCGTGATCACCCGGGGTCGGATCTCCGGCTCCCCGATGCCGCAGTCCCGCACGCCCGGCAGCCCCTCGGTGGGCCCGGCGGCCGACTTCACGTCCTGGACGGCCGAGGTCCGCGGCGCGGCGTCCACCGCCGAGGCGCGGTCCGACGCCTGGCTGAACCACACCCCGCCGGCCGCCAGCGCGGTCACCACGACAAAGGCCACCAGGGCGGTCCGCCCGCGCCTGAAGCGGGCCGCTTCGCGGTCGGTCATCGCACACTCCTCCCAGGGCGCCCTCGCCCCGTTACCCCGCCAGCAAACACGACCACCGCCGCGGTCCCGCGCCGGGCCCCGGAGCCCGGCCACCGCGCGCACGGCACCACGCGGCGGGTGCCACCTCCTGCGACGAAAGGGCACCCTTCGACGGGCCTGCGACTAAAAGGTGCGGTTTCGCCACCGCCACTCTCCTCTTCTCCGGACACAGGCTGATTGCCCGAATGCCGCGGTGACCACTCGGCTGTGTACCAGTCCTGTAACAGACCACCCGGCCGTGACGCCTCATCACCCCTCTGACGTGCGCCGACCGGACCGGCTCCACGTGACATACCTCGCGTTCGCCGCCCACAGTGTTTTGACCGGGCCTCCAGCGTGCAGGCGCACCCGTCGTAGTTCCCACGCCCGCGCAGCCGAAGAACCGCGCCGACCAACGGGAGGACCGCCGCGTGCCGCACCGCAGTACCGAGGACAGCCACTTGGCGCCGGATCGCGACCTGGAGGCGCGCCGGCGCCACTGGGTGCTCTTTCGCGCCATCGACCGGCGCCGCAATCCCCCGCTCCGCCGCACCGACATCACCGTCACCGACGAACCGACCGTCCGCCGCGCGGTCAAGGCCGCCGCGCTCGGCAACGCCATGGAATGGTTCGACTTCGGTATCTACAGCTACCTGGCCCTGACCATCGGCAAGGTCTTCTTCCCCAGCGGCAGTTCCACCACCAGCCTGCTGTCCTCCTTCGCCACCTTCGCCGTGGCCTTCCTCGTACGGCCCCTGGGCGGCGCCTACTTCGGCCCGCTCGGCGACCGGATCGGCCGCAAGAAGGTCCTCGCGCTCACGATGATCATGATGTCGCTGGGCACCGTCTGCATCGGCCTGATCCCGTCCTACGACACCATCGGCCTGCTCTCCCCCGCCCTGCTGATCTTCTTCCGACTGATCCAGGGCTTCTCCACCGGCGGCGAGTACGGCGGGGCCTCCACCTTCATCGCCGAGTACGCCCCCGACAAGAAGCGCGGCTACTTCGGCAGCTTCCTGGAGATGGGCACCCTGATCGGCTACACCGGCGCCGCCGGCATCGTCCTGGTGCTCAACACCGTGCTGGGCCCGGAGGCGATGGTCCACTGGGGCTGGCGCCTGCCGTTCCTGATCGCCGGCCCGCTCGGCCTGGTGGGCCTCTACCTCCGGCTCCGGCTGGACGAGACCCCGGCCTTCCAGAAGTTCGAGGCCGCGCAGGCCCACGGTGCCACCGAGGCCCACGGGCGTAGCGAGGAGGAGCCCTCCCACCTCTCGGCCAACCACCGCGGGAAGAAGCTGGGCGAGATCTTCACCCAGAACTGGCCCGCGATCCTGCTGTGCATCGCGCTGGTCGGCGCCTACAACATCACCGACTACATGCTGCTGTCGTACATGCCGACCTACCTGACGGACACCCTCGGGTACAACGAGACCCACGGCCTGCTGATCCTGCTGGTGACCATGGTCGCCCTGATCTGCCTGCTGCCGACCGTCGGCAGGCTCAACGACCGCTACGGCCGCAAGCCCCTCCTGATGACCGGCATGCTGGGCTTCCTGATCCTGGCGATACCCGCGTTCCTCCTGGTCAAGATGGGCTCGCTGGTCGCCGTCTCGTGCGGGATGGCCCTCCTGGGACTCTCCCTGGTCTGCCTGCTGGGCACCATGTCCGCCGCGCTGCCGGCGCTCTTCCCCACCAGCGTCCGCTACGGCTCCCTGTCCATCGGCTACAACCTCGCGGTCTCCCTCTTCGGCGGCACCACCCCGCTGGTCATCACCGCCCTGATGGACGCCTTCGACAAGAACGTGATGGTGCCCGCCTACTACACGATGGGCGCCGCCGTCGTCGGCGTCGTCGCGGTCGCCGTCATGAAGGAGACCGCCCAGCAGCCGCTGGACGGCTCCCCGCCCTCCGTGGCCACCGAGGAGGAGGCCCGCGCCATCATCGCCTCCCGCACCCACGAACCCCGCTTCTGAGGGGTGCCCGCCCGCCGGCAACTCGGCGCCCCCGCCGTCCCGTTCGGCCGTCCGGCCGCTGACTCGACCGGCCCCTGACCGCCCGCGGAGGGGACCCAGTAGAGTTGGCGCCGCGGGCCCGTACCCCAGCTGGCCAGAGGGCGCCGGTTTAGGTCCGGTGTGTCGTGGGTTCGAGTCCCACCGGGCCCACCGCAACGAAGACGGCCTCCCTTCCGTGGAAGGGAGGCCGTCTTCGCGTTCTTAGGGTCAGCCCAACAGCTCCCGCACCACCGGCGCCAGGGCGCGGAACGCCTTGCCGCGGTGGCTGATCGCGTTCTTCTCGGCGGCGGTCAGCTCGGCGCAGGTCCGGGTCTCGCCGAGCGGCTGGAGGATCGGGTCGTAGCCGAAGCCGCCGGTGCCGGCGGGCGTGTGGCGCAGGACGCCCTCCAGGGCGCCCTCGACGACGCGTTCGGTGCCGTCGGGGAGGGCGAGGGCCGCGGCGCAGGCGAAGTGGGCGGCGCGGTGCTCCTCGGCGATGTCGGCGAGCTGGGCGAGCAGCAGGTCGAGGTTGGCCTGGTCGTCGCCGTGCCGGCCGGCCCAGCGGGCGGAGAAGATGCCGGGGGCGCCGCCGAGGACGTCGACGCAGAGGCCGGAGTCGTCGGCGACGGCCGGCAGGCCGGTGGCCCGGGCCAGGGCGTGCGCCTTGAGAAGCGCGTTCTCGGCGAAGGTGACGCCGGTCTCCTTGACGTCGGGGACGTCCGGATAGGCGTCCGCGCCGACGAGTTCGACGTCGAGGTCGGCCGCGTCGAGGATGGCGCGGAGCTCGGCGATCTTGCCGTTGTTGCGGGTGGCGAGGACGAGGCGGCGGGGGGCGGGGCGGTCGCCGGTTTGTGACTCCATGGGACGCGATTATCCCTTGTCGCCCGGGGTGCAGACGGTGGTGATCCGGCTCGCCGCCTCGCCGATGGGGGCGAGGTCGGGGGCCTTGTTGTTCTCGACGGCCGTGCGGGCCTCCTTGATGCCGCCGTTCATCTTGTCGACCGCCTCGCGGAGTTCGGGGTCGTGGGCGGAGGCGCTGAGCTTCTTCAGGTCGGCGTCGAGGGCGTCCAGGGCCCGGTTGGCCTCCTCGGGGTCGTCCAGGGCCCGGTCGGCCGCCTTGTTGAGCTTGTCGACGCCGTTGACGACGGCGGTGGCGGTTTTGGCGCAATCCACCGCCTTCTGGACGGCGCTGCACGCGGCCAGCGCCGGCGTCGCGAGGGCCAGGACGGCCGCCACGGTGAGCGCCTGGGCGGCGGGGCGGCGCGGGCTGAGGCGGCGGTGGGGACGGGCCATGGACGTTCCTTCCCTTGGGGCGTACGGGGGGTGCGCACGCGAGCCGGGTGCGGCGGCGGCGCGCCGCGGGCTCGGCAAGGGAGGAAACGCCGTACGGGACAAGGGGGTTGACCGGCCGGCGGGGGCGGGGGCGAAGATCAGCCAGCGGGCGGGTGCGGGGCGCCGGGGCGGGCCCCGCATCCCGCACCCGGCGGCGGCCCGGGTCAGAGGGTGCGGGCCAGCGCCTCCTGCTGGGCGGCGTCGAGCGCGGTGCAGCCCGAAACGGCCAGGTCCAGCAGGGAGTTGAGCTCGTCGCGGTCGAACGGCGCGGCCTCGGCGGTGCCTTGGACCTCGACGAAGCGGCCGTCGCCGGTGCAGACGACGTTCATGTCGGTCTCGGCGCGCACGTCCTCCTCGTAGCAGAGGTCCAACAGCGGGACGCCGTCGACGATGCCGACGCTGACCGCGCTGACGGTGCCGGTCAGCGGGCGGCGGCCGTGCTTGATCAGCTTCTTGCCCTGGGCCCAGCCGATCGCGTCGGCGAGGGCGACGTAGGCGCCGGTGATGGCGGCGGTGCGGGTGCCGCCGTCGGCCTGGAGGACGTCGCAGTCCAGGACGACGGTGTTCTCGCCGAGGGCCTTGAAGTCGATGACGGCGCGCAGCGAGCGACCGATGAGGCGGGAGATCTCGTGGGTGCGGCCGCCGATCTTGCCGCGGACGGACTCCCGGTCGCCACGGGTGTTGGTGGAGCGGGGCAGCATGGCGTACTCGGCGGTGACCCAGCCCTCGCCGGTGCCCTTGCGCCAGCGCGGCACGCCTTCGGTGACGGAGGCGGTGCAGAAGACTTTGGTGTCGCCGAAGGAGACCAGTACGGACCCCTCGGCGTGCTTGCTCCAGCCGCGTTCGATGGTGACGGGGCGGAGCTGTTCAGGGGTACGGCCGTCGATACGAGACATGGTTCAGACCCTATCGGCTGCGCCGAGGGCCTCGTTCCGGCGCCGGGGGCGGCCGGGACGAGGCCCTTTGCGTTCGACCGCGCGTCGGGGTCGGGCCCCGGCGCGGTTCACGAACGGTGGCTCACATCATGTCTTCGATCTCGGCGGCGATCGGGTCCGCGTCGGTGCCGATGACGACCTGGATCGCGGTGCCCATCTTCACGACGCCGTGGGCGCCGGCGGCCTTGAGGGCGGCCTCGTCGACGAGGGAGGCGTCGTTGACCTCGGTGCGGAGGCGGGTGATGCAGCCCTCGACCTCTTCGATGTTGTCGAGCCCGCCGAGCCCGGCGACGATCTTCTCAGCCTTGCTGGCCATGTCCACTCCTGCTTGTCTCGGCCGTCGGCGGTTCTGCCGCTCGGTTTTCACACGGTAACGCACGTTCAGCCCACTTCTATGGGCGTTCGTCCGTTACCTGGCGAAGGATGGCGATCACCAAAGGAGGCGTCCGGAACGCACTCCGACAACTGGTCTACACCACAGTATGCGGCACGCGGCGGGCGGGGCGTCCCCGGGCCGGCGCCTCAGGCGGGCGGAGGGTGCGGATGGCTTCGGAGGCGGCGGGGAAGGGGCCGGCGCAACCGGTCCGGAAGCGGGCACAGGCGCTGTTCCAGGGCCTGCAGAAGATGGGCCGCAGCCTCCAGTTGCCGATCGCGGTGCTGCCGGCGGCGGGCATCCTCAACCGGCTCGGCCAGCCGGACGTGTTCGGGGCCAAGGGGCTCGGCTGGGAACACGTCGCCAAGGTCTTCGCGGGCGCGGGCGGGGCGCTGCTGGATTCCGGGTTGGGGCTGCCGCTGCTCTTCAGCATCGGCGTGGCCATCGGGATGGCGAAGAAGTCGGACGGCTCGACGGCGCTGGCGGCGATCGCCGGATTCCTCGTCTATTACGCGGTGCTGCACCAATTCCCGGTGCACTGCCCGGCGGGGCAGAGCTATACGCAGGCGGGGTTGTGGAGCGGGGTGTGCGTCGATGCCGCGGGGAAGGCGACGCCGGCGACGTTCCAGAATCCGGGGGTTTTCGGCGGCATCGTCATGGGCTTTCTCTCCGCGTGGTGTTGGCAGCGGCTGCACCGGGTGAAGCTGGTGGACTGGCTGGGCTTCTTCAACGGGCGGCGGCTGGTGCCGATCGTGATGGCCTTCGTGGGGCTGGCGTTCGCGGCGCTCTGCCTGTGGGTGTGGCCGCCGGTGGGCGACGCGCTGACCTCCTTCAGTCACTGGCTGACGGAGCTGGGCGCGTGGGGCTCGGGGATTTTCGGGGCGGCCAACCGCGCGCTGTTGGTGATCGGGGTGCACCAGTTCCTGAACACCTTCGTCTGGTTCCAGTTCGGGAGTTTCACCACGCCCGACGGCACGGTGGTGCACGGCGACATCAACCGCTTCATGGCCGGCGATCCGACGGCCGGTCAGTTCACCACCGGATTCTTCCCGATCATGATGTTCGCGCTGCCGGCCGCGGCGTTGGCGATCGCGCACTGCGCCCGCCCGCACCGCCGCAAGGAAGTCGCCGGAATGATGCTCTCGGTCGGGCTGACCTCGTTCGTGACCGGGGTGACCGAGCCGGTGGAGTATTCGTTCATGTTCATCGCCCCGGTGCTGTACGGGATTCACGCGGTGCTGACGGGGACGTCACTGGCGGTCACCTGGGCGCTGGGGGTGCACGACAGCTTCAGTTTCTCCGCGGGCCTGATCGACTACGTCATCAACTGGGGCCTGGCGACGAAACCGTGGCTGATCATTCCGATCGGCCTGTGTTTCGCCGTCGTCTACTACCTCCTCTTCCGTTTCGTCATCACGCATTTCGATCTGGCGACGCCGGGACGGGAGCCGGCCGAGGTCGGTGACGCCATGGAACGGGAGAACGTCAAATAGTGACGGGGAGCCCCAAATAGCGTGCGGGCGGCCGGGATTACCCGCGCCGCCCGCCCTTTTTCCCCGCCTTCGCCGGCCCCCGGGTTCGCGCCCCCGGGGGCCGATGGTCATGTGGTCCATACCACTTGGAAGAATGGATTCCTTTACTCCCCCGCTACGTGCTAAGAATGGTCTAAACCACCAGGTGGTTTAGACCAAGGTGTAGACCAACGGCGGGCCGTCTCCCCCTTCTCTCCCAGGGCCCGCGTCCTCCAGGAGGAATCCGATGAGTTCGGCCACCGCCACGAAGGCGGCCCCCGCAAAGAAGCGGGGATCCGGCCTGTTGCAGGGCCTGCAGAAGATCGGCCGCAGCCTCCAGCTGCCGATCGCCGTCCTGCCCGCAGCCGGCATCCTCAACCGCCTCGGCCAGCCGGACGTCTTCGGCGACAAGGGCCTGCACTGGACCGCCGTCAGCAAGGTGTTCGCCGCCGCCGGCGGCGCGGTCTTCGACAACCTGCCGCTGCTGTTCTGCATCGGCGTGGCCATCGGCTTCGCGAAGAAGGCCGACGGCTCCACGGCGCTCGCCGCCCTGGTGGGCTTCCTGGTCTACAGCAACGTCCTCAAGGCGTTCCCGGTCACCGAGGGACACATCGAGAACGGCAAGTGGGTCGAGCCCGTCGTCAACAACCCCGGGGTCCTGGGCGGCATCGTCATGGGCCTGCTCGCCGCGACCCTGTGGCAGCGCTACCACCGCAAGAAGCTGGTGGACTGGCTGGGCTTCTTCAACGGCCGCCGACTGGTCCCGATCATCATGGCCTTCGTCGGCACCGCGGTCGGCGTCCTCTTCCTGCTGATATGGGAGCCGGTCGGCGACGCCATCTCCGCCTTCGGCGAGTGGATGACCGGCCTGGGTGCGATCGGCGCCGGCCTCTTCGGCCTGATCAACCGCGGCCTGCTGCCGATCGGCATGCACCAGTTCGTCAACACCGTCTCGTGGTTCCAGCTCGGTGACTACACCGACGCCGCCGGTAAGGTCGCGCACGGCGACATCGGCCGCTTCTTCGCCGGCGACCCGACCGCCGGCCAGTTCATGTCCGGCTTCTTCCCGATCATGATGTTCGGCCTGCCGGCCGCCGCGCTGGCCATCGCGCACGCCGCCCGCCCCGAGCGCCGCAAGGCCGTCCTGGGCATGATGATCTCGCTCGGCCTGACCTCGTTCGTCTGCGGCATCACCGAGCCGATCGAGTTCTCGTTCATGTTCATCGCCCCGGTGCTGTACGTGATCCACGCCGTGCTGACCGCCGTGTCGATGGCCGTCACCTGGGCGCTCGGCGTCCACGACGGCTTCACCTTCTCCGCCGGTGCCATCGACTACCTGCTGAACTGGAAGCTGGCCACCGAGCCGTGGCTGATCATCCCGATCGGCCTGGCGTTCGCGGCCATCTACTACCTGCTGTTCCGCTTCGCCATCGCCAAGTTCAACCTCCCCACCCCGGGCCGTGAACCCGAGGGAGAGGTCGAGGACCTGACCAAGGCGTAGCCCCCGCGGCCACGCGCACAGGGCCCCGGAACCGCACCGCGCGGTTCCGGGGCCCTTGTCGTTGCCGTCCCCCGTTGCCGTCCCGCCGCGGCGGGGCGGGCTCAGATCTCGTAGACCGCGCCGGCCTTGGCCACCTCGACCGGCCCGTCGTAGACCTTCTGGGCGTCGCGGACGCTGATGTCGGGGTCGGTCCACGGCGGGATGTGGGTCAGCACCAGCCGGGACGCGCCGGCCCGCCGGGCGTGCTCGCCGGCCTCCCGGCCGTTGAGGTGGAGGTCCGGGATGTCCTCCTTGCCGTGGGTGAAGGACGCCTCGCACAGGAACAGGTCGGCGCCCTCGGCCAGCGTGGCGAGCGCCGCGCAGGGGCCGGTGTCGCCGGAGTACGTCAGGGTGCGGCCGCCGTGCTCGATCCGGAAGCCGTACGCCTCGACGGGATGGCTGACCCGCTCCGTGCGCACGGTGAACGGGCCGATGGTCGTGGTGCCCGGGGTCAGCGTCCGGAAGTCGAAGACCTCGCTCATCGCCTTCTCGTGCGGGAGGTCGTCGTGCGCGGCGGTCAGTCGGCGCTCGGTGTCGGCCGGTCCGTAGACCGGCATCGGCGCGCAACGGCCGCCGTCCGGGCGGTAGTAGCGGACGACGAAGTAGCCGCACATGTCGATGCAGTGGTCGGCGTGCAGGTGCGACAGCAGCACGGCGTCCAGGTCGTAGAGACCGCAGTGGCGCTGCAACTCGCCGAGGGCGCCGTTGCCCATGTCGAGGAGCAGCCTGAAGCCGTCGGCCTCCAAGAGGTAGCTCGAACAGGCCGATTCCATGGAGGGGAACGACCCCGAGCATCCGACGACGGTGAGCTTCATACGGGCGTGAACCTCCATGGGCTGGGGGCACCCCCACCCGGCGAGGCCGGTGAGGGTGGCGGCCGGCGGTGCCGAAAACGGTCCCGACGCGGTGCGGTGCGGGGCTGCTGCCGGGTCCTTGGCGGTCGGTGCGGTGCCCATGAGCGTACGGCTCACAGGGGCGCGCGGCGCCGTAGGTGGGGCGAGCTGTGGGCGGAATCACCAGTCCGGGTGGGGGTGGGGCCGCGGGCCGCACCGCGCTTCCGGTGGGCGGAAGTTCCGCCCCGAAGACCCCCCGCGGCCGCGCGCGGCGGATGCACGAGGGGGTGGCTCCGGCGGTCGCCGCGAGCCACCCCCTCCGGGTGCGTGGGGCCTACGCCCAGAGCTGCCCGTGCAGCGTCGCGATGGCCGCCTCGGTGGACTCGGCGGTGTAGACGCCGGTGGAGAGGTACTTCCAGCCGCCGTCGGCGACGACGAAGACGATGTCGGCGCTCTCGCCCGCCCGGACCGCCTTGCGGGCCACGCCGAGGGCGGCGTGCAGTGCCGCGCCGGTGGAGATGCCGGCGAAGATGCCTTCCGTCGCGAGGAGTTCACGGGTGCGGCGGACCGCGTCCTCGGAGCCGACGGAGAAGCGGGTGGTGAGGACGGACGCGTCGTAGAGCTCGGGGATGAAGCCCTCGTCGAGGTTGCGCAGGCCGTAGACGACGTCGTCGTAGCGCGGTTCGGCGGCGACGATCTGCACGCCGGGGACGTGCTCGCGCAGATAGCGGCCGACGCCCATCAGCGTGCCGGTGGTGCCCAGGCCGGCCACGAAGTGGGTGACCGAGGGCAGGTCGGCGAGGATCTCGGGGCCGGTGGTGGCGTAGTGGGCACCGGCGTTGTCCGGGTTGCCGTACTGATAGAGCATCACCCAGTCCGGGTGCTCGGCGGCGAGCTCCTTGGCGACCTTCACGGCGGTGTTGGAACCGCCCGCCGCGGGCGAGGAGATGATCTCCGCGCCCCACATCGCGAGCAACTCCCGCCGCTCGGCGGAGGTGTTCTCCGGCATCACGCAGACGATGCGGTAGCCCTTGAGCTTGGCCGCCATGGCGAGCGAGATGCCGGTGTTGCCGCTGGTGGGCTCCAGGATCGTGCAGCCGGGGGTGAGCCGACCGTCCTTCTCCGCCTGCTCGATCATGTGCAGCGCGGGCCGGTCCTTGACGGAGCCCGTGGGGTTGCGGTCCTCCAACTTCGCCCAGACGCGGACGTCCTCGGAGGGCGACAGGCGCGGCAGACGGACGAGCGGGGTGTTCCCGACCGCCGCCAGCGGGGAGTCGTACCGCACCTCAGACCCGCCCGACGGAACCGGACATCGCACCCGAGCCCCCGGCGACGGCCGGCAGGATCGTCACGCTGTCGCCGTCGGCGAGTTCGGTGCCGATGCCGTCGAGGAAGCGCACGTCCTCGTCGTTGAGGTAGACGTTCACGAAGCGGCGCAGCTCGCCGCCGTCGTCGACCAGGCGCTCGCGGATGCCGGCGTGCCGGCCGTCCAGGTCCTTGAAGAGTGCGTCGAGGGTGACACCGCTGCCCTCGACGGCCTTCTGGCCGTCGGTGTAGCTGCGCAGGATGGTCGGGATGCGGACCTCGATGGCCATGGGAGTGCTCCTGTCGGAGTTCGACGATGCGGGGGCGGGTGCGGTGCTGCGTGCGGTGCCGTGGCGGGACACGGCGGCGGGGCGTACCGGGCGGCGCGGGCCCGTGCGGGCGGATGCGGCACGGTGCCGGGGCGGCGGGCGGCGGTTACGCGGCGCAGCGCGGACAGATGGCGCTGGAGAGGCGGCACAGGTCGATGTGCAGCCGGGCGACTCCGCTGCCGAAGGCGCCCAGGAGGCCGGACGCGGCGCGGCGCGTGGCGAGCGGGGCGTGCGTGCGCACACCCGTCCTCGGCCCGCTCGTTCCGCACACGACATGGTCAACCATGCGGTCATCGTATCGATTCCCGGTCCGGGTTCTGGAACCTCGTCCCATGATGCGGACGTTCGCCGCACGCCAGGTGGGACGCGGATCGGGCCCGGTCCCCGGCGCCCGCCGTGATCGGGGGCGAACCCCCAGGTCACGGCCGTCGCTCGACCCCGGCATGAGGTCGGCCACGCGTCAGGCGTAGCTCTCCACTATCCGGACCTCTTCCTCGGTGACCTCGCCGTCCACGATGCGGAACGAGCGGAACTGGAAGGGGCCGGCGTCGTCGGCGTCGGCGGTGGAGACCAGGACGTAGTGGGCACCGGGCTCGTTGGCGTAGGAGAGGTCGGTGCGCGAGGGGTACGCCTCGGTGGCGGTGTGCGAGTGGTAGATGATGACCGGCTCCTCGTCCCGGTCGTCCATCTCGCGGTAGAGCTTGAGCAGATCGGCGGAGTCGAACTCGTAGAACGTGGGCGAGCGGGCCGCGTTGAGCATCGGGACGAACCGCTCGGGGCGGCCGCTGCCGGCCGGGCCCGCGACCACACCGCAGGCCTCGTCGGGGTGGTCCTGGCGGGCGTGCGCGACGATCTGGTCGTGGAGGGCCTTGGTGAGGGTCAGCATGCGGCCCAGGATAGGAGGGACGTGCGAAGCACGCGGTTGAGGGTGGTGGCGGGCGGACAGACAGCCGGGCCCGCGCGTACCGACAGGTGGTACGTGCGGGCCCGCATGCTGGACAGGTGGTGCTTTCGGCCGGCTGTGGTGCTCCCGGCCGTCAGCCCTTCTCGGCCGGTTCGGCGGGCGTCCGGGCCAGCAGTGCGGCGTCCCGGCGCTTGATCGCGAGGTAGCCGACGGCCAGCATGACCGCCCAGACGGGGGCCGCGTAGAGCGAGATCCGGGTGTCCGGGTCGACGCCCATCATCACGATCACCATGCCGATGAAGGCGAGCGCGAAGATCGAGGTGAACGGGGCGCCGGGGGCCTTGAATTCGGACTGCGGCAGCTCGCCGCGGTTCGCCTTGGCCCGGTAGCGCAGGTGCGACAGGAGGATGACGATCCAGGCCCACATGCCGGAGATGGTGGCGAAGGAGACGACGTAGTTGAACGCGTCGCCCGGCCACTGGTAGTTGATGTAGACGCCGACCAGCATCAGTGCCACGGAGATGCCGGTGCCCCACGTGGGCAAGCCGTTCTTGCTGAGCTTGGTGAAGAACTTCGGGCCCTGGCCGTTGAGCGCGAGGTCGCGCAGCATCCGACCGGTGGAGTACATCCCGGAGTTGGCCGAGGAGAGCGCCGCGGTGAGCACGACGAAGTTGACGATGCCCGCGCCGGCCGGCAGCCCGATCTTCTGGAACGCGGCGACGAACGGGCTCACGCCCGGCTTGAAGTACGTCCAGCTCACGACGGACAGGATGATGATGAGCGCGCCGATGTAGAAGAGGCCGATCCGCCACGGCACGGTGTTGATGGCCTTGGGGAGCACCTTCTTCGGGTTGGTCGCCTCGCCCGCGGTGACGCCGACGAGTTCGACGGCGAGGAAGGCGAACATCACGATCTGAAGGGTCATCAACGTGCCGCCGATGCCCTTGGGGAAGAACCCGCCGTCCGACCAGAGCAGGGTGAACGAGGCGGTGTCACCGGCCTTGGAGAAGCCGAGCGTGATGACGCCGAGGCCGATCAGGATCATGCCGATGATCGCGGTGACCTTGACCATCGAGAACCAGAATTCCAGTTCGCCGAAGATCTTCACCGAGATCAGGTTGATCCCGAACAGTGCGACGGTGAAGACCAGTGCGGAAACCCATTGCGGTATTCCCTTGTTCCAATACTGGACATAGGTGGCCGCGGCGGTCACTTCCGTGATGCCGGTGACGACCCAGAAGAGCCAGTACGTCCAGCCCGTGACGAAGCCGATGAACGGGCCGAGGAATTCCCGGCCGTACTCGGAGAACGAGCCGGAGACAGGCCGGTACATGAGCAGTTCGCCCAGGGCCCGCATGATGAGGAAGATGACCAGACCGACGATGGCGTACGTCAGGATGATGCTCGGTCCGGCCTTGGAAATGGCCTTGCCTGCTCCGAGGAACAGTCCGGTACCGATGGCGCCACCAATGGCGATCATCTGGATCTGGCGATTGCCAAGACCCCGCTGGTAGCCCTCTTCGGGAGCCCCTCCAGCCGCCTCGTTGCCGTCGCGATGCTTGTCGACCTGCACAGAGGTCATGAGTGGTGCGCCTTTCTCCATTCCGACCCGGTTCTGTCCGGATCGGGTCCCGATCCCCCCGGATGGAGTTCCTGCACGCCGACGGTCGGTCGGCTCAGCGCTCCCGCAGCGACAGGGGTGGCGTCACTCACGGCAGGTCGAGAACTTTTATCACGACCTGCCGGAGATCGACCAGAGATCAGGTGAGGCATTCCACAGAGAAATCAGGACAAAGCGCGAAATCCTCAACACAGCGCGCGGTCGTATTGATGCGATCGTTATCCGGATTTGAGCCTCCGCTGAGCGAACGGAGAGTAACCGGCCGGCTGGTGCGCCCCGTTGCGCGCCGGCGCCGCCCGCGGCCCCGCTCTCAGCCCATCAACGCCTCGACGAGCGTCTCCTGGAGCCCGCCCAGCCAGAAGTAGGCGAGCACCATCGGCTTGCGCGGATCGCTGTCCGGCAACCGCAGCAACTCCCCGCCGTCGTCCTCGTCGGTGACCTCCAGGCGCGTGCCGATGGCCAGCCGGAGGTCGTTGAGCGCGCCCAGCCACTGCCGGCACTCGTCGGGCTTGAGCCGCAGCACCGCGCCGCCGTTCTCGGCCGACAGCGCGTCCAGCGCCCGGACCAGCGCCAGCGCGTCCTCGCGCTTGCGGGCCCGCAGGTCGTTCTCGGTGTAGCGGCGGAACTCGGCGGAGGCGGCGCGGACATCGTCGTCCGGCACCCGGTCCGGGCCGCCGTAGGCGTCGGGGAAGAGGCGGGCGAGCACCGGGTCGGACGGCGGCTCGCTGGGGCCCTCGGCGAAGAGCGCGGCCAGCATGTCCTGTTCGCCGCCGGCCTCGGGCTCGGTGCCCGGACCGATCAACTCCAGCAACTGCACGGCCAGGCTGCGCAGGATGGAGATCTCGACCTCGTCGAGCGGGGCGGCGGCGCCACCCCCGGGCAGCGGTTCGAACTGGCCGGTCATGCGCGGTCCTGCTGGAGGGTCGCCCACAGGCCGTAGCCGTGCATCGCCTGCACGTCGCGCTCCATTTCCTCGCGGGAGCCGCTGGAGACCACCGCGCGGCCTTTGTGGTGGACGTCGAGCATCAGCCGGTGCGCCTTGTCCTTGGAGTAACCGAAGTACGTCTGGAAGACGTAGGAGACATAGCTCATGAGGTTCACGGGGTCGTTGTGAACGACCGTGACCCACGGGACGTCGGGCTCGGGCACCTCGAACGGGGCCTCGTCGGTCTCCGGACGCTCGATCTCGACCGGGACGCTGAGGCGGCCGTGATGTGGCCGCAGTGTGCTCATGGGTGACGGGTGGGCGCTCACAGGGCCCATGCTGCCACCCAGGGGCGGGGGACGCACAAACGACCCCAAGGCGCCCCGCACCATCGTGCCGCCCGGGGCACGGTGCGGCCCCCGGGACCACTATCGTCAAAGTGACGAGTACGGGGGGTAGCATCTCCCCTATGAACACAGCAGACCTGGGGCTGCCGGTGGCCGTGCCGTCGACGGCACTCTTCACCGACCAGTACGAACTCACCATGCTGCAGGCCGCGTTGCGGGCCGGCACCGCGGACCGGCGGTCGGTCTTCGAGGTCTTCACCCGGCGGCTGCCGGAGGGGCGGCGCTACGGCGTGGTGGCGGGCACCGGCCGGGTCCTGGACGCCGTGGAGAACTTCCGCTTCGACGACACCATCCTGGGCTTCCTGCGGGAGCGCGGGATCCTCGACGGACCGACCCTGGACTGGCTGGCCGACTACCGCTTCCGCGGCGACATCTGGGGCTACCCGGAGGGCGAGGTCTACTTCCCCGGCTCGCCGATCATGCGCGTCGAGGGCACCTTCGCCGAGGCGGTGGTGCTGGAGACGGTGATCCTGTCGATCCTCAACCACGACTCGGCGGTGGCCGCGGCCGCGTCCCGGATGGCGGTGGCCGCCGGCGACCGGCCGCTGATGGAGATGGGCGCCCGGCGCACCCACGAGCTCTCGGCGGTGGCCGCGGCCCGCGCCGCGTACGTCGGCGGCTTCCACGTCACCTCCGACCTGGCGGCCGGCTTCCGCTACAACATCCCCACCGTCGGCACCAGCGCGCACGCCTTCACGCTGCTGCACGACAGCGAGCGGGACGCCTTCACCGCCCAGGTCGACACGTTGGGCAGCGGGACGACGCTGCTGGTGGACACCTTCGACGTCACCGAGGCGGTGCGGACCGCCGTGGACGTGGCCGGGCCCGGCCTCGGCGCGGTGCGGATCGACTCCGGCGACCTGCTGCTGATCGCGCACCGGGTGCGGCAGCAACTGGACGAACTGGGCGCCACCAAGACCAAGATCGTGGTCACCAGCGACCTCGACGAGTACGCCATCGCCTCGCTGGCCGCCGCGCCGGTGGACGCGTACGGGGTCGGCACCCAACTGGTGACCGGCAGCGGGCACCCGACCTGTTCGATGGTCTACAAGCTGGTCGCGCGGGCGGACAGCGACGAGCCGGGCGCGCCGCTGCGGTCGGTGGCGAAGAAGTCGATGGGCGCCAAGTCCTCGACCGGCGGCCGGAAATGGGCGGCGCGGCGGCCGGACGAGCACGGGGTGGCGGAGGCCGAGGTGGTCGGTACCGGGCCGGTGCCGGCCGAGTTGACCGACCGGCTGCTCCAGGTGCCGCTGGTCACCGGCGGCACGGTGGTGGCCCGGGAGCCGCTGGACGCGGCGCGCAGCCGGCACATCGCGGCCCGCGCCGGGCTGCCGCTGTCGGCGACGCAGCTCTCCCGCGGGGAGCCGGTGCTGCCCACCGAGTTCGTCTGATCGGACCCGTCCGGCGCCCTCGGCGGACGGGCGCGCGAACCGCGTCCGTCCGCCCCTCCCCCCGCGCGCCCACAGTGGCTACCCTCGGTCACACCACATCCCGCGCCCCTCACCCACCCAGCCGGAAGGCACGCACCATGCACCGGGCACTGATCGTCGTCGACGTCCAGAACGACTTCTGCGAGGGCGGCAGCCTCGCGGTGGCGGGCGGCGCGGACGTCGCGGCCGCCATCACCGACCTGGTCGGCGCCGCGGCCGGCAGCGGCTACCGCCACGTCGTGGCCACCCGCGACCACCACATCGACCCGGGTGACCACTTCTCCGACCACCCCGACTACCGCACGTCCTGGCCCGCGCACTGCGTGGCGGGCACCGAGGGCAGCGGCTTCCACCCGAACTTCGCGCCGGCGATCGCCTCCGGCGCGGTGGACGCGGTGTTCTCCAAGGGCGCCCACACCGCCGCGTACAGCGGCTTCGAGGGCACCGACGAGAACGGCGTCCCGCTGGCGGAGTGGCTGCGCGCGCGGGGCGTGACCGACGTCGACGTGGTCGGGCTGGCCACGGACCACTGCGTGCGCGCCACCGCCCTGGACGCGCTCGCCGAGGGGCTGCGCACCCGGGTCCTGCTGGACCTGACGGCGGGGGTGGCCCCGGAGACGACGGAGCGGACGCTGGCGGAGCTCCGGGAGGCGGGGGCGGAGCTGAGCGGCAAGCCGGTGGTCGTCGGCGGCTGACGCACCCCCGGCCGCCGGCTCGTCCTCAAGCGTCGGACGGGCCGGAACGGGCGGCCCGTCCTCACACCCCGGACGGGCTGGACTTGGGCGCTGACCAGCCCATCGGGGGCCGGTCGGGGTGCGGCCGGGTGGCCGTCGGGGCGGGCTTCTGGGGACGGAGGAGGGTGCGTATGGGGTGCCACGACTCGGTGTCGTCGTCCGGGGCCTCGCGCCAGACCAGGCCGTCGGGGTGGTGGAGCACCGCGGTGATCTCGTCGGGCGTCGGCGGCTCGGTGTTGCCGCGCAGGTAGACGGCGCGCAGGCCGAGGTTGCGCAGCCTGGTCAGGGCGCGCGAACGGTTCACCGCGTGCACCAGGACGCGGATGCGGCGGCCGCCGTCGTACGGGCTGCAGAGCGGCCCCTGGCCCGGCCTGGGCAGCGAGAGGGCGACCACCACGCTTCCGCCGGGAAGCCGCGCGAAGCCACCTCTGGTCATCGTCATATCTCCCCCGTGAGACTCGGCGTCAACAAGGAACTGTAAGACGCATCTAAACGCCTATCGGCCGCCGCCCGCTAGGGGGCGGCGGCCGATAAGACGCTGACCTGCGGGTTTTACTTTCTACTTGTGGGCAGGGCCGACCGTGAGGATCACCGAGGCGCCGTCCTTGGCCTCCTTGCCGACCGTGATCTTGGTGTTGGTGTCAGGAACACGCACCCCACCGGTCGGGTTCGCCGGGTCGACGTAGGAGCCGTGGCGGTCGTCGAAGACCGGCACCCCGGGCTTGGCGGCGATCTTCACCGTGGCGCCGTCCTTGTGCAGGGTGAGGGCGTCGGTCCGGGCGTGGGTGAAGGTCGAGTCGTAGGACTGGAAGCGGTTGCGCATCAGCGAGCCGTCGGCCCAGCGCTCGGCCCGCGGGTGGGCGTCGACCGGGAGGATACGGCCGACCCCGGGGTGCACGCCGACGTTGTTGTCCCGCTGCGAGGTGTCCCAGAGCCAGATCAGCACGCCGTTCTGGTACGGGAAGTGCTCGACCCAGGACGGGCGGGTGCTCTTCCAACCGAAGTTGTACGGGCCGGACTTGAGGGTCCGGTCGTAGGAGACGTACTGGCGGTTCTCGGCGAGGTAGTACTGCGGGTAGTCCTTGGTGAAGGACGCGCCGATCCGGGAGAAGCCGTCGGCGGTCCAGCCGTTGTCGCCGGCCTCGGCGCCGTCGGTGAACAGCGGGGCACCGTCGGCGGTGAGGGTGAGGGCGTCCGCGGTGAAGCCCTTCTGCGCCACTCCGCCGTCGGTCTGGTAGCGGAAGCGCAGGCCGATCTTCTTGCCGGCGTAGGCGTCCAGCGGGAAGGAGAGGTCCTGGTGGGAGGCGACGGTGCCGGTCAGCGCCGGCTTGCCGGAGGCGTCCCGGGGCAGCGGCGCGCCGCCCGCGGTGCCGTCCAGCGAGGTCCAGGTGGCGCCACCGTCGGTGGAGACCTCGGTGTAGAGGAAGTCGTAGTCCTTCTCGATGTCCCACCAGCCCTTGAGGGTGAGCGCGGCGGTGGACCTGCCGGTCAGATCGACCGTCCTGGTAAGGGTGTTGGCGAGGTTGTCGCCCATGCCGCTCCACCACTGCGCGGCGCCCTCGGCCGGCTTGACGATCTCGGTGGTGACCTTCTTCGCGGGCAGCTCGACGACCAGGGCCTGCTTGTTCTTGGTGTTGTACTCGGCGACGCCCAGGGTGTGCCGAGAGGGCGTCGCGGCCTTGGCGGTGGCGTAGTTGAGCCAGCCGAGCTGGAGCTTGTCCCAGGCGCCGAGGTCGCCGGGGAGGTCGCCGATGGCGTCCTTGCCGCGGCCGAGCCAGGAGCCGGCCGACATCAACGACCAGAAGTCCACCGAGGATTCGCCCTTGCCGGTGGTGTCGTACTCGTCCGGCAGGCCGAGGTCATGGCCGAACTCGTGGGCGAAGACGCCGAGTCCGCCGTTCTCGGGCTGCATGGTGTAGTCGCCGACCCAGAACCCGGTGTCGCCGATCTGGGTGCCGCCGGCCTTGTTGTCCGCGGGCCCGGTCCTGCCGGCGTCGGTGCCGTACGCGTACCAGCGGTGCGCCCAGATCGCGTCGGTGCCCTGGGCGCCGCCGCCGGCCGACTCGTCCTCGCCGGCGTGCACGATCTGGAAGTGGTCTATGTAGCCGTCGGGTTCGTTGAAGTTCCCGTTGTGGTTGTAGTCGTTGCGGTCCCACTGGTCGTACTGGGCGAGGTCGGCCTTGATCTGGGCGTCGGTGCGGCCCTTGGCCTTCTGGTCGGTGACCCACTGGTTGACCGCGTCGCGGATCAGGTCCCAGGCGTTGGGGCAGTTGGTGGAGCCGCAGTAGTTGGAGCCGTAGCGGGCCTCGTTCCACGGGACGCGGACCCAGTCGGAGACCTGGCCGTCCACGGAGTAGCGGCCCGAGGACTGCCGCTCGTAGTACTTCGCCAGCGACTCCTTCTTCTTGTCGTGCGAGAAGTAGAGGTCCTGGTAGTGCTGCCGGTTGAAGTCCGCCTGCCAGGCGGTGCTGTTGTCCTTCTTCCGGTCCGGCCTGGCGATCTGGTTGTGCGCCGGGCCGGGGGTGCCGCCGTACTTCTTCACCGGGGGCAACGGGCCGTCGCCGTCCGGGTCGTACGTCGTGGTGTCGTCGACCTTGTCGCCGAAGTCCACCAGGATCGTGAAGATCTTGTCGGTCTTCTGCCGGGCGAGCTCGACGTACTTGCCCTTGCCCAGCTTGACGACCTTGGAGCCGCCGCGCTCGCTGGCCTGCGCGTCGCCGGAGATGACCTGCCGGAGCGCCTCGGTGCGCTGCGCCGTCCGGCGTTCGCTGAAGGGGCCCTTGAGGTCGTGGGCGTCGGCCCGTTCGGGGGCCGGGTCGTGGCGGACGGCGGCCGCGGCGGCCGGCGGGGCGTCGGCCGCGGCCGTCCCGGGAGCGAGAACGGCCGCCCCGGTCGCGGCGAGCGCGGTGGCCAGGACGGCCGTTCCGTAGAGTCTTCGGTGGCGTCTCACGTGGTAAAGCCCTCCCCATCAACTGGTCAACTATGGAGGGCATTTGACCGGATGGATCGGGGAAAAGACAGATCTTGACGTGTACGTGAGCGCCCAAGTACGTTATCCGGCTCGCGTTTCACAGCTAACGGACAGCGGACGCACAGGTTCCGGATGACGTTCCGGGCGGCGGGTCACCCCGGAGGGATATGCCCGACGGGCATGCGCCCCCGCCGCCAACAGGCCGGACGCCGCGCCGGGCGTTCCGGCGCCCCGCTCCGCCACCGTCCCGTGCGCCCCCGTGCTCCGGGCCGGTGGATTAGGCCACGCTTACCTGCCGTTCCGCTCGGGCACAAGGAACCGTAGGCTCGCCCGTTGGCACACCGTCGCTCGCCCGACGCCCACAACCACCCTTCTGTCGCCCCTTTTCGAGGACGGAATCCGCCATGCCTCGTCCGACCACCACCCAGCTCGTCTACGGTTCGGCCACCGTCTTCCTCTCCACCCTCGCGATGCTGCTGCTCTCGCAGACGCAGACCGGGATCGGGGTCGCGGTCATCGCACTGGCCGGCCTCGGGCTGGGACTGCTGGTCGCGATGACGGTGCCGATGCCGGGAATGTCGCGGGTGGTGCGCCGGGGCGGCGCGGGCGCCCCGGCCCGCGGCCGGGCCCCGCTGCGGGCCGTGCCGACCGCGGGCGAACGGCTGCCGCGCCAGCGGACCGGCGCCCGGGTCGGCGGGCGCACCCGCTGAGCCCCCGACGGACCCTCACCCTCAGCCCGTGGCCACCACCACGGTCCGGGCCGCCTTGTCGTGCAGGCACTGCTGGTACGGCTTGTCCCAGGTGCACCACAAGACGTTGATCAGCCAGAAGATGAAGCCGCAGCAGGGGATGATCTCCGGCAGGGTGTAGACCGCGGCCCGGGTCCACCCGGCCACCGGCGTCGGGGTGGCGCCGTCGGCGAGCATCGCGACCCGGATCCGCATCGCCATCTTGCCGACCGTCTGGCCGCGGGCGGTCAGCATCAGCCCCTCGTAGATCAGGTAGACCAGCATCGTCACGCCGGAGACCGTCGCCTGCTTGCCGGTCTCCACGTTGCTGGTGCTGAAGTAGTCCACCCAGCCGACGATCGCGTTCATGATCAGGGTGACCGGGACGCCGATGAGGATCGCGTCGATGATCCGGGCCAACAGGCGCTTGCCGCGGTGGGCCAACGGCGGCATCCCCGCCAGGGGATCGGCCCCGTACTCCCCCGCGCCGTAGGGACCGCCCGCCGAGGGGCCGCCGTAGGGGCCACCCCCGTAGGACGGTGGGGGGCCGGCGCCCGGGGGCGGCGGGGGCGGCGGGCCTCCCGGGGGTGGGGGGCCGCCCGGTGGCGGGGGGCCGGCGCCCTCACCCGGGCCGGCGCCGTACGGGGAGCCGTTGCGCGGGGAGTCGTGCGGGGCTCCGCCCGCGCCGGGCTCGGGCGGCTGCTTCTGGAACGGGTCGTTCTCCGGCGGTTCGCCGGGGCCGGGGCGGGGCTGGTCGGTGCTCATGGCCCGAGTCGACCGCCTGCGGCCGGGCGTCGCATCCGCCGGCGTCCGATCGGGGTACCCGGGCCGTCAGGGCGGGTGACGGCCCGGGAACGCGGGGGTGACGGTCAGTCGGACGCCCGGTCGGCGGCGACGAAGGTGCGGGCCACCTTGTCGTGCCAGCACTGCCGCCAGGGCTTGTCGACCAGGCACCACAGGGCGTTGACCACGCCGACCACCGCGACGCCGAGCACGCCGTAGACCAGCCAGCGCTTGACGGCCTGCATCGGCTCCGGGGTGTCGTGGCTCTCGATGTCCAACACCCGCACGCCGCACAGCTTCTTGCCGAGCGTGCGGCCCCACTTGAGGGTCGGCAGCACCTCGTAGAGGCCGCCGCCGACCAGGACGACGGCCAGGATCGTCAGGAAGACGGGGGCGGTGGTGCCGTCGACCAGATAGACCGTCACCTGGTGGCCGGACTGCCTGGCCGCCTCGACCTTGGCGTCGAGGTGGTCGGTGACCGTGGACCACAGCGGCAGCGCCACCGCGAGGGCGACCACGGCCAGCACCAGGGTGTCGATCAGCCGGGCCGCCAACCGCCGCCCCAGCGCGGCCGGATGGCCCTGCGCGGCCTGCGCGGCGGCGAAGAAGACGTCGGCGGTCGGCGGCTTCCAGGGGATGACGCCGTCGTCGCCGGCGGGGCCGCCCTGCGGCGGCAGGCCGGGCGCGGGCGCCGGGGCGGCCGGCGGCTGCTGGGCGGCCGGGGGCTGCTGGGCGGCCGGCGGCCGGGGCGCCTGGGGGCTCTGCGGGGCCGGCGCCCCGGTGGACGGCAGGGACTGCGGCGCGCCGCCGGCCTGGGGCGGCTTGCCCGCCGACGGGAGCCGGAAGGCCATCGTCTCGTTCTTGACGGCGGGCCGGGGGCCCTCGGCGGCCTCCGGGCGGACCGCGCGGAAGGCCGTGGTCCCCTGGTCCGCGGCGGGCGCCTGGCCGGGCCGGACGGCGCGGAACGCGGTGGTCCCCTGGTCGCCGGAGCCGCGGCCGGCCGCCGGGGTGCCGGTGCGGAACGCGACCGTCCCGTCGGTCGGGACGTCCGCGGGGAGCGCGGCCGCGCCGGCGCCCGCGGCCTCCTCGGGCTCCGCGGCGCGCTGCGGCGGGAGCCCGGGGCCGCCGGCCTGGGTGCCCGCGGGGGCCTGCCCGGACGGGCCCCAGGAGACCCGGCCGTCCTCGCCGAAGCCGGTCTGCCGGGAGGCGTCGGCGTGCCAGGAGGGCGCCCCCTCCTGGCCGGTGCCGGCGGCCTCGGGAGCGGACCCGGCCGGCGTCACGGCACCGGGCCCGGTCGCCGCCGCGTCGTCCAGGAAGACCGGGCCGGTCTCCTCGACGGCGGCCGGCGCGCGGGTCACCGGGGCCACGCCGGGCGGCGGCGCCGGCATCGGCTCGCCCTCGGCAGGGGCCGGACGGCTGGTGCCCGGGACCCATGCGGCGCCGTTCCAGTAGCGGATGTAGCCGGGGATGGACGGGTCCGGGTAGAAGCCTGGCGTGGGGCTGCCGCCGGCGGATCCTGCGGTGGGGGAGCTCATGTCCGAAGTCCCGTATCTGTTCTCGGCCTGGTGAATGTCGGGGGCAGTCTGCCGCAACGCGGCGTCCATATCCATCGGGCCCCGCGTCGTAACCGTGTTCTTCCCCTGCCCCGACAGCCGCCGCCGACGCGGGAGATGGACGCGGAAAAGAATTTCTCCGAAGTCGTGTAAGAGTCCGGCCGCCGGTCGCTCTCTCCTTGCGCGGGCCCGCACACGGACCCGCGCGAGGAAGCCGGAGAGAGGCGGAAAGCAATGAACACAGTGGTGGAACGAGAGTTGGAGCTGGGCCTGGTGCTGTCGCCGGAGCGCTCCATCCCGGTGCCGGCGCGACTGACGTACCGGACCGACGACCCCTATGCCGTCCACATCGCCTTCCACGTCGGGTCGGACTGCCCCGTTCACTGGACGTTCGCCCGGGAGTTGCTCGTCGAGGGCGTCTTCCGACCGTCGGGCGAGGGCGACGTCCGGGTCTGGCCGACGAAGCTGAACGGCCGCAGCCTGGTCTGCATGGCGCTCACCTCGCCCGACGGGGACGCCCTGTTGGAGGCGCCGGCCGCCGCGGTGTCGGCCTGGTTGGAGCGCACCCTGCGGATCGTCCCGCCGGGCTCGGAGAGCACCCACCTAGGCATCGACAAAGGGCTGAACGCGCTGCTCGCCCTGACCTCCCGGGACGACGCCGGTCCGGGCGGCACCTGGCCGTCGGACGAATCACCCGAACCGGGGGCGTGAGCGGTGGCCTCCCGTCCCTTCCCACCGAACGCCCGCCGCGCCGGGGAGTTATGCCCCCTCGTCGCGGTACGCCTCCAGCAGCCGCAGCCACACCTCGCTGATCGTCGGGTAGGCGGGCACCGCGTGCCAGAGGCGTTCCACGGGCACCTCACCGGCGACCGCGACGGTCGCCGCGTGCAGCAGTTCGCCGACCCCGGGGCCGACGAAGGTGGCGCCCAGCAGCACCTCCCGGTCCAGGTCGACGACCATCCGGGCCCGGCCGCGGTAGCCGTCGGCGTACAGCGACGCCCCGGCCACCGCGCCCAGGTCGTGGTCGACGACCCGGACCCGGTGGCCGGCGCGCTCCGCCTCGGCCGCGGTCAGGCCGACCGCGGCGGCCTCGGGGTCGGTGAAGACGACCTGCGGTACGGCGTGCCGGTCCGCGCTGGCGGTGTGCGCGCCCCAACGGTCGGTCTCCAACAGCGGGACCCCGCGGGCCCGGGCGGCGATCGCGGCGCCGGCGATCCGGGCCTGGTACTTGCCCTGATGGGTGAGGAGGGCACGGTGGTTGACGTCGCCGGCGCCGTAGAGCCAGCCACCGGGCACGCCGGTCACCCGCAGGCTGTCGTCCACCTCCAGCCAACCGCCCGGCGTCAGGCCGACGGTCTCCAACCCCAGGTCCTCCGTACGCGGCGCCCGCCCCGTGGCGATCAACAACTCGTCGGCGACGATCTCCCCGTCCGCCGCGCCGTCCAGCAGCACGGTGACCGGCCCGCCCGGCGCCTCCCGGCGCACCTCGCGCACCTCCACCCCGGTCCGCAGGAGCACCCCCGCCTCGGCGAGCGACTCCGCGACCAGGTGGCCCGCGAACGGTTCCATGCGGGGCAACAGCCCGTCCCCGCGCACCAGGAGCGTCACCGAGGCCCCCAACGCCCGCCAGGCGGTGGCCATTTCGACGCCCACCACGCCACCGCCGACGATCACCAGCCGGCCCGGCACGCTCCCGGAGCTGGTGGCGTCGCGACTCGTCCACGGCTTCGCCTCGACCAGCCCGGGCACGTCCGGCAGCACCGGGCGGCTGCCGGTGCACACCGCGACCGCGTGCCGCGCGTGCAGCGTCCGCCCGCCGTCGACGACCACCTTGCGCGGCCCGGCGAGCCGTCCCCGGCCGCGCACCAGGTCGATGCCGGCCCCGTCCAGCCAGCGGACCTGCCCGTCGTCCTTCCAGTACGAGGCGAACGCGTCACGGTGGGCGAGCACGGCCGGGGCGTCCAGCGGCCCGTCGACCGCGTCCGACACCCCCGGCACCCGGCGCGCCTCGGACCGCGCCACCACCGGCCGCAGCAGCGCCTTGCTGGGCATGCACGCCCAGTACGAGCACTCCCCGCCCACGAGTTCGTGCTCCACCAGCACCGCGCTCAGCCCGGCGGCGTGCACCCGGTCGGCGAGGTTCTCGCCGGTCGGCCCGCCGCCCAGCACGATGACGTCGTAGAGGTCCTGGTACCGGTCCTCCGCGGCCGTGCCGCCGGAGGTCGCTCCGTTCTCCGCACCCGCTCGGGTCGCTTCGTTCGCTGACATCGGCGCTCGCTCCCTGCGCATGGATGGGCCGGGCCACGTCCCGGGCCCTCCCGGCCATCGTGGGCCCCCCGCGGGCTCACCGCATCCGGCGCTCGACCGCTTCCTTGGCCTCGGCCAGCCCCGCGCCGGTCCCCTCCCGGTACACCTTGATCGCGTGGATCGTCTTCCCCTCCGCGAGCAACGCGTCCACCTCGGCCAACCACGGCTCCGCCGGCTCCGCCACCTCCAGGTGCGCCATCAGAAGGTCCACCTTCTTCTCCAGCCGCGCCAACCGCCGCTCCAACGGCTTGGTCCGACGGTCGAAGGAGGTCGCGAGCACGGCAACGGCCAGCACGAACACGGCCAGAGCGGTAAATGTGGTGTCCATGCCGGAAGCGTAGGCCGCCCGGCCCGGGGGTACGGTCAGCGATGGCCGGGACGGCCCGCCCGGACCGGCCACGCCCCGGGCTCAGGCGGCCAACTCCCCGCTCTTCACGGCGAAGAGGAAGGACGACCAGCCGTCCGCCGGGAAGACCAGCACCGAGCCCTGCGGAACCTTGCTGTCACGCACGGGGACCACGCCGGGGAAACCGGGGGCTACCTCGATGCAGTTGCCGCCGTCGCGGTCGCTGTAGCTGCTCTTGACCCAGGTCGCCGCGCTCAGCCGGTACTTGTCCATGCTGCCCGTACCTCTCCATCGCCTCGCTGATCACAGCGGCAGACTCACGGGCCGACAACACGTCCGCCCTGAGCACATCATAGGTCTGGCTGTGGCGCGCGTAGACGGCCGGATCGTCGTTGAAATGGCCACTGTTCAGCGATTCCGAGTAGACCCACTCACCCCCGTCGGGCAGCGTGATCAACGACATCGACGTCTTGGGTCGGACGAGTCCGGCGCGGGCGGCCGGAGCGACCTGGATCCGGATATTGGGGCGCTGCCCCACTGTCAGTAGGTGTGCGCACTGGTCACGCATGACGGCCGCGCTCCCCACCACATTGCGCAGACAGCTCTCGTCCAACACCGCGATATACAGCGGGCCGTCAGCGGCAAGGAAGCGTTGTTGTCGGCTCATCCTCGCCCTGACGCGTTCCGCCGCGTCCTCGCCACTCGCGATGTCGGAGAACAGCGCCCATGCGTAGTCCTCGGTCTGCAACAGACCCGGCATGACCTGGGACTGGTACTCGCGCAGGGCGACCGCCACCGCGTCCATGTCCGCCCGGCGCCTGAACCAGTCGGGATGCGCCACCTCCGGATACCAGTTGATCTTCCCCCACATCTTCAGCAAGACCCCACCCGTGGCGAGGAGTTCGTCGCACTTCTTGGCGAAGGTGCCGTGCGGTACGCGGGTGCCCGCCTCGACGCGAGCCACGTGTGACCGGTCGCAGGGGATCTTCCCCGCCAGTTCCTGCTGGGTCAGCCCCGCCGCCTCCCGGTAGTGCCTCAACACCTCCCCGAACACCGCGGCATTGGTGGCGGCCGTTCCCCCCGTGGCATTGCGTCGACTCACGCTTCCCCCTTCGTGACAGTAGGCGAGTGGCACGCGCCGGGCATTGCACCCCGGGACTCCGCAGAGCGACGCTGTACACACCCAACGTAACGGGTCGAGGGTGGCGCGATCCGCTGCTCGCACAAGACCCCCGCGACCGTGCGACCGGTCCGGGGGCGTGGCCACCAACTTCAAGGGAGTTGACGACATGACGCACCGTATCGCGAGCCTTCTTCTGCCGCTGCTGCGGCTCTTGCTTCCGGCCGTCGGGCGGCATCGAGCGGAAGGGGCGCGCGTCCGCGGAATGGAGGTCGCCGCATGACGGATCGTGCCGACGACACGCCGCGGCTGCTGCCGTGGACGACCCCGGACGGGAACCCGTGCTACCTGCTCCCCGGCGACGGGACCGGGTACGTCTCCCGGCTGGCCGACCGGATGGAGGCCGAGCAGCTCGGCGCCGCCGCCGCGCTCATCGAGGAGGCGGAACAGATCCTGACCGAGCGGCGCTGGACCCCTGGCGAACTACAGCTCCTGACCGTGGACTTGAAGAACTCGCTGACCGCCACCTACCGGGTGGCCACGAGCCGCGGGGCCCGGCTGCCCGCACCGGACGACGATCCCGGCGCGGCCCCCGAGGGCGGGGACGAACGGCGGCGCCGGCCGTAGTCGTTCCCGCCCCCGGGCGGATCCCCTAGGGGGTCGAAGCCATGGGCACGACAGGGGCCGGCGCCCCCTCGGGGCCTAGAACAACTTTCCCGGGTTGAGGATTCCCAACGGGTCGAAGACCGCCTTGATGCCGCGGTGCAACTCGACGCCGTCCGGGCCGAGTTCGCGGGCGAGCCAGTCCTTCTTCAGGACGCCGACGCCGTGTTCGCCGGTGATGGTGCCGCCCAGCCGGAGGCCGAGGGCCATGATGGCGTCGAACGCCTCGCGGGCGCGGCGCTCCTCGTCGGGGTCGGCGGGGTCGAAGCAGACCAGCGGGTGGGTGTTGCCGTCGCCGGCGTGCGCGCAGACGCCGATGGTCAGGTCGTGCTCCTCGGCGATGGCGGCGGCCCCCGCAAGCATCGCGGCGAGCTGCGAGCGGGGCACGCAGACGTCGTCGATGAGCATCGCGGGCTTGAGCTTCTCCAGGGCCGGGAAGGTCAACCGGCGTGCCTGGAGGAGGAGTTCGGACTCGGCCGCGTCGTCGGCGGGGACCACCTGGGTGGCGCCGGCCGCCTCGCACAGCGCGCCGACCGCGGCGAGGTCGGCGGCCGGGTCGGGGGTGTCGAAGGCGGCCAGCAGCAGCACCTCGGTGGTCTCCGGCAGGCCCATCTGGGCCATCGCGTTGACCGCGCGGATGCTGGTGCGGTCCATGAGCTCCAGGAGGGAGGGGGTGTGCCCCTCGGCCATGATCCGGCAGACCGCGTCGCCGGCCTCCGTCACCGACCCGAACTCGGCCACCATGGCGAGCTGTTGGGGCGGCTCGGGCTTCAGCGCCAGGGTGGCGCGGACCACGACGCCGAGGCTGCCCTCGGAGCCGACGAAGAGACGGGTGAGGTCGTAGCCGGCCACGCCCTTGGCCGTGCGCCGCCCGGTCTTGATCAGCCGGCCGTCGGCCAGGACGACCTCCAGGCCGAGCACGTACTCGGCGGTGACGCCGTACTTCACGCAACACAGGCCGCCGGCGGCGGTGCCGATGTTGCCGCCGATGGTGCACGACTCCCAACTGGACGGGTCCGGCGGGTAGTAGAGGCCGTGCTCGTTGACCGCGCGGGAGAGGACGGCGTTGATCACGCCCGGCTCGACGACCGCGATCCGGTCGACGGGGTCGATCTCCAGGATGCGGTCCATCTTGACCAGGGAGAGGACGATGCAGCCCTCGGTGGCGTTGGCGGCGCCGGAGACGCCGGTGCGGGCGCCCTGCGGGACGACCGGCACGCGCAGTGCGGTGGCGGTCCGCATCACGTGCTGGACCTGCTCGACGGTGCGCGGCAGGACGACCGCGGCGGGGGTCCCGGCGGCGCAGAAGTTGGCGTTGTCCCGGGCGTAGGAGTCGGTGACGTCGGGGTCGGTGAGCAGCGCGTCCTCGGGGAGCCCGGCGCGCAGGCGTTCGATGAGGTCCATGTCCGTAGCGTCGCATCCGTGGGCCGTGCACGGAAGATCGTGTTCGGCCCACGGAAGAGACGACTTCAGGCGGTGCCGCTGTCGGAGCAGCGGCGGCCGTCAGAGGTTGCCGCGGCGGTCCTGTTCGCGCTCGATGGCCTCGAAGAGGGCCTTGAAGTTGCCCTTGCCGAAGCCGAGGGAGCCGTGCCGCTCGATCATCTCGAAGAAGACGGTCGGGCGGTCCTGGACCGGCTTGGTGAAGATCTGGAGCAGGTAGCCGTCCTCGTCCCGGTCGGCGAGGATCTTCAGCTCGCGCAGCTCGTCGAGCGGGACGCGGGTCTCGCCGACCCACTCGCCGAGGGTGTCGTAGTAGGCGTCGGGAACGTTGAGGAACTCCACTCCGGCGGCCCGCATCTGACGGACCGAGGCGACGATGTCGTTGGTGGCCAGCGCGATGTGCTGGACGCCGGGTCCGCCGTAGAACTCCAGGTACTCGTCGATCTGGGACTTCTTCTTGGCGATCGCCGGCTCGTTGAGCGGGAACTTCACCTTCTTGGTGCCGTCCGCGACGACCTTGGACATCAGCGCCGAGTACTCGGTGGCGATGTCGTCGCCGACGAACTCCTTCATGTTGGTGAAGCCCATGACCTTGTTGTAAAAGGCCACCCACTCGTCCATCTTGCCGAGTTCGACGTTGCCGACGCAGTGGTCGATGGCCTGGAAGAAACGTTTCGTCGGAGCGGCGACGAGCGGCTTGGAGGCGACGAAGCCGGGGAGGTAGGGGCCGTCGTAGTCGGAGCGCTCCACAAGGGTGTGCCGGGTCTGTCCGTAGGTGGCGATGGCGGCCCGGACGACCGTGCCGTGCTCGTCCTTGGACTCGTAGGGCTCCTCCAGGCCGGTCGCGCCGTGCTCGACGGCGTAGGCGTATGCCGCGCGGACGTCCGGCACCTCGACGGCCAGGTCGATCACGCCGTCGCCGTGCGCGGCCACGTGCTCGGCCAGGAAGCGACCCCAGTCGGTGGTCGGCTTGACCACGGAGGTGAAGACGAACCGGGCGCCGCCGGATTCCAGGACGTAGGAGGCCGTCTCGCGGTTGCCGGTCTCCGGTCCCTGGTAGGCGACGCGCTTCATGCCGAAGGCGGTGGCGTAGTAGTGCGCCGCCTGCTTGGCGTTGCCGACGGCGAAGACGACCGCGTCCATCCCCTTGACCGGGAAGGGGTCCGCCTGCCGGGCCGTGGCCGGGGTGGTGGGCTGGGTGTGCATCGTGGTGTCTGCCATGGCGGCAGAGTCCCGCCGATCCACAAGGTGCGCAATAGTTCGCGCATCTCCTGGGCATTGTGTATAGCGGTGCGCGAGTTCTGTCGGGCGTTCTGTACAGGATGACCATCGAAATCGGAGGTTTCGGCCGTGGCGATCGATCATTTGGACGGGGCGCTGCTGGAACTGCTCGCCCGCGAGCCGCGGATCGGCGTCCTGGAGGCGTCGCGCCGGCTCGGGGTGGCCCGCGGAACGGTGCAGGCGCGCCTCGACCGGCTTCAGTCGAATGGCGTGATCAGGGGTTTCGGGCCGGACGTGGACCCCGCGGCGCTGGGGTATCCGGTGACCGCGTTCGCGACCCTGGAGATCAAACAGGGCCAAGGCAGCGACGTGCGGGCCCATTTGGCGGGCGTTCCGGAGGTGCTGGAGCTGCATACAACGACCGGACACGGGGACATGCTCTGCAGGCTCGTGGCACGTTCGAACGCCGATCTCCAACGGGTGATCGACCGGGTCGTGGGCTTTGATGGCATCGTGCGGGCATCCACGGCCATCGTCATGGAAAATCCGGTTCCGCTGCGGATCATCCCGTTGGTGAAACAAGCCGCGGGCGGGTGACCGGAAAGCAGCGGGCGGCACTCCGCCGACGGGGGCGGGTCCGGGGCGAGCGAGGGACCGAGGAGGCGAGAGTGAGCTTCTGGGAGTACGTCGGCAGCCGGCACGTCCAGTTGTTGACCGACACGTACCAACATGCCAGCGCCGTGTTCCAGTGCATGGTGATCGCGACGGTGCTGGGCGTCGCGCTCGGCGTGGCCACGTACCGCAGCGAATGGGCCGGCGCGCTGGCCACGACGACCACCGCGACGATCCTGACCATCCCGTCCCTGGCCCTGATCGGCCTGCTGATCCCGCTCGTCGGCCTCGGCGTCGCGCCGACCGTCGTGGCGCTGACCCTGTACGGGCTGCTGCCGGTGGTCCGCAACGCCATCGTGGGGCTGCGCGGGGTGGATCCGGCGCTGGTGGACGCGGCCAAGGGGATCGGGATGTCGCGGGCCGCCCGGCTCTTCAAGGTCGAACTCCCGCTGGCCTGGCCGCCGATCCTCACCGGCATCCGCGTCGCGACCCAGATGCTGATGGGCATCGCGGCCATCGCCGCCTTCGCCTCGGGCCCCGGCCTCGGCAACGAGATCTTCCGCGGGATCGCCTCGCTGGGCAGCGCCAACGCGCTGAACCAGGTGCTCTCCGGAACGCTCGGGATCGTCGTCCTGGCCCTGCTCTTCGACGCCGGCTACGTCCTGATCGGACGACTGACGATATCCAGGGGGATCCGTGCCTGAGTCCTACGGGAGCGACCGCGGCGCCAAGGGGGCGCGCCCGCCCGCCTCGACGGGCGCCGCGATCCGGTTGGAGAACCTCACGAAGGTCTACCCGGGCAGCCCCGCCCCGGCGGTCGAGGACGTCAGCATGGAGATCGGGGCCGGCGAGACGGTGGTCTTCGTCGGGCCGTCCGGCTGCGGCAAGTCCACCACGCTGAAGATGATCAACCGGCTGATCGAGCCGACCTCGGGGCGGATACGCATCGGCGACGAGGACGTCACGGACATCGACCCGGTCCGGCTGCGCCGCAAGGTCGGCTATGCCATCCAGGCGTCCGGGCTCTTCCCGCACATGACCGTGGCGCAGAACATCGCGCTGGTGCCGAGGATGACCGGCTGGTCGGCGGCCCGGACCAGGGAGCGGGTCGAGGAGATGCTCGACCTGGTGGGCCTGGACCCGGGCGAGTTCCGGCACCGCTATCCGCGCCAGCTCTCCGGCGGCCAGCAGCAGCGGGTCGGGGTGGCCCGGGCGCTCGCCGCCGACCCGCCGGTGCTGCTGATGGACGAGCCGTTCGGCGCCGTGGACCCGATCACCCGCGACCACCTCCAGGACGAGCTGATCCGGCTCCAGCACGAGCTGCACAAGACGATCGTCTTCGTCACCCACGACTTCGACGAGGCGATCAAGCTGGGCGACCGGATAGCGGTGCTCCGCGAGCGCTCGCACATCGCCCAGTTCGACACCCCCGAGGCCATCCTCACCAACCCGGCGGACGACTTCGTCTCCGGCTTCGTGGGCGCCGGGGCGGCCCTGAAGCGGCTGAACCTGACCCGGGTGCGGGACGTGGGGGTGGTCGACTTCCCCACCGCGCAGCTCGACGACCCGCTCCAGTCGATCTTCGATCTGCTGCGGGACGGCGGCACCAACGAGGTGCTGCTGCTGGACCGCCACCGCCGCCCGTACAAGTGGCTGCGCCGCGGGGACCTCTCCCTGGCCAAGCAGTCGCTGGCCCGGGCCGGGACGCTGGTCACCGACACCGTCACCCGGGACGCGACGCTGCGCGACGCACTGGAGGCGGTGCTGACCGACAGCGCGGGCCGGGTCGCGGTCACCGGGCGGCGCGGCGAGTACACCGGTGTCGTCGACGTGGAGACGCTGATGAACAACGTCCACGAACTGCTGGAGGCGGACCGGCTGGAGGCGCTGGAACACCAGCACCAGTTGCGGGCGTTGCGCGCCCACCGGACCCAGCGCGCCCAGGAGGGCCTGAACGGCCCGGGCGGGCCCGAGGGCGGCCCCGGGGGCCGGGCGTGAGCCCGGGGGCGTCCCCGGCCGGCGGGGGCCGCAGTGGGCCGCCGGAGGGCCCCCGGGGGGCGCCGCTGCCGGGCGACGCGGCGGCCGCCGAACGGGAGTTGGCGTCCGGGGCGACGCCGAGCGGTGCCGCCGGGCCCGGCGGTCGCCGGATCGGCTGGCGGAAGTGGACGTTCATGCCGGCCTTCCTGACCGCGGCGCTGCTGACCACCTGGCTGTGGTTCCGCGGCGCCCGGCTGGACTCGATCGCCCACCAGGCCATCGACCACGGCAAGGTGTGGTTGGCGCTGCGCCAGCACCTGCAACTGACCGCCGTCTCGACGGCGTTGGTGCTGGTGATCGCGATCCCGCTGGGCATCGCGCTGACCCGGCCGCGGCTGCGCCGGGCCGCCCCGCCGGCGATGGCGCTGGCCAACCTCGGGCAGGCGGTGCCGGCGCTGGGCCTGCTGGTGCTGCTGGTCATCTGGCTGGGCATCGGGGCCGGTTCGGCGATCGTCGGCATGGTGATCTACGCGGTGCTGCCGGTGCTGGCCAACACCATCGCCGGGCTGCGCGGCATCGACCCGACGCTGACCGAGGCGGCCCGCGGCATCGGGATGTCGCCGCTGGGTGTGCTCGCCAAGGTCGAACTGCCGCTGGCGGTCCCGCTGATCCTGGCCGGGGTGCGCACCGCGCTGGTGCTGAACGTGGGCACCGCGACGCTCGCCACGTTCGGCGGGGGCGGCGGGCTGGGCGACCTGATCTCGGCGGGGATCATCACCCAGCGGATGCCGGTGCTGGTCCTGGGGTCGGTGCTGACGGTGGCGCTGGCGCTGCTGGTCGAGTGGCTGGCGTCGCTGGCCGAACTGCTGTTGCGGCCGCGTGGTTTGGAGGTGGAGACGTGAGGGGGCGCAGGCTCCGTTCGAGGCTCTGGGGGGCCGTCGCGCTGCTGGGGGTCGGGGCGCTGCTGGGGGGCTGCGGGCTGGTCAGCGGAAGTCCGATGTCGGACGACGTCAGCCCGGGGACGGTGGGCCGGGGGCTGCCCCTGAAGGGCGCCGAACTCACCGTCACCTCGAAGGAGTTCACCGAGAACATCATCCTGGGGCAGATCATGGGGCTGGTCTTCAAGGCGGCCGGCGCCACGGTCATCGACAAGACCAACATCCAGGGCACCATCGGCGCCCGCGAGGCGGTCCGCACCGGCACCGCGGACGGGATGTACGAGTACACCGGCACCGGCTGGATCACCCACCTCGGGCACGTCAAGCCGATCCCGGACCCGCAGCGGCAGTGGGAGGCCGTACGCGACGCCGACCTGCGCAACGGCATCGTCTGGCTGCCGCCGTCCCGGCTGAACAACACCTACGCGCTGGCGCTGAACGCCGCCAACGAGAAGAAGTACGGGGTGCACACCCTCTCCGACGTCGCCGCGCTGCTGAAGCGGAACCCGGGCGCGGTCACCCTGTGCGTGGACAACGAGTTCGCCACCCGCAACGACGGCCTGCCCGGGATGGCGAAGGCGTACGGGATGAACATCCCGCCCGGCAACATCCGGCGGATGACCGGCGGCGTGGTCTACACCGAGGTGGCGCAGGGGACGGCCTGCACCTTCGGCGAGGCGTTCACCACCGACGGCCGGGTCAAGGCGATGAGGCTGACCGTGCTCAAGGACGACCGGCACTTCTTCCCCAACTACAACGCGGCGCCGGAGATCAACGCCGCGGCGCTGCGCAGGCATCCGCAGATCGCCGAGGTGCTCGCCCCGGTGACGGCCGCGCTGGACAACACCGTCGCCCAGAAGCTCAACGCCAAGGTGGACGTCGAGGGCCAGGACCCGCACCAGGTCGCCAAGGCGTGGCTGGTGAAGGAGGGGTTCATCAAGGAGGGCGGGGGCTAGGGCGCTTCTGACGGATCTCCGTGGAGGAAGGAGCGCCCTAGGGACGGCCCGACGTCCACCAACGGGTCGCCGACGCCGAGGAGATCACCGCCTCGAAGGCGGCCGCGCGCGGGGTCGGCACGCTCACGGTCGACAAGCGGGTCTGCGACTCCGCCGACCGCGCCGCCCAGGCGAGGCTCAAGACGCGCTGGGGCACCTTCGGCAGGGGCCGAAAGGTGAAGGTCACGGTCTTCTGCCTCGACGACGACGGCTTCCGCCACGCCAACCGGGAGGCCACCGCGGCCCTCTGGGCCGCGCCCCCACCCGCCCTGGCCGCCCTTGCCTCAGCCGGTGCCGCAACTGGGCACGTCGCCACCGGAGTTGAGGGCCTTGAGGGCGTCCACCGCGCCGCCCAGGGTGGTGACGGGGATCAGCCGCATCCCCTTGGGGAGCTCGGCGCGCGCGTCGGTGCACTCCTGGCGGGGGACGAGGAAGACCGTCGCACCGTCGCGGTGCGCGGCCTGGGTCTTCAGGGCCACCCCGCCGACCGCGCCGACCGCGCCGTCGGCGTCGATGGTGCCGGTGCCCGCGACGGTCCGGCCGCCGGTCAGGTCGTGCCCGGCGCCGTCGCCGTTCAGCTTGTCGACGATGCCCAGCGCGAACATCAGGCCGGCGCTGGGCCCGCCGATGTCGGCCAGGCTCAGGGTCACCTTGACGTCCTTGGGGGACTTCCCGAGCCGGTTCAGGGCGGCCTGGGTGGCGCTGTCCTGCGACTGCTTCATCTGCTCCGCGTTGTGCTCGGCGATCTCCTCGGTGTTGTTGCCCACCGGGTAGACCGAGTCGCGCGGCATCACCGCCTCGTCGGTGCGGAACCAGGCCCGGACCACGTCCGGCAGGTGGATGGAGGCGGCCGGCCCGGTGGCGGTGATCGAGGTCATCCGGAGCTGCCCGCTGGTGTCGCGGGTGGGGGCTCCGGAGACGGTGATCACCGGCTTGCCCTTGTCGTCGCCGAGGACGTTGGCCGTGACGCCCGGATACGCGACCGAGTACGGCAGCGGGGCCACCGCCGCGGTGACGAGGAGGGCGAGGACGAGGACGGTGCAGGCCAGCAGGGCACGGGCGCGGGAAGACACCCCGCCACCCTAATTGACCCCCGCCCCGTCCGCCCCGTGCGGCGCCGGTGCCACACGGCAGTGCCACAGGGTCACCACACGGAATCCGCGCCCCGCGTGCCGGGCCGGTGCCCGTCAGCGCAGCGCCTCGGCGACCTCCCGGGCCGCGTCCACCACCCGCGGCCCGATCCGCTCCGCGACGCTGTCCGTCAGCATCACCACGCCGACGCTGCCCTCTATGCCGCTGACCCCCAGCAGCGGGGCCGCGGCGCCGCTAGCGCCGGCCTCCAACTCCCCGTGCGTCAGGGCGAGTCCGGCGTCGTGCAGGCGGCCCTGGCGGGCCTTGAGTATGGCCCGGCCGGCGGCGCCGCGGTCCAGCGGGTGGCGGAAGCCGGCGCGGTAGGCGACGTGGTAGTCGGTCCAGGTCGGCTCGACGACCGCGACCGCCAGCGCCTCGGTGCCGTCGACCAGGGTGAGGTGGGCGGTGGCGCCGACGTCCTCGGCGAGCGAACGCAGCGCGGGCAGCGCGGCCTCCCGGACCAGCGGGTGGACCTGACGACCCAGGCGCAGCACGCCGAGACCCACCCGGGCCCGCCCGCCGGCGTCCCGGCGCACCAGGGCGTGCTGCTCCAGCGTGGCCAACAGGCGGTAGACCACCGTGCGGTTGACGCCGAGCTTGTGCGAGAGCTCGGTCACGGTCAGCCCGTGGTCGGTGTCGGCGAGAAGTTTGAGGACGCGCAGTCCCCGGTCGAGCGTCTGGGAGGTCTCCGCGGTCACGACGCCCCCTCCTGAAGTGAGTTGGCGGCGTCCGTACAGGGAGCGCTGCTCGTCCCGGAACAGCGCCCATGGGCCGCCGGCCGCTTTGCACCGGCTGCGCTCCGCGGCGGCGCTGCCACGGGGCGTGTGCGTGAGCGGGACAGTAGCGAGCTGCTCCGGTCAGCGGAAGACCGCGTCCAGAATCCGGGCTCTGCCGCCCGGAATATCCGCACTCGTCCGCACCGTCGTTCCTCCCGTCACTACTGTGAGCGCGCCGGTGCGCCCCGCGCGCACGCCCCGACCGCGCGGTCCGCGGCGCGCCCCATGACGGGTCAGCGCACCGACTCCCTACGGAATCCTCACGAGAACTCCCCGGCGCGGCCGGACGATGCGCCCCCGGGCGCCGCCCTCAGCGCATCCGCGTGGCCCACTCGCGGACCTTGCTGATCCGCTCGTTGAGCTGCCCCGCGGTCGCCTCCGCGCTCGGCGGGCCACCGCACACCCGGCGCAGCTCGGTGTGGATCACCCCGTGCGGCTTGCCGCTCTGGTGGACGTACGCGCCGACCAGCGTGTTGAGCTGCTTGCGGAGCTCCAGCAGCTCCTTGTGCGTGACCACCGGCCGCCGCTCGGCGGGGATCTCCAGCAGGTCCGCCTCGCTGTCCGGCTTCTTCCGGCTGTGCGCGATCTGCCGGGCCTGCCGCTTCTGCAGCAGCAGTTGGACCTGGTCGGGCTCCAACAGCCCCGGAATGCCCAGGTAGTCCTGCTCCTCCTCGCTGCCGGCGTGCGCCTGCATGCCGAACTCGGCGCCGTCGTAGAGCACGCGGTCGAAGACCGCCTCCGACTCCAGCGCCTCGAACGAGAACTGCTCCTGCTCCCCGGTGTCCTCGTCCTGCTCCTTGTTCGCCTCGTCCATCTCCTTCTCGGACTCGGCGTACGGGTCCTCCTCGCCGTCCTTCTTCGGCTTGTCCAGGACGTGGTCGCGCTCGACCTCCATCTCGTTGGCGAAGCCGAGCAGCATCGGGACGGTGGGCAGGAAGACGGACGCGGTCTCGCCACGCTTGCGGGACCGCACGAAGCGGCCGACCGCCTGCGCGAAGAACAGCGGGGTGGAGATCGTGGTCGCGTAGACGCCGACCGCGAGCCGGGGGACGTCGACGCCCTCGGACACCATCCGGACCGCGACCATCCAGCGGTCGTCGGAGTGCGCGAAGTCGTCGATCCGCTGCGAGGCGCCGGTGTCGTCGGAGAGCACCAGGGTCGCGCCCTCGCCGGTGATCTCCCGGATCAGCTTGGCGTACGCCCGGGCCTGCTCCTGGTCGGAGGCGATGACCAGCGCGCCGGCGTCGGGGATGGCCTTGCGGACCTCGGTCAGCCGGCGGTCGGCGGCCCGCAGCACGTTCGGCATCCACTCGCCGCGCGGGTCCAGCGCGGTGCGCCACGCCTGGGAGACCGCGTCCTTGGTCATCGGCTCGCCCAGCCGCGCCGCGATCTCGTCGCCGGCCTTGGTGCGCCAGCGCATGTTGCCGCTGTAGGAGAGGAATATCACCGGCCGGACGACGCCGTCGGACAGCGCGTTGCCGTAGCCGTAGGTGTAGTCGGCGGACGACCGGCGGATGCCGTCGTTGCCCTCCTCGTACGACACGAACGGGATCGGGTTGGTGTCGGAGCGGAACGGGGTGCCGGTCAGCGCCAGCCGCCGGGTCGCCGGCTCGAACGCCTCCAGGCACGCCTCGCCCCACGACTTGGAGTCGCCGGCGTGGTGGATCTCGTCCAGGATGACCAGCGTCTTGCGCTGCTCGATGCGGTTGCGGTGCAACATCGGGCGGACGCCGACGCCGGCGTAGGTGATCGCGATGCCGTGGTACTCGCGGCCCAACGGGCCGGCGCTGTACTCCGGATCGAGCTTGATCCCGATCCGGGCCGCGGCCTCCGCCCACTGCTTCTTGAGGTGCTCGGTCGGCGCGACCACGGTCACCTGCTGCACGACGTGATGGTGCAGCAGCCACGAGGCGAGGGTGAGCGCGAAGGTGGTCTTCCCGGCGCCGGGGGTGGCCACGGCGAGGAAGTCCCTGGGCTGGGTCTGGACGTACCGGTCCATGGCCGCCTGCTGCCAGGCACGCAGCTTGTTCGCGGTACCCCAAGGGGCCCGCCCCGGGAAGGCCGGGGACAGGTGATGGCTGTTGGTGGCGCTGCTGGTAGTCACGGTCTCCGTCGGCTGAGGTCGGCGATCGGCAACCGCGTCAGCCTACCGGTGCCCCGCTGGCCGCCCACCGCGGAACGCCCGCTCCCGCCCGGGGGTGGGAGGGAGGTCACATCCGGGCGTCGCGTCCGGGGAGCGCGTAGGGAGGAAGGGGCCCTAACCCGCCTTCGGCCGCAGCCGGGTGGCGACCGCCGCGCCGCTCGCCGCGACCACCGCCATCGCCGCGAAGACCGCCAGGAACGCCGCGGGGTGACTCACCGCGCCGGCGCCCGCGGAGGCGGTCGACGCCGCACCGGCCGCGGCCGTCGAGCCGCCGCCGAAGGCCACGAAGAGCACCCCGCTGACGCCGACGAAGGTCACGTTGCCCAACGCGTCGGACATCTGGAGCGACGAGGAGTTGCTGCCGGCCTCCTCCGGGCGGGACAGCTTCAGCAGCAGCACGCCGCCGCTGGAGATGTTCAGCCCCATCCCGAACCCGCCGATCGTCCACGCCGCGGCCACGATCCAGACCGGCACCCCGTCGATCAGCACCAGCGGCACCAGCACGATCGCCGTCGCCAACAGGGCCATGCCCAGCCCCATCAGCCGCTCCCGGTGCCGCTCCAGACCGGGGCGGCTCTGGGCGTAGGAGCCGAGTGCCCAGGTCAGTCCGCCGCCGGTGAGCGAGAGCCCGGCCAGGGTCGCGGACAGTCCGCGCTGGGTGACCAGCAGCAACGGGATGAAGCTCTCCGCGGCGACCAGCGCGCCGGCCGCCAGCCCCCGCATCAGCACCACGGCCGGCAGCCCGCGGCCGGCCCGGAACGTGCCGGGCGGCAGCAGCCGCACGATGGCCGGGGCCAGCAGCGCCAGCCCGGCGGCGGCCGGCAGCAGCGCGAACCAGCCGATGTGCTGGCCGGCGTACTGCAACAGCGACGCACCCACCGCGACCGCCAGCGCCAGCAGGCAGCGGCGGCTGCCGAGGATCCGCCCGAAGCCGCCGTCCGGTCCCGGCACGGTCCGCGGCAGCTTCCGCAGCGCCGGCAGCATCACCGCGAGCGGCAGGAGTATCAGCACCGGTATGGACAGGAACACCCAGCGCCAGCCGACCTGTTCGGTGATCGTCCCGGCGACCAGCGGCCCGACGATCACCGGCACCACCCAGGCCGCCGAGAACGACGCCATGACCGACGGCCGCAGCCGCTCGGGATAGCCCCGGCCGACCACCACGTACAGCGACACCACCGCCAGGCCGCCGCCCAGCCCCTGGACGCCGCGCCCGGCGACGAACATGCCCATGCTCTGCGCCCCGCCCGCGACCAGCAGCCCCACGCCGAACGCGGCGATCCCGCTGAACAACGGCGCCAGCGGCCCCCGCCGGTCGCTCCACACCCCGGCGAGCGCCATCGCGAACAGGCTGGCCGTGAAGAACGCCGAGAAGGCGAACGCGTACAGCCCGATCCCGTCGAGGGCGCGGGCGGCCACCGGCATCGCGGTGTTCACCGCGCTGGCCTCGAAGGCGATCAACGAGACGACGGAGACGATCCCGAGCGTCAACGCCCGGTGATCCCGACCGAGAACACCCCCACCGCACGGCGTCGGTTCCTGGTTCCGGTGGTCGGTGGCGGGTGCGGCGGTGCTGCCCGTCGCGGTCGCGGCGGCCGCGTCTGCGGGGCTCGAAGGGTCAGCGGTCATCGGGCCAGCGTAAGGGCCATAACACCACTGCGCCCCTGTCCGGAGACGGGGATCACCTAGGTCGTCGGTCTTACGCCGCGGGTCGCCCCTCGCCCCGGCCGACGGCCACCGCCCGTTCGTGAACCACGTGTTGCAGCCTCATGGCGACCCATCCGCACCCCTTGCCCCACCCCCCACCCACCGGCCTAGAGTCGGGAACGCACCGCACACCGGCCGTGTGCCCGAGTGGTTCAGGGACTCGCCTGCAAAGCGAGTTACGTGGGTTCGAATCCCGCCACGGCCTCCAAAGAAACACCCCCACACCCGAGTTACCCCAGGGCTCGCCTGCACCGCATCCATCAGCGGGCCGGGGCGTCAGCCGCACGTGGCCGGCGGGCCGGTCCAGGCTCGGTGGAGGCGGTTGATGGCGGCGATGTCGGGCAGGTCCTTCGGGCGGCGGGCCTCGTTCTTCCAGCGCCAGACGTCGCCCAGGCGCATGAAGGGGATGCCGTCGATGCGATCGGCCTCCTCGATCAGGCGGTCGGTGGACCAGCCCGGCGTCCAACGGTCCACGATCTCGATCGCGGCCGTGGGGTGCAGGACCCGCCGGCCGTAGCCGGACACGGTGGGCTGCGGGGTGCCTATGGTCAGGGCTCTCCGCCAGGCCGCGCCCCGTGCCAGGACGTCGAGATCGCCCATCCGCGGCCGTAACCCCCGCACGTAGAGCGCGGCGGAGCCGCACACCACGTACTCGCCGCGCGGTAACTCCAGGGCCCGCAGGGCTTCGAACAGTCCATCGGTGTCAGTGAGCATCAATTCCTCCTTGAACAAAGGGAAGAGACCCGGCGCCGCGGTGGCATGAGGAGAGCCGACCGCGCAGGCGCGCGGTCGGCTCCGGTCAAACGGCCCGCGGCGGCCCCTGGACGCATCCGGGACCGCCGCGGGCGGGAACGCGAAGGGCCTGCCGCCGTGCCGACCCGGCACCGACGACGCCCCGGCTATCTGGAGCGGTGAACTCCGTCTTCTTCACCATCCCCCTGTTGAGTTCTCAAGGGACAGACGCTACCTTCACCTGCTTTTCCATGGGGGTTCACCCGGTATTCCTTTATGCAGATCGCGTCAGGTTTCCGGCGGAACTGCGGTCCGCCGCGGCCGCGTTGGCGGCAGGGCGGACGCCGCTCCGCAACGGCGAGGCGCCCAACTCCCGCTGCACCACTGCCAGTTGCCGCCGAACCGTCATTGCGGAAGAGGTGGTTCGCAGCTCGGCTCCACCCGCCCCGTGGACGTCGTGAAATGGAGCGCGCCGTTTCGGTACGTGGAACGCCACCTGCCGAGCGGGCCGGCGAACCGGCCCCTCGGCAGGTGGCGGAAAACCGCCGTCGACGCACCGCCGCCGCGCGACCTCGGCGCGACGGCGTCAACGGGCATCAAGGGCAGGCCGCAACGCCACCGCGTCACTGCGGCAGTTGCACCGGCTGCGCCACCGCCGCCTGCGGTCGGATCGGCAGGCGGCCGATCGGCCGGCCGGTCGCGGCGCGGACCGCCGACGCCACCGCGGCCGGCGAGGTCACCACCGGCACCGCGCTGACCGCCTTGGCGCCGAACGGGGCGACCACGTCGCGCTCCTCGACCAGCTTGGCGATCCGAATGTCCGGGGCGTCCAGTGAGGTCGGCAACGCGTAGCCGGTCAGATCGGGATGGCGGACCTGGCCGCGGGTGGTGCGGAGGTTCTCCATCAGCGCGGCCCCCAGGCCCTGGGTCACCCCGGCCTCGATCCGGGCGCGCAACTGGCGCGGGTTGAGCACCCGTCCCACGTCCTGGGCCACGGTCATCTCCACCACCCGCACCGTGCCCAACTCGATGTCCACATCGGCGACACAGCGGATCGCGCAGAAGGCGAGGCCGACGAACGCGTCGCCCTGACCGGTCTCGTCCAGCGGCTCGGTCGGATGCGGCCGGCACTGCGCGGTGGCCCACAGCTCCTTGCCGTCCAGCGCCTCGGCGACGGTGGTGCTGAGCACCCCGTCGTACGAGGTGATCTTGCCGTCGGCGATCTGCAGCAGCTCGGTGGACATCCCGAACTTGTGGGCCAGCGGCTGGAGGAGCTGGGTACGGACCATCTTCGCGGCCCGCTCGATCGCCCCGCCGGAGACCCAGGTGTGCCGACTGTGACAGGCCCGACCGGCCGGCGGCTGGTCGGTGTCCACGCCGGCGACGTGCACCTCCTCCACGCCCAGGGTCTCCTGGACGATCTGGCGCGCCAGGGTGGCGAAGCCCGAACCGGTCTCCACGGCGGCGCAGATGACGGTGGCGACCGAGCCGCTGACCTTCACGGTGGCGGTGGACACCTCGTCGGCGCCCTCCGCGCCGAGCATGTGCACCATGCCCAGGGCGTAGCCGACGCCGCGCCGGACCGCGCCCGGCTCGCCCGCGCCCCCGGGCCCGCCCGGCAGCAGCCACTCCGCCTCGGGGGTGTCCTTGGGCAGCTCCGGCAGCGGCGCCTCGGCGACGGCGGTCAGCAGCTCCGCCACCGGGGCGGGGCAGGTGACGGTCTGCCCGGTGGGCAGCAGGTCGCCGGTGGCCATCACGTTGCGCCGGCGGATCTCGTCGGGCTCCAGGCCCAGTTGGGCGGCCAGCTTGTCCATCTGGCCCTCGTAGGCGGCGCAGACCTGGAGCGCGCCCTCGCCGCGCAGGTGGCCGGAGGGCGGGTTGTTGGTGCGCACCGCCCAGCCCTCGACGACGGCGTGCGGGACGACGTACGGGCCGCAGGCGAACGAGACCGCGGCGGCCAGCGCCTCGGAGGAGGTGTCCGCGTACGCCCCGGCGTCCATCAGGATCTGCGCCTCCACCTTCACCAACATGCCGTCGGCATCGGCGTGGTGGCGGTAGCGCAGCAGCGTCGGGTGGCGGTGGGCGTGGGTGAGGAAGGACTCCTCCCGGGTGGCGGCCAGCTTCACCGGGCACCCCGTACGGAGCGCCAGCAGCCCCAGGGACAGCTGGACGCTGGGGTCCTCGCGGTCGGCGGTGGCCCCGGGCACGCCGGTCACCACGACCCGGACCTGCTCGCGCGCCAACCCGAAGGAGGCGGCGGCCAGATCGCGGTCGGTGTGCGGGTCGGTGGAGGCGGAGTAGATCTCCACCCCGCCGTCGGGCCGCGGCACCGCGAGCCCGGCCTCGGCCCCGATGGGCGCGGGGTCCTGGCGGCCGATCCGGTAGAAGCCCTCGACCATCACCTCGCCGACCGCCTCCGGGTCGCCGAAGCGGAGCGGGATGTGCCGGATGAGGTTGCCATCCGGGTGCAACGGCTCGGCCTCGAAGGCGAGTTGGGGGTCGGTGACGGCCTCCTGGACCTCGTACTCGACGACGATCGCGGCGGCCGCCAGCCGGGCCGTGTCGGGGTGGTCGGCGGCCACCGCAGCGATCGGCTCACCGTGGTGGCGGACCTCGTCCTTGGCGAACACCGGGCGGTCGGCGGTGCCCCGGCCGTGCCCCTTGTCGCCGGGCACGTCCTCGTGGGTGACGACCGCGTGCACGCCCGGCATCTCCGTGGCGTGCCGGGTGTCCACGGAGCGGATCCGCGCCCGGGGGTGCGGGGAGCGCAGCACCGCCGCCCACAACAGGCCCTCGGCCCACAGGTCGGAGGCGTACGGGAAGGTGCCCTCGGCCTTGGCCGCCGCGTCGGCGGGCGCCAGGGAGACGCCCAGCCCCTGCGCCGGCGGTTCGACGGGGATCTGGGCGCCCGCCGCGGGCGTCGCGGTCGCGGCCCCGACCCCAGCCCCGTCAGTCGTACCGGTCATGCCGAATCCCCACTCCGCTCGCCCCCGACGGCGCGAGGCGCGCACCCCCTGGTGGTCTCACTCATCCGGCGCCTCCCGGCTGCTGCTCCTGGTGGTGCGGTGCCCCGTCCAACGGGTCGGCGGGACCCGCCTGGTGGGGGATGCGGGCGGTCTCGGCCGGCGCCTCCCCGGCGGCCTCGGCGCGGGACGCGACGACCTCGGCGACGGCGTCCAGGACCCCCCGGTAGCCGGAACAGCGGCAGAGGTTGCCGCAGAGCGCCTTGCGGGTCTCCAACTCCGTGGGGGCGTGGTTGCCCTCCAACAGGTCGTGGACGGTCATCGCCATGCCCGGTACGCAGAAGCCGCACTGCACGGCCCCGGAGGCGGCGAGCGCCTGCTGGACGTCGGAGGGCACGCCGTTCTCCGCCAGCCCCTCGACGGTGCGGACCTCGCTGCCGGCCGCGGTGGCGGCGGGCACCAGACAGGAGGCGACCAGCCGCCCGTCCACCTGGACCGAACAGGCCCCGCACTCCCCTTGGGAGCAGCCGTCCTTGGCCCCGGCCAGGCCGAGCCGTTCACGCAGCACGTACAGCAGCGACTCGCCGATCCAGGCGTCGGTCACCGGACGGTCGACGCCGTTGACGCACAACACGTAGGAGGCGGAGGGGTGTTCGTCGTGGCCGTCGGGGGCGGCCGGCGCCGGCTCGGGCGGCGCGGGGTGCGCCGTCGCGGCCTCGGCGTCGTGGGCGACCGGTCCGCCGGGCGGCGCGTCCACGGTGGTGGCCGGGGCGGCCGGCTCAACGGCGGCCGGCTCGGCGGGGGGTGGGCCGGACTCCGCAACGGGGTCCACGGCCGGGTCCTCCGGGTGGCCGGCCTCGACGACGTCCGGGACGGCGGCCGCGGGGGCCTGCGGGGCACTCTGCGGGCCCGCCGGCGCCGGGTCGGCGGGCAGCGCCCGCGCGGGCGCCTCGGGGGCCGTCTCCGCGCCGTGCTCGGCGGGCGCCACCGGCCCCGCCGGGTCGTGCGCGACGACCGGCGCGTGGGGCTCGCCCTCCGGGGCGGCGACCGCGCCGGCGGCGGCCGCCCGGCCCGCGTCGACGACGAACTCCCCTGTGGTGTCGGCCTGTTCGCCCTCCACCACCGGGATCGACCAGCTTTCGGCGCTCCCGGGGGCGGGCACCTCCGCAGCGCCCTCCTGGCCGGCGGGCGCGCCCTCCTGGTGAGCCGGCTGCCCGGCCGGCGGCCACTGGGCCAGCGCGTCGGCGGGCAGCGACCAGTGGCCGGTCGCTCCGCTCGTATTGGACGCGATGGCGCCCCGCGCGTACGGGTCGTCGGCGGGCGCCGGGTACGGCTCGCCCGCGCCGGCCGGAGCGCCCTCGTCGGTGCGGGTGCCGGCCCCGCTCGTGGCGTCCAGTCCGGCGCTGAAGTTCCAGTGGCCGGTGGCGCCCTGGCCCGGCGCCCCGGTGCCCTCGTACGGCGCGGGGTAGCCGCCGTCGGCGTGCGGCGCGGCGCCGTGGCCGGTCAACCGGTCGTCGCCGACGCGGTACTCGCCGGACTCCTCAAGGACGTCGTCGGCCGCCGGCACGCGCCACGCGCCGCCGGCCGCCTCCGGGCTGCCGGCGACCGGCCAGTGCACCTGCTCGCCGCCCCACGGCTGGGCGCCCTCGGGCGCGTTGGCCTGGTAGCCGGCGGGCGGGCCCTGGTGCGGTGCGGGCTCCTGCCGGCCCGTCGGGTCGGCGTATCCGGCCGCGGGGTCGGCGTACCCGGCGGACTGGTCGGCGAACGGCATCGTCCACTGCCCGGTCGCCGCCGGGTCGGTGCCCGCGCCCGGGTGCGCGGGGGCGTGCGCGGGGAACGAGGCGGGCGGGGTGTAACCGTGGCCGGGGGCCGCCAACGGGTCGCTGCCCGGAGCGCGGTAACCGGCCCCGTACGCCTCGGTGGTGAAGCCTTCCGGAAGCTGGACGAAGGCGGTCGCCTCCGACTCGTACTCGCCGCCCGGCGGCAGCGGCTGCCAGCCCTGCTCCGGATGCGGCTGCTGCCGACGGCGGTTGTCTGCTTCGCTCACGAGAGCGCCCTCCCAAGTGCGCGGCGGGCCAGGGCTGCCACCGTACGGCGCAGGTGCAGAGCGGCCGGCGGCAGAGCCGCCGGTTCGGAGCCGTCCTGCGGCGGCACCGGGTCGGGGATGCAGGCGGCGGCCACGTAGTCGCCGAAGGCGGCCAGCGCCTCGGGGACCAGGCCGCGTTCGCCGTCCCAGTCGATGAGCGAGGCCACCCACTGCTCGGCCTCCAGGGGCCGCAGCGGCATGGCGGCGACCGCGCCGACCGCGCAACGCACCGAGCGCCGGGCCGGGTCCAGGACCAGCGCGACGGAGGCGGTGGCGCGGCCGGGGCCGGTGCGCCCGGTGGCCTTGAGGAAGGTCTGCGGGGCGTGCAGCAGCGGCACCCGGACGAAGCCGACGAGCTCGCCGGGGCTCAACATGTCCCGGCCGGTGAGCAGATGACTGACCGGGATCTCGCGGCGGGCGCCCCCGGGGCCGGCGATGACGACCGTGGCCTCCAGGGCGGCGAGCACCGGGAGGGTGTCGCCCGTGGGGGCGCAACTGACGATGTTGCCGCCGAGGGTCCCGGCGTTGCGGATCTGCGGCGGGCCGGCCGCGCGGGCCGCGGCGGCCAGTCCCGGGATGAGCGCGGCGAAGTCGGGGCGTCCCATACGGGCGAGGGTGAGGCCCGCCCCCAGCAACGCGTGGCCGTCCAGGTACTGCCAGCCGCGGATCTCGCTGATCCGGCCGAGGCCCACCAGGCCGGCGGGTCTGAGGAGTCCGGCGTTGACCGCCGCCATGAGGTCCGTCCCGCCCGCGACGGGCACGGCGGCGGGCATGGCCGTCAGCGCCGCCACCGCCTCGTCAAGCGAGACCGGCAACGTCACCGATTGCGACGCGTGCGGTGCGTGCGTGGTCAACCCAGCTGCCCCTTCCCCGGTGTCCCGGCATTCCGCTCCGCCGTACGGTACGTGCTCACGACCCGGACGTGGCAACTCTGGCACATCTTCGCGGACCCGGTACGCGAGGGTGCGCGAAGGGTGTTCCGTCCCGAAGAGGGCGCTGGTCCGGATTCGTCCCCCGGTTCCGGTGAGCGGGCACCACCGTTCCAGGGTCCGGCCGGACGGGCGCCCTCCTTGGGCGAGGGCTCACACGTTTGGGGGCGACCCGTCGAAGGGGCGTCCGAGGATGCCGGGACGCCGCTGCCACGGGAGGGGACCACCGGGCGGGCGGTAGCCGACGCCGAGGGCGTCGAGGCGGACGTAGTGCTCCGTCATCCGGCGGGTGAAGTCCTGGTAGTCGCGGGCCTTCGGGGCCGGCAACCGGGACCAGGCCACCTCGGCGAACGCCACCAGCCGCGGGAAGAGCTGGTAGTCCAGGCGCGGTTGACCGTCCATCGCCTCGGACCAGGCGTTGGCCTGGGTGCCCAGGACCCGCTCGGCCTGTTCGCGGGTCAACTGCGGCGGGACCGGCTCGAACCGGTAGACGTCCTCCAGGGTCCGCACATAGCCGATCGGCACCGGCTCATCGGGCGAGGCGTGCTGCCGGTAGTCCAAGTACACCTGCTGCGAGGGGCACATGACGACGTCGTGGCCGGCCTTGGCGGCGGCGATGCCGCCCTCGTACCCGCGCCAGGAGGAGACCGCCGCGCCCTCCGCCAGGCCCCCTTCGAGGATCTCGTCCCAGCCGATGAGCCGGCGGCCGCGGTCGGCCAGCCAGCGGTCGAAGTGCCGGATGAACCAGCTCTGCAGCCCGTCCTCGCCGTCCAGGGACAGCTCCGCGATCCGCTCCTGGGCGGTGGCCGAGGCCCGCCACTGCTCCTTGGGGCACTCGTCGCCGCCCACGTGCACGAAGCGGGACGGGAAGAGGTCGAGCACCTCCTCCAGCACGTGCTCGTAGAACCGCAGGGTGGTGTCAGTGGGCGCCAGTACGTTGGGACTTACGCCCCAGGTGTCCCAGACCTTCAGGGAGGTGGTGTCGATGACGTCGGTGTTGCCCAGCTCCGGGTACGCCGCGATGGCGGCCTGCGAGTGCCCGGGGATATCGATCTCGGGGACGACGGTGATCTGTCGCTCGGCGGCGTAGGCGACGATCTCGCGCAGATCGTCCTGGGTGTAGTAACCGCCGTGCGGGCGCGGGTCCCAGAGCGGCGAGTCGCGATGGCCGAGTTTGCTGCGCTCGCGCCAGGCGCCGGTCTCGGTCAGCCGCGGGTAGCGGCGGACCTCGATCCGCCAGCCCTGGTCGTCGGTGAGGTGGAAGTGCAGGACGTTGAGTTTGTGGGCGGCCATCAGGTCGAGGCAGCGCAGCACCCCTTCCTTGGGGAGGAAGTGCCGGGCGACGTCCAGCATCAGGCCGCGCCAGCCGAAGCGGGGGGCGTCCTCGACGGTCTGCTCCGGCAGGCCGGGGGCGTGCCCCGGGTCGAGTGCGGCGCGCCGGAAGGCGGCGGGGCCGAGGAGCTGACGGAGCGTCTGCGCGCCCCAGAAGACACCGGCCGGACTGCCGCCGGTGAGGCGGACGCCCCAGCGGGCGTCGGCGTCGAGCCGGTAGCCCTCCGCCGGCAGCGTCGCGTCCAGCGCCAGCGTCAGGGTGTCGGGTGCCTCGGCGGAGCCGGGCGGCAGCGGGAGGGCGAAGGCGGCGCCGAGGGTGGCGCGCAGCCAGCGGGCGGTGTCCTCGGTTCCGGGGGCGGCGGCCAGCGCGGTCTGTGCGCCGAGCCGCACGGTCCGGGGGCGGGCCCCGCCGTCGCCCAGGTCGCGGCTGAGCGGCGCCGGGATCAGAGCTGTGGGGGAATCGGTCTCCAGAGCTGTCACGACGTGAAGTCTTCAACACGTCGCCGCGGAAGGAAACCACGCAGGCACCAGCCGTCCGCGCGCGTCCCCCGGGCCGGCGCCCGCCGGAGCCGCCGCGACGGGCGGTCCGGGCACGGCAACGGGCCCGGGCCCTCAAGGGACCCGGGCCCGCGCGGACCGTGGGCGCGGCGGCCGCGCTCCGGGGCCTCGACGCCGCCCGGCGCCGGGCCTTTGGGCGGCCGCCCGCCCGGGGCGGCTACTTCTTGCCGCCGTCCTTGCCCTTGTCCTTGTCGCCACCGGCGCCCATGGACTCGAAGATCTCCTTGCACAGCGGGCAGACCGGGTACTTCTTCGGGTCGCGACCCGGGACCCAGACCTTGCCGCAGAGCGCCACGACGGGCGTGCCGTCGAGCGCGCTCGCCATGATCTTGTCCTTCTGGACGTAGTGGGCGAAGCGCTCGTGGTCGCCGTCGCCGTGCGACACCTGCGGTGTCGGCTCTACGAGGGTCCCCGTACCTGCCCCGCGCTCGGGCTCAAGAGTGCTCATAACTGCCAAGGGTACTCACGCCCGCCGCGCCCCGGGAGCGTCGGCCCGCTGCCAGATGCACCACCAGCCCCAGGGCCGCGACCCCGGCCGCCGCCCAGGGCAGCGCGTCCGGCGCCAGCCCCGCCGCCAGGGCCAGCCCACCGAGCGCCGAGCCGACCGCGCTGCCCAGGTAGAGCGCCGAGTTGTTCAGCGCGAGGGCCACCGTGCCGCGCTCCTCACCTGCGGCCTTCAGCAGCCGGTGTTGCTGCGGCACCTGGAGCGCCCAGCCGGCCGCGCCCCAGGCCACCAGGGCGACCACCGCGCCAGGCAGCGCCGCGCCCGCCAGCGTCGGCAGCAGCGCCTGGGCGGCGACGATCACCAGCAGCACCCCGCCGACCAGCGGCCGCACCCGGCCGGTCCGGTCCACCAGCGGCCCGGCCAGCAGGCTGCCCAGCACCCCGCCAGCGCCCCAGGCCCACAGGTAGGGGGTGACCTCGTGGACGCCGCCGGCCGCGGCCAGCACCGGCGCGAGGTAGGTGTAGAGGCCGAGGCTGGCCACCGCGGCGAGGAAGGACACCGTGACGACCGGCGCCACCGCGCGGTCGGTGAGGGCCGTCAGCCGGGCCCGCAGGGGCACCGCGGGCCCCGCCGGCACCGACGGCAACAGCGCCGTGAGCCCGCCGAGCGCGACCGCGCCCAGCCCGGTGACCAGCCAGAGCGTGGCCCGCCAGCCGGTGTGCTCGGCCAGCAGCACCCCGATCGGCACGCCCAGTACGGTGCCGGCGCTCATCCCGCCCATCACCAGGGCCAGCGCCCGGCCCCGCTTCTCCTCGGGGACCAGCGCGGCGGCGGCCGCGGTGGACAGCGCGGAGTAGACCCCGGCGCCGCCGCCCGCGACGACCCGGGCGGCGAGCAGCGTTCCCAGCGAAGGGGCCAGGGCGGTCAGCCCGTTGCCGACGGTGAAGACCGCCAGCGCGGCCAGGATCAGCAGCCGGGGCCGCACCCCGGAGAGCAGCCCGGCGACCAGCGGCGCGCAGACCGCGTAGGCGAGCGTGAAGACCGTCACCAACTGTCCGGCCAGGGACAGCCGGGTCCCGACGTCCTGGGCGAGGACCGGTAGCAGCCCCGCCATCACATACGCGTCCAGGCCGAGGGTGAACGCCCCCAGCGTCAGCAGCCAGACCTTGCGCACCGCGCTCAACTCCCCTGGCCGGACCGGGGCCGGGGACCCTCCCCGGTCCCCGGGCGGACCACCGCCGGGAAACGTAGGCAGTCTCCGGATGCCCGCGGAAATGCCCGTGCGGAGCACTTATGCTGGGGCCGCATGAATGGTGTCCGCGGCATCCGCGACGACGACGGGACCGCGGCGCGGCCCACCCCCGACGACGCCCGGCACGGCGCACCCGCCGCCCACGACGCGCACGGCGCCACCGCCCCGGACGCCGATCCGCTCGCCGACCCGATCCTCGACGGCGTCGAACTCCGGCATCTGCGCGGCTTCCTGGCCGTCGCCGACGAGCGCAGCTTCACCCACGCCGCGGACCGGCTGCGGACCGGCCAGCCCGCGCTGACCCGCGCCGTCCGCGCCCTGGAGACCACCCTCGGCGTCCGGCTGCTGGACCGGACGACCCGCCACGTCGCCCTGACCGACGCCGGCCGCCGCCTCTACGCCGACCTCGCACCCCTCCTCCCCCGGCTCGCCACCGCGCTGCGCTCCCCCACCGGGCCGGCACTGCTGCGGCTGGGCTTCACCTCCCTGCTGCCGGCCGCCTGCCGCACGCTGATCGCGGACTTCGAGGCGGCGACCGGGGCCGGCGTCCGGCTCGTCCGCCGGGACACCCCGCTGGCCGGGCTGGAGAGCGGGGAGTCGGACGTGGCGGTGCTGCGCGGCGAGGTGCCGCCCGACGCCGGGCTGCGCACCGTCCTGCTGCTCCGGGAGCCGCGGGTGGCCGCCGTACCGCGCGCCGCCGCCCCGGGCAGCCTGGCCCGCCGCCGCGTCCTGGACTGGGCCGAGCTGGCGGAGCTCCCCCTGGTGGTCAACACCGTCACCGGCGCCACCCGCCCCGAACTGTGGCCCGCCGACCGGCGCCCCCAACTCGCCTGCACCGCGGGCAACTTCGACGAGTGGCTGGAGGCGGTGGCGGCCGGGCACGGGGTCGGGGTGGCCCCGGAACCGGTCGCCGAGCGCCATCCACACCCCGGGATCCGCTACGTCCGGCTGAAGAACGCGCCCCCGGTGCCCGTGCACCTCGCCCTGCCGGCCCGCGACGCCCACCCGCTGGCCGCGCGCTTCCTCACCCTGTGCCGCGGGCCCCGCCCCTGACCGGCGCCGCCACCGCCCGGCCGCCGCTACGCCACCACCGCCGGCACCCCGGCCCGCGCCCCGGCCGTCAGCCCCAGCTCGGCGGCGAACGCCAACGCGGCCTCCGGGCGCACCTCGTACCAGCAGTCCCGTCCGCAGACCGCGTCCAACAGCGCGGCCACGTCCGCCGCGCCGACCGTGCGGGCCGCGGCGGCCGCGACGAACGCGCGGACCTCCGCCACCGGGTGCACCTCGGTCTCCATCAGGGCCACCAGCCGCTCCGTTATCTCCTCGACCGCCGCCCCGCCGGGCGCCGCCCAGCTCATCGCCATCGACAGCCCGTCGTCCGGCAGCGCGGCGGGATACGGGGCGCGCGCCCAGCCGCCGTCCTCGTACCAGTAGACGAAGCCGAGGAGGTCCCCGTCGGCCTCGGCCCGGAGCTGCTCCCAGGGCAGCCACGCGGGACCGCCGGCCAGGAAGTCGACCCGCCGGTCGCCGGTGCGGGTGTAACTGCCGTCCGCGTCATGGCCGCAGAGCAGCGCGCGGCCGTCCTCGTACACCCGCAGGCGCCACCAGTACGCGCCGCCGCCGTTCCAGCAGTGCAGCCCCCGCGGTCCGACGGTGTACTCGTCCCCGTCGTCCGTGGCCGCGGCGACCACCGCCAGCGTCGCGGCCCGCGCCCACACCTGCCCGGGATCCGCCAGGTCCCCCGGCACGCTCGGCCTGTGCATGGTGCTCTCCCCCGTCCGTCCGGCGCGATCGCGATCCGGGTGTCCCCGACCCGCCCGGAACCGTGGTTCCGCGACGCGTCCGCGCAGCGTTCCTACCCCTGCGAACGATAGCGACGGGGTCTGACAGTCCCCCATGACGAAGCCGTCACAAAGCACGGGCCCGCCCGGCAACGCCCCGGCGGCCCAGCTCGGTTCGGCGACTCAGTTCAACGACGGATCGTCCGGGTACGTCGCCACCATCGCCAGCTCGTTGCGCTGCCGACGCAGCACGGCCCGCCACAACTGCTCGGGATCGGGCGAGGAGACGTCGCCCGGCTCGGACTCGACGACGTACCAGGCCCCCTCCACCAACTCGTCCTCCAACTGGCCGGGGCCCCAGCCGGCGTACCCGGCGAAGATCCGCAGGCTGCCGAGGACCGTGGCCAGCAGCTCCGGCGGGGCCTCCAGGTCCACCAGCCCGATCGCGCCGTGCACCCGCCGCCAGCCCAGCGGCTCGTCCCCGGGCCCGGCGCCGTCCGCGGCGCCCGCGGCCTGCGGGAACCCGTCGCCCGCGACGCCCGCGGACGCGCCGGCGCGGGTGCCGCTCCCGGCGGACGCGGCGCCCTCACCGGGCGGCCCGCCGGGCACCACGGCCACCCCGAGCGCCGAGTCCAACGAGACCGGGCCGCCCTGGAAGACCACGCCGGGCTCCCCGGCCAGCTCGGCCCAGGGGGCGAGGATGTCGGCGACGCCGACCGGGGTGGGACGGTTGAGGATCACGCCGAGGGAGCCCTCCTCGTCGTGGTCGAGGAGGAGCACCACCGCGCGGTCGAAATTCGGGTCGGCGAGCGCGGGTGTGGCGACGAGCAGCCGCCCTGTGAGCGAGGACACCTCGGTCATGGCCACATGATCCCGCACTTCCGCCCAGAAGGGGGAGTCAACGCCCGGACCCACCGGGAGAGCAGGGCAGGCGTACGGCGGCAGGCCCCGGCGCACGACTTCCGCCCCCAGATGCACCATTCGCGACATTCAACGCGTTCGCCACAAAAGGCCATTACGAATCAAAGGCGGACCGTAGCGGAGTGTGTTGTGACAAAGCCATTACACGGTGGAGACCGGGACACCGCCACGGGCACCCCCTCGGGCGCCCTTACCATTTCTCGTGGCCCAGTCCGACTCCAGGAACGCGAGATCCATGACCGTCTCTACTGACGACGTACTGCTTGTCCACGGCGGCACCCCGCTGGAGGGCGAGATCCGGGTTCGCGGTGCGAAGAACCTCGTCCCCAAGGCCATGGTCGCCGCCCTGCTGGGCAGCGGTCCGAGCCGGCTGCGCAACGTGCCCGACATCCGGGACGTCCGCGTGGTCCGCGGGCTGCTGCAGCTGCACGGCGTCACGGTGCGCCCGGGGGACGAGCCCGGCGAACTGGTCCTCGACCCCTCGCACGTGGAGAGCGCCAACGTCGCGGACATCGACGCGCACGCCGGCTCCTCGCGGATCCCGATCCTGTTCTGCGGCCCGCTGCTGCACCGGCTGGGCCACGCCTTCATCCCGGGCCTGGGCGGCTGCGACATCGGCGGCCGGCCGGTGGACTTCCACTTCGACGTGCTGCGCCAGTTCGGCGCCAAGATCGAGAAGCGCGCCGACGGGCAGTACCTGGAGGCGCCGCGCGGGCTGCGCGGGACCAAGATCCGGCTGCCGTACCCGTCGGTCGGCTCGACCGAGCAGGTGCTGCTGACCGCCGTCCTGGCCGAGGGCGTCACCGAGCTGTCGAACGCCGCCGTGGAGCCGGAGATCGAGGACCTGATCTGCGTCCTGCAGAAGATGGGCGCGATCATCTCCATGGACACCGACCGGACCATCCGGATCACCGGTGTCGAGAAGCTGGACGGCTACACCCACCGCGCCCTCCCGGACCGCCTGGAGGCCGCCTCCTGGGCGTCCGCGGCGCTGGCCACCGAGGGCAACATCTACGTCCGCGGCGCCCACCAGCGCTCGATGATGACGTTCCTGAACACCTTCCGTAAGGTCGGCGGCGCCTTCGAGATCGACGACGAGGGCATCCGCTTCTGGCACCCGGGCGGCTCGCTGAACGCCATCGCCCTGGAGACCGACGTCCATCCCGGTTTCCAGACCGACTGGCAGCAGCCCCTGGTGGTCGCCCTGACCCAGGCGTCGGGCCTGTCGATCGTCCACGAGACGGTCTACGAGTCCCGGCTCGGCTTCACCTCCGCGCTCAACCAGATGGGCGCCCACATCCAGCTCTACCGCGAGTGCCTGGGCGGCTCCGCCTGCCGCTTCGGCCAGCGCAACTTCCTGCACTCCGCGGTCGTCTCCGGCCCCACCAAGCTCCAGGGCTCCGACCTGGTCATCCCCGACCTGCGCGGCGGCTTCTCGTACCTGATCGCGGCCCTGGCCGCCCAGGGCACCTCCCGGGTCCACGGCATCGACCTGATCAACCGCGGCTACGAGAACTTCATGGCGAAGCTCGTCGAACTCGGCGCCAAGGTGGAGCTCCCGAACGGCTCCCTCCAGGACTGAGACCCCGCAGGCACCAAAAAGCGCCGCCCCGTCGCACCCCGGCGACCGGGCGGCGCTTTTTGCCTCGCCGCCAGGAGCCCCCGGCCGGCCCCGTGGCCCGTCACCAGCCCGAGGCCGGCCACAAGCCCCCTGAGCCCCCTGCACGGACACGAACGAAGGCGGCCACCCTCCGAGGAGGGTGGCCGCCTTCATGCCGTGGGAAGGGCCTTACTTGCCCTTGGCGGCTTCCTTGAGCTTGGAGCCCGCGGAGACCTTCACGCTGTAGCCGGCCGCGATCTGGATCGGCTCACCGGTCTGCGGGTTGCGGGCGGTACGAGCGGCACGGTGGGTGCGCTCGAAGGTCAGGAAGCCGGGGATGGTGACCTTCTCGTCGCCCTTGGCGACGATCTCGCCGACGGTCTCGGCGAGCGCGGCCAGAACGGCGTCGGCGTCCTTGCGGGTCACCTCGGCGCGATCGGCCAGTGCGGCCACCAGCTCACTGCGGTTCATGTATGTACTCCCGTGTTCTTCTTGCCAATGCGGCGTGAGATCGAAGCCGATGCTGCCAGGGCCCTCGAACGGCCCACGGAACGGGGTCCGTCCTTCAGCTCCCTCGCGCCTGAGGTCCCCCTGGACATTGTCCTGGGAGAGCATCCTGCCCCCACCTGCGGCGGTAAAGCCAATCCGGCACCCCTGGAGGGTCACCCGCCACCCTATGGGGGGCCCGCTGGGGGCAGGTCATGCGACGCGCCGGCTCAGGCACCCGTGGCGGCTGTCACAGCCTCGCCCGCGGCCTTCGCCGCGTCCCGCACCGCGCCGGCCACCGCGCCCGCGACCTTCTCGTTGAAGACGCTGGGGATGATGTAGTTCGCGTTGAGCTCGTCGTCCAGCACGACGTCGGCGAGGGCCCGGGCGGCGGCCAGCATCATCTCGGTGTTCACCGTACGCGACGCGGCGTCGAGCAGGCCGCGGAAGACGCCCGGGAAGACCAGCACGTTGTTGATCTGGTTGGGGAAGTCCGAGCGGCCGGTGGCGACGACGGCGGCGGTCTGCCGGGCGAGGGCCGGGTCGACCTCCGGGTCCGGGTTGGCCAGCGCGAAGACGATCGCGCCGTCGGCCATCTTGGCCACGTCGTCGCCGTCGAGGACGTCGGGCGCGGAGACACCGACGAAGACGTCGGCGCCGACCACGGCCTCCTTGAGGGTGCCGGTGACGCCCTCGGGGTTGGTGTTGTCGGCGATCCAGCGCAGCGCCGAGTCGGGGTCGGCGTCGACGAGGTCGGGGCGGCCGGCGTGCACGACACCGTGGATGTCGGCGACCACGGCGTGCTTGACGCCGGCGGCCAGCAGCAGCTTGAGGATGGCGGTGCCGGCGGCGCCGGCGCCGGACATCACGACCCGGACGTCCTCGATCTTCTTGCCGACCACGCGCAGCGCGTTGGTGAGCGCGGCGAGCACCACGATGGCGGTGCCGTGCTGGTCGTCGTGGAAGACCGGGATGTCCAGGGCCTCGCGCAGCCGGGCCTCGATCTCGAAGCAGCGGGGCGCGGAGATGTCCTCCAGGTTGATGCCCGCGAAGCCGGGGGCGATGGCCTTGACGATCTCGACGATCGCGTCGGAGTCCTGGGTGTCCAGGCAGATCGGCCAGGCGTCGATGCCGGCGAAGCGCTTGAAGAGGGCCGCCTTGCCCTCCATGACGGGCAACGCGGCCTTGGGGCCGATGTTGCCCAGGCCGAGGACCGCGGAGCCGTCGGTGACCACCGCGACGCTGTTGCGCTTGATGGTGAGCCGGCGGGCGTCCTCGGGGTTGTCGGCGATCGCCTGGCAGACCCGGGCGACGCCGGGGGTGTAGACCATGGACAGGTCGTCGCGGTTCCGGATCGGGTGCTTGGAGGACATCTCGATCTTGCCGCCGAGGTGCATCAGGAAGGTCCGGTCGGAGACCTTGCCGAGCGAGACGCCCTCGATGCCACGCAGTTGGGAGACGATCTCCTGGGCGTGTGCGGTGGATGTCGCGGCGATCGTGACGTCGATCCGGAGCTTCTCGTGGCCGGAGGCGGTCACGTCGAGGCCGGTGACCGACCCGCCGGAGGACTCCACGGCCGTGGTGAGCTGGCTGACGGCGGTGCCGCTAGCGGGAACTTCCAGTCGCACCGTCATCGAATACGAGACGCTAGGCGCCGTTGCCATGGCCGACTTCCTCTGCTTTCCCTGGTTTGGCTCTAAACGGCCCCGGGACTCAGGGGTGCCCGAGCCGGAGCGCGTCGTTCGATCGTCCCACCTACCAGCCGGTATACGGTAACCAGCCGCGAATTTCGGAAAGACTCTTCCACCATACGAGAGTTGACCCGTCGAGCGGAACCCCCTCCGCACGGCGGGAACCGGCCACGGCACCCCGGGCCGGCGGCGCCACCAGCGCGGATGCCGAGGGTGCCCCGATGGAAAACGACTGCGGGCGCCTCTCCCGTAGGAGAGGCGCCCGCGCCGTGTGGTTCATGACACCGACCCGCCATGCTCGCCTCGCGGCAAGTGGTCGCTCGTAGCGACGATGGTTGGGCCCGGGGGCTTGGATCGAGCCGGTGCCGCCACCAAGGCTAACAAACCATCCCGGCAAGCGAATCCCGTCTCGCACGCCTGATTTCGCAACCCCTCGTACGGCGGCGCGCCCCGGCCCCGGCCCGGTGGACGGGCGCTAGTCGCGCAGCAGGTCGGGGACGCCGTCCTCGTCCGGGTCGTCCGGGGTGCCGGAGAGCACGGTGAGCTGCTGGGTGGCGCGGGTCAGGGCCACGTAGAGCACCCGCAGCCCGGCCGGGGACTCGTCGGCGATCTCGGCGGGCGAGACCACCAGGGTGGCGTCGTACTCCAGCCCCTTGGCCTCCAGGGAGCCCAGGGCGACCACGCGGTCGCCGAGCCCGGCCAGCCAGGCGCGGGCCTGCGCGCGGCGGTGCATCGCGACCACGACGCCGACCGTGCCCTCGACCTCGGCGAGCAGTCGCTCGGCCTCGGCGACGGTGGCCCGGGCCAGTGCCCCGTCGGCGCCGCCGGCCGTGCCGTCGGCGACGCGGAAGCGCGGCTCCAGGCCGGTCGAGCGGACCGCCCGTGGCGCCGGGGTGCCGGGCATGGCCAGCGCCAGCACCTTGGACGCCAGCTCGGCGATCTCGGCCGGGTTGCGGTAGTTCACGGTGAGCGTGAAGCGGCGGCGCGGGCGGGTGCCGAGCGCCTCGTCGCGGGCCTCGGCGGCCTCGTCCGGGTCCGACCAGGAGGACTGCGCCGGGTCGCCGACCACGGTCCAGGTGGCGTGCCGGCCGCGCCGGCCGACCAGCCGCCACTGCATCGGCGTCAGGTCCTGGGCCTCGTCGACGATGACGTGGGCGTAGTCGGTGCGCTCCTCCTCCAGCCGCTCGCGGCGGCTCCGGCCGGTCGAGAAGCGGTCCGCGTAGGTGGTCAGCTCCTCCAGGCCGGTCAGTTGGTCCAACGGGTCGGCCTCGCGGGGGCGGGCCGGACGGGCCGGGGCACCCAGGATCTGCTGGAGCTCGTCCAGCAGCGCGATGTCGTGCACCGACAGCGGGCCGTGCCCGTCGTCGCCCACCCGCCGCAGCGAACGGGCCAGTTGGCGGGCCTCGCGGGCGGTCAGGAGGCGGCGGGCCCAGCGGCCCAGGCGGCGCTCGTCGGCCATCGCGGCCAGGACGCCGCGCGGGGTGAGCTCCGGCCACCAGGCGTCCAGGAACTCCTGGAACTCCGGCTCGGTGGTGAGGTCCTCGTCGAAGCCCTGGCGGACCTCGGCGGCCAGCTCCGGGTCCGGGTAGCGGCGGGCGGCGCCGGACTTCGCCCACAGGGCGTCCAGGATGAGCCGACGGGCGCGCGGGCGCAGGAGGTTGACCGGGGCGGTGCCGCCCAGCGCGGACTGCCGGATGGCGGTCAGCTCGGCCCCGTCCAGTTCGAGGCGGGTGCCGAACGCGACCACCTTCAGACGGGTCGGCGGGGTCGCCGCGGCGGCCGGGGCGTCCGCCTCGGCGAGGTCCTCCAGGGACAGTTGGGCGTCCTCCGCGGTACGGGCGCGCGGTGGGGCGGGGGCCGCCCCCTCCAACGCCCCGCGGGCCGCCTTGCGCAGCAGCTTGACCATCCGCGCCGAGCCCTTGATGCGGGAGACCGCCGGCGGGTCGTAGGCGGTCGCCTCGGCGCCCTCGACGAGCGAGCCGAGCGCCCGGATGGCGACCTGGCCCTCCTCGCCGAGCGAGGGCAGCACGCCCTCGGTGTAGGCGACCAGCAGCGGGGTCGGGGAGACGATCAGGATGCCGCCGGCGTAGCGGCGGCGGTCCTGGTAGAGGAGGTAGGCGGCGCGGTGCAGGGCGACCGCGGTCTTGCCGGTGCCGGGGCCGCCCTCGACCTCGGTGACGGAGGCGGCGGGCGCCCGGATCACCAGGTCCTGCTCGGCCTGGATGGAGGAGACGATGTCCCGCATGGTGTGGCTGCGGGCCCGGCCCAGCGCGGCCATCAGCGCGCCGTCGCCGACCGCCGGCAGCTCCTCGCCGTCCAGCGTGGCGGTGACCTCCGGGCGCATCAGGTCGTCCTCGACGCCCAGCACCTGGCGGCCCTTGGAGCGGATCACCCGGCGGCGGACGACCCGGCCGGGGGCGACCGGGGTGGCGCGGTAGAAGGGCGCGGCGGCCGGCGCCCGCCAGTCGATGACCAGCGGCGAGTAGTCCGCGTCCAGGACGCCGAGGCGGCCGATGTGCAGCGTCTCGGCGATGGCGGCGCGGCCGTCCTGGACGGCGCCGTCGGCGGGCTCGACGGAGGTGTAGGCGCCGTCCGGGCCCTTCTTGCCGTCCTTGCCCAGGAGCAGGTCGATCCGTCCGAAGAGGAAGTCCTCGTACTCGGAGTTGAGTCGGTGGAGGTGGACGCCGGCCTGGAACACCTGGGCGTCGCGCTCGGCGAGCGCCCCCGGGGTGCCGACCTGGCCGCGCTTGGCGGCGTCGTCCATCAGGAACTCGGCCTCGTGGATCTTCTCCTCAAGGCGTCGGTAGACGCGGTCGAGATGCGTCTGCTCGGCCTCGATCTCGCGGTCCCGAACGGAATCCGGTGTGTGGTCCGGTGCGTGCGTGGCATTGTGCGCGGCCACCCAAGCCCCCTTCTGCTGTGCGTAGGGCAGCCGTCAACCGTACGCGAACCAGCCACGCCGCGCACCTGGAGGGACGGACAAACACGGACGGAGCCGGTCGGATGTTGACGCCGGACGCGGCCGGGACGGGCGGGTCCGGTCATCCGGCGCGCCCAGTCCGGCGCCGGTGCCGGGCCACCCGGGCGCGGTTGCCGCAGACCTCGCTGGAGCACCAGCGGCGGCGCCGGCCCCGCGAGGCGTCCAGGTAGACCAGCGAGCAGCCGTCGCCCGCGCACTGCCGGAGCTGGCCGCGCGCCACCGGGTCGGCGAGCAGCGCGACGGCGTCCCGGGCCACGGTCGCCAGCAGCCCGGCGCAGTCCGGCGGTTGGGCCAGGACCCCGGTCAGCGCGCCGTCCGGGCCGCGGACGACGTGCACGACGGGCGGCGGGGCGGCGCCGGCCGCGGCGTTCAGCAGCGCCAGGTCGGACGCGGCGGCGCGGCCGAGGAGTTCGGCGCGGACCGCCCGGCCGAGCGGCGCGCGCAGCGCCTGGAAGCGGGCCACCCAGCGGGCGTCGACGCCGTCCAACGGGGCACCGGGCGGCACCACTTGGGCGCCGGCCAGCCAGGCGGCCAGCGGGGCGGGGCCGGTGAGCCGTTCGCCGGCGGCCGGGTTGCCGCCGGCGGTGGCCATCAGGTCCAGGCAGACCCGCCCGCTGTCGAACCGGAAACCGTAGGGGGCTGCCATGTGCCTGTCACTCCTCGGGAAACGGACACGGGGGATGCGGGAAAGGGGGCGGAGGGGGCGGAGGGGAGCGTTCTTAGGGTGCCCGGCCGCGCCGTCCGCCGGAACCCCACGGGCGGGCCGCACCGCGCACCGACCGACCCGCAGGTCGTCGGCCTCCCCTCGCCCGCCGACGCGCCCCCACTAGACGCCCCCACTAGACGCGCGCTGTAGACGTCAGGTGTAGACATCGAGCGTATACATGTGATGTATAGTCCGGCGGCATGTCCTCTCCGCTGCTCAAGAACCGCGCCAGCCTGACCCACAAGCTCGGTTACGCGGTCCGCAACCCGGCCCGGATCACCCCCTACCTCAAGCGCACCGCCCGCGACACCTGGCTGCGCCTGAAGCACCCCGACCACGTCGCGTACTACCGCGCGGTGATGGCCTCCGACGCCGGGCGCAACCCGGAGGCCGCGGTCGGCAGCCGCAGCCACGAACGCTGGCTGGCCCTGGGGGAGATGCAGTTCGACTACCTCGTGGAGCACGGGCTGCGCCCCGAGCACCGGATGCTCGACATCGGCTGCGGCAACCTGCGCGCCGGCTGGCGCTTCATCGCCCACCTGGACACCGGCCACTACTACGGCATCGACATCTCGCCGGACATCCTGATAGCCGCCAAGCGGACCCTGGCGTCCTACGAACTCCAGGACAAGCTCCCGCACCTGACGATCACTCAGGACCTGAAGCTGGAGTTCCTGCCGTCCGGGCACTTCGACGTCGTCCATGCGCACAGCGTCTTCTCGCACTCGCCGATCCACGTCATCGACGAGTGCCTGGCGCACGTCGGCCGCATCCTGGCCCCCGGCGGGTTCTTCGACTTCACCTTCGACCGCACCGAGGGCGCCGAACACCAGGTGCTGCGGGAGGACTTCTACTACCGGACGGAGACGCTGCTGCGGCTGGCCCGCAAGCACGGGCTCCAGGCGCGGTTCATGGAGGACTGGGAGACCCGGCCGCACGGCCAGTCCAAGATCCGGGTCACCAACCCGGCCTGAGGGAGCGGCCGTTGCCCTCCGCCCCCGTCAGCCGGCGCCGGTCGGGGCGTCGCCCGTAGGAGCGTCGGGCGCGAGCCGGTAGCCGCCCCCGGGCGCCGGGCGGATCAGCCCGGGCTCCCCCAGCGCCGCCCGTAGGTGCGCGACCGCGGCCTCCAGGTCGGCCTCCGTCGCGCGCTCGTCCCCGGCGGCACCCGGCAGCGCCCGCAGCAGGTCGGCACGGGGAACCGCCTCGCCGGGGCGGCGGGCCAGGGTGCGCAGCAGCGCCATCCCGGCGGGCGGCACCGGGCGCGGCGCCCCGTCCACCGCGGCGGTCCGGGCGCGGACCTCCAGCCGCCGCCCGGCGACCACCAACGGCCGCACCCGGCCCGGGAGTTCCCGACACAGCAGCTGCACCAACGGGCCGAGCCGGAAGCGCTCCGGCTCCAGGGTGGGCACGTCCAGCGCCGCCAACGGGGCCGCGGTCACCGGCCCCACGCAGGCGGCCGGCACGTCCCGTCGCAGCGCGGCCAACAGCCCCGGCCGGATGCCGCGTTCGGCGGCCCGGCGCAGCAGGGAGGTGACGGCCGGGGCGCTGGTGAAGGTCACCGCGTCCACACCGCGCGCCAGGACCGCGTCCAACAGCCCGTCCAGCGGCCCGAGATCGGCCGGCGGCAGCCACCGGTACACGGGCACCGGGACGACGTCCGCGCCGGCGGCCCGCAGCGCCCCGACGAACTCCGGCTGCGGCTCCCCGTGCAGTTGGACGGCGATCCGCCGGCCGGCGACGCCCTCGGCCAGCAGGTGGTCGAGCACCTCGGCCAGCGACTCCGAGGCCGGCGACCAGCGCTCGGTCAGCCCGGCGGCCCGGATCGCGCCGCGCACCTTCGGGCCGCGGGCCAGCAGCTCCGTGCCGGCCAGCCGGCCGCGCAGCGCCTCGCCCAGCCCCCAGTTGTCCGCCGCCGCCAACCAGCCGCGGAAGCCGACGGCGGTGCTGGCCACCACCGCGTCCGGCGGCTCGGCGGCCAACGCGCTGGTGACGGTGCGGAGTTCGGCGTCGTCCGCCAGCGGCACGGTGCGCAGCGCCGGGGCGTACACCACCTCGGCGCCACGACGCTCCAGCAGCGCGCCCAGCTCCGCCGCCTTGCGGGCCGCGGTCACCGCGACGGTGAACCCGTCCAACGGGCGCGCCGCCCCCTCCGGTACCGCCGGCCCCGGCCCGCCCGTCTCCTGCTCGTGCTCCCGCATCCCGGTCCGATCCGTCGCGCTCCGCCTGGCGTGGCCCGCCGCACCTGCGGACCCCGCGCCTGGTGCGCCAGTATTTCCGGCCGCCCGCGGGGCGCGCCGCCCGGGGTGGCGACGCGCCGTCAACGGGCACCGGGCGAGGGGGCGACCGTCCCGCCACCGGGCCGGCTCGGCCGCGGCCGGTCCGGGCCCCGGTCACCACCGGGCCCACCCCTCGTGCGGGCACCGGTCCGCCGCCCCGTAGACGCATCTGACCTGCACGAAACCTCGATCCGGCGCGGTGCAGAGGCATGCGGGGGGCCGCCGCGGCACGCCCGCGGCGTACGGGCCGGGGGTGGCGCGCCACCATGCACCACGCGCCCCTCCCCTTCACCCGTACGGGGTAATGGCACGTGCCCCGGACACTGCCAGCCTTTTAATCCGACGCAGGACGTAACCAGCCCACCACGCTCCGTCGTCGCTACGGGAGGCGCCTCCCGTAGCGGCGGGCGACCGTTCGCCCCTGCCAGGGCGCCACACCCGCCCCCGCAGGGATGCCGGGCTCCCGGACAACCGGAAGGAAAGGGATGCGATGCACCGATCACCCCAGCGGGGCGGGGATCCCCTCGGCCCCAAGCCGGGGGACTGCGGACGGCACGGCTCCTGAACCTCCCCCAGCCACCCACCGGTCGGGGCGCCCCGACCGCCGCGCGATCCCCCGCCGGGGCACTCCCAGCCCCGGCCCCGAGGCCCGTCCGGCCCAGCCGCGGCCGGACGGCCCCGGGCCCGCCCGTCGCCCGCCCCGTCGTGACGACCCGAGGCCAAGGAGCGGTCCCCGTGGACTTCCTGGTGTTCCCCGACCACCCCGTCGCCGCCCGGCTCGCCGCCGGACTGCCCCGGACGCCGGCCACCCACACCGTCGCCCACCCCTCCGGCCGCCCCTGGATCGTCGGCCACTGGCGGCGCGAGGAGCTGGTGACGGCCCGGGTCGGCCCGCGCTGCGCGATGCTGCTCGGCACCACCTCGGCCACCCCGGACGACCTGACCCACCTGCTGCACCGGCTGCGCGACCTGGACGGCCTCGCCGAACTGCGCCACGAACTCCCCGGCAGCTTCTTCCTGTTGGCCTGCACGGGCGCCGAGATCCGCAGCCGGGGCAGCCTCTCCGCGGTCCGCCGACTGCACCGCACCGTCCTCGGCGGCATCACGATCGTCGGCAACCGCCCGCAGGACCTGGCCGCGCTGGCCCGCGCCGCGGCCGCCGCCGGACTGCCCGGCGCCCCGCGCACCGGCACGGTCGACGAGGAGGCGCTCGCCGCCCATCTGCTCGCCCCCGGCGCCCCGTTACCGCTGGCGCAGCGCACCCCCTGGCGGGCCGTGCACGCCGTGCCACCCGACCGCTGCGCCGCCCACGACCCCGCCGGCCGCTACCGCGAGCTCCGCTGGTGGCGCCCGCCCGAGCCCGAACTCCCGCTCCCGGACGCCACCGAGGCCGTGCGGGAGGCCCTCAGCGCGGCCGTGCACGCCCGCACGAAACGGGCGACGCTCAGCGCCGACCTCACCGGCGGCCTGGACTCCACCAGCATCTGCTTCCTGGCCGCGCGCGAGGGCACCGAGCTGATCACCACCGGCTGGGAGGGCCGCGACCCGGCCGACGACGACCCCCTGTGGAGCGCCCACAGCGCCTACCGCCTCAGCCTGGTCCGCCGCGCCGGCCGCCACCTCTCCCTCCCGTACACCGACGCCCCCACCTGGTACACCCCGCCCGAGCACCCCGGGGACACCGACCCCGCCGGGCCGCTCGCCGCCGTCCGGGACGCGGCCCGGCTGGTCCACCAGGCGCACCTGGTCGCCGCGTTCGGCTCCCGGATGCACCTGACCGGCGTCGGCGGCGACGAGCTGTTCGCGCCCCGGCCGCTGGCGCTCAACTCCCTCGCCCGCGGCGACCTGCGCACCGCCGTCCAGCTGGCCCGCCGCGCCCGGCGGATCGCCCCCCAGTCGCTGCCCGCCACCGTGCGCACCCTCCTCGGCGGCCGCTCCTACCCCCGTTGGCTGGCCGCCGGCGCCGACCGGATCGCCCCGGGCGCCCGCCGCCGCCCCGGGGGCGCGGACTGGGAGGAGATGCCGGCGATGCCGCCCTGGGCGCACCCGGACGCGGTCGCCACGGTCCGCCGGCTGCTGCGCGAGGCCGCCGCCGCGGCGCCCGAGCCGTTCGACCCACTGCGCGCCCAGCACGAGGTGGCCGCCGCGGCCGTCCGGGCCGGCGAACGGGTGCGCGGCATCGACGCGTTGACCTCGGGCTGCGGGGTGACGTACGAGGCGCCGTTCCTGGACGACGCGGTGATCGAGGCGGCGCTGGCCGTCGGGCTCGCCGACCGGGTGCCGGGCGGCGGCAAGCCGGTGCTGGCCGCGGCGATGCGCGGCACGGTGCCCGGGCCGGTCCTGGGCCGCGGCCGCCGGCGCGCGCACAGCGCCGAGCTCCACGCGGGACTGCGCCGCAACCGCCGGGCGCTGGCCGCGCTGTGCGAGGACTCCAAGCTGGCGGCACTGGGCCTGATCCGCCCGGAGGCGCTGCGTCCGGTGCTGACGTCCCTCCAGCCGGACACCGGCGCGCTGCGGCCGCTGGACCCGACGTTGGCCGCCGAGTTCTGGCTGCGCGCGCTGCCGCCCCCGCAGGCGTACGACGCGCTCCCGTCACCCGCCGCCCGGCTGTCGGCCCCGGCCGCGGAGAACGGCTAGGGCGCGCCGGTGGCCGCCCGACGGGCGGCTCAGCCGGTCCGCTCGGTGGGCGGGGCCATCCAGACGGTCTGCTCGCAGATGTTCATCCGGGTCTTCTTGCCCTTCTCGTCCCGGACCTTTATCACCTTCTGGTGGTGGTCCCGCGGCGCGCCCACCACCACCTCGTCATTGCTGACCAGGCAGTCGGCCGGCGACATGCCGGGCCCGTGGTCCTTGTAGCGCAGGTTGGTGGTGACCGTGCCGCCGCGCGCCACGTCTATCGGCATGGTCCGGCCCTGCCCCTTGCCGTCCGACTCCGGCCCCTTGCCGACGTGGACCGCGAACGTGGGGAAGCCGTCGAAGACGCACGGCTGCGATCCCTTGTTGACGACCGAGAGGCGGGCCTCCCGGTGAGTGCTGTGAGGCGCCGCCTTGAGGACGGTGACCTTCCAGCCCAGGCCCTTGGTCCGGCAGTTGGCGTGCAGTGCCGCCATCCGCCCCGAGCCGCAGCCCGTCAGACCCAGCCCGGCGGTCACGGTCAAGGCGAGCGCGGCCGTCGTCGTCGCGAGCACGGAACGTCGCTGCACGACTCCCCCCTGTTCCATCCGTTCGTCCTGTTCGCACACATCGTTCACGCGCGATGTCCTTCCGTAAGGAAGGGTTTTCGGCGCCGTAGGTTGCCTGCATCCGGGGAGAGATATGCGTCACGTAAGAGTTTTCGCCCGCGGGACGGCCGTGCGCGGCCCGTCGCACCCCCGGCGCACGCCGGATCTTACGGCCCCTCAGCCCCCGCCGACGCCACCCCCATCGCCTCCGCGTCCACCGCCGGCAGCCACCACGCGCCACCGGGCAGCACCCGCCAGCCCTCCCGCGCGCCCAACTCCCGGGCGGCGTCCCGCAGTGCGGCCAACCCGGGATGCCGCAACCCCCGCCGCCACGCCATCCCCACCGGCGACAACGGCACCGGATCCACCAACGGCCGCAACACCATCCCCGGCACCTCGATGAACTCCGTACTCGCCAGCACCGACCAGCCCCGCTTGCGCACCACCCGCACGAACTCCTCCGCCCCCGCGATCTCCGGGAACGGCGCCGCCATCGCGATCCCCCGCCCCGCGAAGAGCCGCGCCGCCAGCCCCGTCCACTCCGCGGTCCGCGGGTTCCCGGCCGCCGCGTAGAGGGTCTCGCCGGCCAGCCCGCGCAGCGGCACACAGCCGGCGACGGCCAGCGGATGGTCCGCGCGCAGCAGCACCGCCATCGGCTCCAGCCGCACCGGCCGGTGGTCGAGCCCGGCCCGGGCCGCGGCCGACAGCCCCGCGAACCGCCCGAACGAGACATCCAGCCGCCCGGCGGCCAACTCCGCGGCCGCACCGGTCAGTCCGCCGTGGTACCGGGCGATCAGCTCGCAGCTCTCCGGCAACCGCCGCCGGGCCGCCGCCAGCACCCGGTGCGCGGTGCCGACCGGCGCCCCCACGTCCACCACCAGCGGCCGCCCCGGCTCCGACCGGAAGGCCGCGGCCAGCTCCTCCTGGGCCGCCAACACCCGCCGCGCGTACGGCAGCAGCCGCTCGCCCTCGGCGGTCAGCGCCACCCGCCGGGTGCTCCGGACGAACAGCTCGGCCCCCAACTCCCGCTCCAGCCGCCGGACATCGCGGCTGAGCGCCTGCTGGGCGACGTACAGCCGGGCGGCGGCCCGGGTGAAGTGCAGCTCCTCGGCAACGGCGGTGAACGCCCGCAGCAGCCGCGGTTCGATGTCGTACGGCACCGGCCCATCCTCACACCGGGCGCCCGCCACCACACCGCGTTTACGCACCTCACAGCCCCCGCCCCGGCACTCACACCACAGGTGCGTCAATCGGCCCGCGCAGGTGTTGGACACCCCGCCTCCCCCACCACGACCGTGAACGACGTGATCCTCTTCCTCGCCGCCCGCCCGGTCTCGCCCCCGCCCGTACGTCGCCCCCGCCGCCGCTCCCCCTACGCCCGGCTCTTCGCCGTCCCCGGCGCCCGCGCCTTCACCGCGGCCAACCTGCTGGCCCGACTGCCGATGGGCATGCTCAGCGTCAGCGCGGTCCTGATGATCGCCGGCGGCCGCGGCTCCTACGCCCTGGCCGGGGCGGTCACCGCCACCGGACTCGCCGCGACCGCACTGGTCGGCCCGTGGACCGCCCGCCTCGTCGACCGCCACGGCCAGGCCCGGATCGCCGTACCGGCCACGGCCGTTGCGGTCCTCGGCTCGCTCTCACTGCTCCTGTGCGTCCGCGCCGGCGCCCCGGACTGGACCCTCTTCGCCTCCTACGCCGCCACCGCGACCACCCCCAACACCGGCGGGATGTCCCGCGCCCGCTGGGCCCACCTCCTGCGCGCCGACCCCGCCGCCCGGCACGCCGCCAACTCCTTCGAGCAGGCCGCCGACGAACTGTGCTTCCTGCTCGGCCCGCTCCTCGCGACGCTGCTGTGCACCGCCGTCGCCCCGGAAGCCGGCACCGCCGTCGCCGCCACCCTGCTCCTGACCGGCGTCCTGCTCTTCGCCGCCCAACGCCGCACCGAACCCCCCGCCGTCCCGCGGCCGCCCGGCCGCCCCGGCTCCCCGCTGCGCGCCCCCGGCCTGCCCCCGCTGCTGCTCACCTTCGTGGCCACCGGCGCGGTCTTCGGCTCCCTGGAGGTCGTCACGCTCGCCTACGCGGACGCGCACAGCGTCCGGGCCGCGGCGGGCGGCCTGCTCGCCCTCCAGGCGGCCGGATCGGGCGCGGCCGGGCTGCTGTTCGGCCTGCTGCCCCCGGCGACCCGGCCCGCCCGGCGCTTCCTGCGCTGTGCCGCCGCGATGGCCGCCCTGCTGACGCTGCCGCTGCTGGCCGCCACGACGGGCGCCCCGCTGCTGCTCGCCGCGGCCCTGCTCACCGCCGGCACGGCGACCGCCCCCACCATGGTCACCGGCATGGGCCTGGTCCAATCCCGCACCCCGGCCGGCCGGTTGAACGAGGGGATGACGCTGGCGGTGACCGCGCTGCTGGCCGGCATCGCGGCCGGCTCGGCCACCGGCGGCTGGGCCGCGGACCACCTGCCGTCCCCCGCCACCGGCTACGCCGTCCCGGCCGCGGCGGCCACCCTGGCCCTCGCCCTCACCGCGGCGACGAGCACCCGCGCGCCACGCGGCCGGCCCGCCGCACCTGACGACGAGGACCGCGCCTGACAGCGGCACCCCGCCCCATCCGGCGAAAGCCGCACAGAAACGACGACAGGCGACGCCGCCCGCGCTTTTCGCGGGCACACGTCGCCTGTCGTCTTCGTGGAGATGGCGGGAATCGAACCCGCGTCCAACGGTGCGGAATCAGGGCTTCTCCGAGTGCAGTCCGCTGCGCTTTTCTCGGCCCCGGAGATCACACGGACAAGTCTCCGACGGGCCCAGCCACTGTTTGATTTCCCTCTTCACCCCGTGACCGGGATCGAGGTTTAGTCCCCTAGCTGATGCCAGGATCCGGGTCGGGAACAGCCCCGGGCTGACACTTCGCAAGTCGCTACTTAGGCAGCGAGGGCGAAGGAATCGCGCTTGGTGTTGGCGATTATTGGTTTCGGCATGTGGTTTACGAGATCATTGCCGCTTCCTCGACTCGCTTCCCCTGCTTCGACATCCGCTGTCGAAACCGATCATCCCCATGTTTTCTTTTCAAAGGTGGTGCCACACCCTCGCGGGGTGTGTCCCCATCGTACGTGACCGACGCACGCGCGTGCCAGCACATTTCCCGGCGGCCGCTCGCCGCCCGGGCCCGGCCGCCGGGACCTACGCCCGCTGCCGGCGCCGGACCGCCGAGATCGCCCGCTCCGTCTCGCGACGGTCCTGCTTCTCGCGCAGCGTCTGCCGCTTGTCGTACTCCTTCTTGCCCCTGGCCAGCGCGATCTCGACCTTGGCCCGGCCGCCCTTGAAGTACAGGGCCAACGGCACGATCGTGTGACCCGTCTCCTGGGACTTGACCTCCAACTTGTCGATCTCGCCCCGGTGCAGCAGCAGCTTCCGCTTCCGCCGCGCACTGTGGTTCGTCCAGGTCCCCTGTGCGTATTCCGGGATATGGACGTTGTGCAGCCAGGCTTCCCCGTCGTCGATCTGGACAAATCCGTCCACCAGGGACGCCCGCCCCTGGCGCAGCGACTTCACCTCGGTACCGGTCAGCACCAGACCGCACTCGAAGGTGTCCAGAATGTGGTAGTCGTGCCGCGCCTTCTTGTGCTGCGCGACGAGCTTGCGCCCGTCGTTCTTCTCTTTGCCCTTGCCCTTGGTAGCCATAGTGCGGCCATTTTCGCACTACGCACCGGTGCCGAGGCCACTCAATACTGTGCGGGCCCGTTCTTCGGCGTGATCCGGGGCGATCAGGTCCGGGGTGATGCCGGCGCCGTCCACGGCCCGGCCGGACGGGGTGCGGTAGTGGCCGACGGTCAGCTCCGCGACCGAGCCGTCCGGGAGCCGGGTGGGCATCTGGACCGAGCCCTTGCCGAACGTCGGCGAGCCCACCACGACGGCCCGGCCGCGGTCCTGGAGGGCGCCGGACAGCAGCTCGGCGGCGCTCATCGTGCCGCCGTCCACCAGCACCACCAGCGGGGTCCGACTGTCGCCGACGCCCTGCGCGTACAGCGCGCGCGGGCTGCCGTGCACGTCGTAGGTGGCGACCAGGCCGCCGTCGAGGAAGTCCGACGCGGTGGCGACGGCCTCGCTGACCAGGCCGCCGGTGTTGCCGCGCAGGTCTAACAGCAGCCCGTCCCGTGGGTCGGCGGTGCGCAGCGCGCGGCGGACCGCGGCGCCGGTGCCCTTGGCGAACGCGGTGATCTTGATGCGGGTCGGGCCGTCGCCGCCGGCCGGCCGGTCCACGGTGACGTTCTCGGTGTGCAGCCGGGTGCGGTGCAACGTCACGCTCCGGTGGCGGGCGCCCCGGTCGAGGTCCAGGCGGACGGGCGTGCCGGGGGCCGCCCCGGAGCCGTCCGGGCCGTCGCCGCGCAGCCGGCCGACGGTCTCGGTGACCGGCCGCCCCTGGACGGGCCGACCGTCGACGGCGTCGAGCCGGTCGCCGACGGCGATCCCGGCGCGGTCGGCGGGGCCGCCGGGCTGGACCCGGGACACCGTGATCCGGCCATCGTCCCGCTGCCGCACCCACAGCCCGACGCCGACGTACGAGCCGTCCAACTGGGCCTGGAAATCGGCGAATTCGCCGGGGGTGTAGACCGCCGACCAGCGGTCGCCGCTGCGGCTGACCACATCATCGGCGGCCTGGGTACCGGACTTGCCGTCCGCGACGGCCCGTTCGGCGGCCCGGGCGGCCCGCTCGGCGGTCGCCGACCCGGCGGGCCCGTCGTCGGCGGGGCGGCCCTGGGCGGCCGGCTCCGCGGTGTCGCCGACGTCGTCCCAGGTGCCGGTGGCCGCCCCCGCGGCGAGCACCCCGGCGAGGAACAACGTCAGGGCCGCCCCGCGGCGGATGCGGCGGGGCCGACCGTACCGACACGGGCCCGACATGGCGGTGAGTCTAGGCGACGAAAGGGCGCCGTACGGGGAGTTGACCGTACGGCGCCCTTGGCGAAGCTCACACCTTGAGGTACTTGCGCAACGCGAAGAACGCGGCGAGCGCGGGCATCAGCAGCCCGATGAGCAGGACCAGCGGCAGCACCGCCAGGACGGAGTCCCAGCCGATGAAGTTGACCACCTGGATCTGCTTGGCCAACCACTGGTTGATCATGAAGTACTTGCCGCCGACCAGCAGCACACAGGCGAACACGGCGCCGATGAGGCCGGCGATCGCCGCCTCCATGATGAACGGCATTTGGATGTAGAAGCTGGACGCGCCGACCAGCCGCATGATGCCGGTCTCCCGGCGGCGGCTGAACGCGGAGACCCGCACGGTGTTGACGATCAGCATCAGCGCCACCACCAGCATCAGGCCCATCACGCCGAGCGCCGCGTACCGCATGCCGTCCAGGAGGCGGAACAGCGGCTCGACGGTGTCCCGTTGGTCCTGCACCTGCTCGACGCCGGGCCGCTCGGAGAACGCCGACTTGATGACGTCGAACTTGGTCGGGTCCTTGAGCTTGACCCGGAAGGACTCCGGCAGCTGGTCCGGCGTCACCAGACCGGCGACGGGGGTGTCGCCGAACTGCTCCTTGTAGTGCTTGTACGCCTGGTCACTGGTCTCGTGCTGCACGTTCTGCACCAGCGGGAGCCGGTTCAGCTCGGCGAGGATGTCGTCCTTCTGCTGCTGGGTCGCCGCGCCCTTGGCGCAGTTGGCGGCCGTCTCGGCGTCGTTCTTGTTGCAGAAGAAGATGGAGACGTTGACCTTGTCGTACCAGTAACCCTTCATCGTGCTGACCTGGTCGCGCATCAGCAGCGAGGCACCGAACAGGCCGAGCGAGAGGGCTACGGAGACGATGACGGCGAAGGTCATCGTGAGATTGCGGCGGAGACCGACGCCGATCTCCGACAGGACGAACTGGGCGCGCATGGCGTCCTTTCAGTGCTGGTAGCCGTACACGCCGCGCGACTGGTCGCGTACGAGCCGGCCCTTCTCAAGTTCCATGACCCGCTTGCGCATCTGGTCGACGATCTGCTGGTCGTGGGTGGCCATGACCACCGTCGTGCCGGTGCGGTTGATCCGGTCCAGCAGCTTCATGATGCCGACGGAGGTCTGCGGGTCGAGGTTGCCGGTGGGCTCGTCGGCGATGAGCAGCAGCGGGCGGTTGACGAACGCCCGCGCGATGGCGACGCGTTGCTGCTCACCACCGGACAGCTCGCCGGGCATGCGGTCCTCCTTGCCGCCGAGGCCGACGAGTTCGAGGACCTCGGGCACCGTCTTGCGGATCTGTCCGCGCGGTTTGCCGATGACCTCCAGGGCGAAGGCGACGTTCTGCCCCACCGTCTTGTTGGGGAGCAACCGGAAGTCCTGGAAGACCGTGCCCACCTGGCGACGCATCTGCGGCACCTTCCAGTTGGAGAGCTTGGCCAGGTCCTTCCCCAGTACGTGGACGGCGCCGTGACTGGCGCGCTCCTCACGCAGGAGCAGCCGCAGGAAGGTGGACTTACCGGAGCCCGAGGAGCCCACCAGGAAGACGAACTCGCCGCGCTCGATCTCCAGGGAGACGTCCCTGAGGGCGGGGCGGTTCTGCTTCGGGTAGGTCTTGGAGACGTTGTCGAATCGGATCACTGATGCACCACGGTCGACCTGGGTAGGGGAACGGGTTGCCGGTCGTGGCTCCCGTCGGTGAGCGTGACCCTACGCGAACCTCACGTGGCCGCGAAGCCGCCGACGGGGGTTGGTGCGTTTCTTCACGGCGCCTACGGGACAAAAGACGCACAATCCGGGCGACGGGCGGGCGCATTTCGCGCGGGCGGGACCGGAACGCTCCATGGGCGCGCGCCGTACCGCGGCGGACCTGGCACAGTGGTAGAGGGAACCAACGCGCCTCCTGGTGCGTTGGTCCGGTGAAGTAAGGAGGTCGCATGACGTACGACCGATTGGTGTGCGCCAACTGCGCGGCCCCTGTGAGCGAGGGCCGCTGCCCTGTGTGCCGGGCCAGCAGGGAACGACTCCAGCAGCAGGCGGGCTTTTTCGGCCAACTCAACCCCGTGGTGCTGGCGGCCTTGCTGGTCGCGCTGATCGCGCTCGCGCTGCTGCTCCGCCAGGCCGTCTGAGACCGGCCGCGCCGCACCTTTGTCACGACGCCGCCACGCAGGGTGCGCGAGAGTCGCCCCACACCACCACCTTGACGCCCGAGGGGCCCGGGACGCCATGCGTCCCGGGCCCCTCGTCGCGTAGCGCGTCGGCGTCAGGCGGCCGCCGCGCCGTTGCCCTTGTTCATCAGGCGCGGCAGGACCCGGAAGCCCACGCCACCGGCGATCATCGTCGCCGCACCGATCAGCAGGAAGGTCGTGCCGGACGAACCGGTCTCGGCCAGCTGACCGCCCTTGGCCTGCTGCTTGGCCTGGCCCGGGGTGTCGACGACCTGCTCCTTGCCCTGGCCGGGCTGGTCGATCGGCTTGGAGCCCTCGTTGTCGGTACCGGTACCGGTGCTGTCACCGCCGGTGGTGCTGCCACCGGAGTGGCCACCGGTGCTGCCGCCGCCGGAGTGGCCGCCGGTGCTGCCGCCGCCGGTCTGACCACCGGAGGTCTGGCCGCCCGAGGTCTGACCGCCGGAGGTGTGGCCGCCGGTGGTGTCGCCACCCGTGGTCTGACCGCCGGTCGTCTGACCGCCGGTGGTGTCACCACCCGTGGTGTCGCCGCCGGTCGTCTGACCGCCGGTGGTGTCGCCACCGGTGGTGTCGCCGCCCGTGGTGTCACCGCCGGTCGTGTCACCGCCCGTGGTGTCGCCACCGGTCGTGTGGCCACCGGTGGTGTCACCGCCGGTGGTGTGGCCACCGGTGGTGTCGCCACCGGAGGTGTGGCCACCGGTCGTCTCACCGCCGGTGGACTCGCCGCCGGTCTGGCTGCCGGTGGTCTGGCCACCGGTCGTGTCGCCACCCGTGGACTCGCCGCCGGTGGAGGTGCCGCCGCTGGTGTCGTCGCAGAACAGCTTGAGCACGTCCCACGGCTTGCAGACGGTGCCCGCTGCCTGGCCCTGTCCGGTCTCGGCGGCGGATGCCGCGCCGGCCGCGGTCAGCGACGCACCGGCCGCGATCACCGCACCGGCCGCAATGCGCGCCACGCGCAGCCGCGTCTTCTTCGTCATGTACTGCTACCCCCAGTAGCTGAACTCGTCATTGGAGCACCGCCGCACGGGGCAACGACGATGGGGGCGTGCGGACCGACGCCCCGCGAGCGCGGGCGGGCCCTTCGTCTCCCCGTTCCTACACGCGCCCCATGACACACGCATGCCGCGCTCAGCCTTCCCAGTTCTCGGAACATCGTCAAGGCCGAATAAAGGCTTGATGCCTGAATTGCCATGAGTTGGGCGATACATGGACGTACGACTGTGACCTAACCGCCACCACAAACGACAACTGCCTCCCCAGGGGAGGCAGTTGTCTCGTGCGGCACGCGGAACTTTGTCCGCTTTCGGCTTACTTGGCCTGCTGCTCGCTCTGCTTGCGCCAGCGGATGCCGGCCTCCAGGAAGCCGTCGATGTCGCCGTCCAGCACGGACTGCGGGTTGCCGACCTCGAACTCCGTACGCAGGTCCTTGACCATCTGGTACGGGTGCAGGACGTACGAACGCATCTGGTTGCCCCAGGAGTTGCCGCCGTCGCCCTTGAGGGCGTTCATCTTGGCCTGCTCCTCCTGGCGGCGCCGCTCCAGCAGCTTCGCCTGGAGGACGTTCATGGCGGTGGCCTTGTTCTGGATCTGCGAGCGCTCGTTCTGGCAGGAGACCACGATGCCGGTGGGGAGGTGGGTCAACCGGACCGCGGAGTCGGTGGTGTTGACGCCCTGTCCGCCGGGGCCGGAGGAGCGGTAGACGTCCACCCGCAGATCGCTCTCGTCGATCTCGATGTGGTCGGTCTGCTCGACGACCGGCAGCACCTCGACGCCCGCGAACGACGTCTGGCGGCGGCCCTGGTTGTCGAACGGCGAGATGCGCACCAGGCGGTGGGTGCCCTGCTCCACGGAGAGCGTGCCGTAGGCGTACGGCACCTGGACGGCGAAGGTGGTCGACTTGATGCCGGCCTCTTCGGCGTAGGAGGTCTCGTACAGCTCGGTCTTGTAGCCGTGGCGCTCGGCCCAGCGCAGGTACATCCGCTGGAGCTTCTCGGCGAAGTCGGCGGCGTCCACCCCGCCGGCCTCGGCGCGGATGCTCACCAGGGCCTCGCGGGCGTCGTACTCGCCGGACAGCAGGGTGCGGACCTCCAGCTCGTCGACCGCCTTGCGGACGTCGACGAGCTCGCGCTCGGCCTCGGCGCGGGTCTCCTCGTCGCCCTCGGCCTCGGCGAGCTCGAAGAGCACCTCAAGGTCGTCGACGCGGCCGCGCAGCTCCTCGGCACGGCGCAGCTGGCCCTGGAGGTAGGAGAGCTGGCTGGTGATCTTCTGCGCGTTCGCCGGGTCGTCCCACAGGGACGGCGCCGCGGCCTGCTCCTCAAGCACGGCGACATCGGCCCTCATCTTGTCGAGGTCCAGGACGGCCTCGATCGACTCCATGGTCGAGGAGAGGGACTTCAGCTCTTCGGATACATCGACGACTGCCACGCACCCAGCCTAACGGCTGCTACCGACAATCTGTCCCGGAGCGTTGTCGACCCCGGCGCCCCGGGGCGGGGTGGAGCGGGCCGCGCAGCCGTTCCGCGCGGCCCGCCCGAAGCCCCCGTCACAGCGTCCGCCGCAGGTCACGGGGCCTGTCGCGGGTTTTGCGGCAGCTGCTGCGGCGGGTCCTGGTGCGGCAGGTGCACGCCCGGGCCGAGGTCGCGCGGTGCGTCGTCACCCCCCGTGGCCAGCAGGCCGGCGACCGCGGCCGCCACCAGGACCAGGGCGGCCGCCACGCCCAGCTTGATCCGGCGCAGGCGCACCGCCTCCGGGGTGGAGCGGTGCCGGGCCGAACCCGCCCGGCGCTCCCCCGCGGCCCGCGGCGTACGGGCGGTGCCGTGCGCGCCGCCGGCCAGCTCGTCCGGCTCGGGGACCCGCATGCTGGTGTGCGTCTCCCGGTTGGAGTCCGGTGTGGCGCCCTGGACGAGGGGGACCGCGCCGCGCGGCGGGCCCTCGGGGGCCGTCGCCGGATAGCGCGCCTCCTGGTGGGCGCCGGCGGGCGCGCCCTCCGGGTCGTCCGCCGACTGCTCGTCACCGGGCTCGTCGATGTCCAGCGGCGGGATGCCGGCCAGGCTCGGCAGGATCTCTCGCAACCGGGCGGCCAGTTCCGGGGCGCGCAAGCGGGAGGCGGGCGCCTTGGCCAGGCACTGGATGAGCAGCTGCCACAGCTCGTCCGGGATGCCGGGCAGCGGGGCGACGCTCTCGGTGACATGCCGGCGCAGCACCGCGCCCGGGTGGCCGCCCCCGAAGGGCGTGAAGCCGGCGAGCATCTCGTACAGGACGGTCGCCAGCGCGTAGACGTCCACCGAGGCGCGCGGCGGCAGCCCCTCGATGATCTCCGGGGCGAGGTAGTCGGGGGTGCCGATGACCTTGGTCGAGCGCAGCGCGCCGGACGTCGACCCGGTCTGGGCCTGGGAGAGGGTGCGGCGGGGCGTGTCGACCAGGCGCGCGATGCCGAAGTCGGTGAGCAGCGCGGGGTGTGCGCCACCGGGACCGAGCGGTCCCTGCATGTCCAACAGGACGTTCTCCGGCTTGACGTCGCGGTGCACGATCCGGGCGGCGTGCGCGGCGACCAGGCCGTCGGCGATGTCGGCGGCGATGGCGACGGCGGCCTCCGGGGCCAGTCGCCGCTCGCGCTCCAGACGGGTGCGCAGGTCGGTCCCGCGGATCAGGTCCATGACGAGCGCGAGGTCGGCGCCGTCGACGACGAGGTCGCGGACCCCGACGACGCGCGGGTGCGCGAGGCTGAGCAGCGCCGCCCGCTCCTGCACGAAGCGCCCGACGAGCTCCTGGTCGGAGGCGAGGTCCTCGCGCAACAGCTTGATGGCCACGGCCCCTTCGGGCCCCTCGCCCAGCCATACCGTGCCGGCACTGCCGCGCCCCAGGATCTGGTGAGCGGTGTACCGGCTGCCGATCTTCCGTGCCAAGACTGCTCCGACGTGTCGGGCCCCCGAGCGTCCTGCGGGGGCTGAGGTTGGCGTCAAAGCTACGCGGGCGCCAGAGGGTTCAGTGCCCCCAATGGCGGCAACCGTCACTTCTGTACGGGAATTCACCGGCCGGATGTCGACAAATCCATCAAGCCGTCGAGGCGCGTCCGTACGGACCGTCAGCCGCCGAGCCTCTGTACGAAGTGCTGGATCTGGCCGAAGACGTGCCCGACCTGCGCGAAGAAGCTCCGGCCGGTGCCGATCCACTGCTGGAGCGGGGTGAACTCCCAGACCAGCCAGCCCGCCACGAACAGCAGCAGCACGGTGAACAGACAGCCCTTCAGACAACCCAGGCCGGGGATCCGCATCGGGTTGGCGCTGCGGCGGCGCGGCTCGCGCGGGGGCCGGGGCTCCCGGGCGGGCGGCGGGGCCGGCTCGTAGCGCTGCGGCGGCGGCTCCTGGCGGCGCTGCGGGGCCGGCGGACGCTGCTGCTGCGGGTATCCGCCCTGCGGGCCGGCGTACGGGGCCGGGGCGGGCGCCGGGCGGCGCTGCGGGCGACGACGCAGCGGGTCGTCCTGCGGGTCCAGGTACTGCACCTGGGTCTGGTCGTTGCGGTCCCGGGCGGCGCGCAGTTGGGACTCCCAGGGGTGCGGCCCCTGGGGCTCCTGGGGGCCGGCCATGGGCATGCCCGCCGGCATCGGGGGCACCGGGGGCATGGCCCGGGTGGGCGCGGGGCCCCCGGTGGACGGCAGCACGCTGGTCGCCGCACCGGGGTCGTAGGAGGCCGCGTTGGTCGGCAGCACCTGGGTGGGCGCCGCGTCGCCCGTCCCCCGGCCCTCGCCGGTGCCGGGGACGGTGGCCGGGTCCGGGTCCGGGACGAGCAGCGCGGCGACGCCCAGCGCCGCCTGGGCCTGCTCGGGGGTGGCGTTGGCACCGATGCCGGCCGCGACGGTGCGCAGCCCGCGGGCGAGGTTCTCGGCGCTGGGCCGCTCCTCGGGGCGCTTGCGCAGACAGCGCTCGACGATCGTCCACATCGGCTCGGGGACCGAGGCGGGGCGCTGCGGCTCCTCGCCGAGGTGCTTGTGCAGCACCTCCAGGGCGGTCGCGCCGGCGAACGGCGGGCGGCCGGTCAGCAGCTCGTAGAGCAGGATGCCGGCGCCGTAGATGTCCACCGCGGAGGTCTGCGGGCGGCCCTCGGCGGACTCCGGCGCCACGTAGGCGGGGGTGCCGACGAACTCGTGCGTGCGGGTCAGCCCCGGGGAGTCCGCCAACCGGGCGATGCCGAAGTCGGTCAACATCGGGTGCATCTCGCCACTGCCGTCCGAGCCGGCGAGCAGGACGTTGGCCGGCTTGAGGTCGCGGTGGACGACGCCGTCGGCGTGGCTGGCGGCCAGCGCGTCGGCGACCTGCGCGGTGAGCAGGGCGGCCGCCACCGGGCTGAACGGGCCGTTGTCGCGGAGGTAGCGGTGCAGGTCGGGGCCGTCGACCAGGTCCATGACGAGCGCCAGCAGGTCGCCCTCGACGACCAGGTCACGGGTCCGGACGATGTTGGGGTGGGTGAGCCGCAGCAGGACCGAGCGCTCCCGCAGGAAGCGCATCACCACGTCCGCGTCGGACGCCAGCTCCTCCTTGAGGACCTTGATCGCGACCGTTGCGCCGGGCTCCCCCGGGACGGCGGCCTCGGAGCCGGCCGTCTCCCTCTGGCGGGCACGCCAGACGGTGCCCGTGGCGCCGCGTCCCAGCGGCTCCTCAAGCAGGTACTTGCTGCCTACCGGCCGCACGTCATGCGCTCCCTGGTCGTGGTGGATGCTTGGCTCTGGCCCGCTGGGTCAGCTCGCGGCCCGTCCGCCCCACTCTAGTGCCGTCGCACAAACATTTCGGTTCGGCAGACGGGCCGGGGCTCTTCGGAAAGACGTCGGTCGCGGGCCATTGGTTGCCCGGATTCCGGACGCGTACGGGCCGGCCAGCACGGGGACGTCCGGCGGTCGCGTCAAGGCGCCGGCGCCTCGCGTCAGCGGTCCGAGTGGCGTCCGTCGCTGATCGCTTCGACGACGCTTGATGATCGAAATCGGCCGGTTCACTGCCCGTAACCAGGCGGTTTTCCGCCGGGCGCCGACCAATCAAGATCATTAAAGGGCGGTCGGCGGGCGTGTTGTCAGTGGCAGGTGCGAGGATGCATCCCAGCACGCACGCGGTAGGGGCGCGCGGTCACTGTCGCGACGTGCAAGGGACATGTCCGTGCCGACGTGCCCGGGGTGCGGTGGGGGACGAGCGGAGCCCCTGCCGAGTCATTCCCGGCAGAAGGGACCGTTGACGGCGATGCAGATCCGGCTGACCGTCCTCGGGCCGCGCAGCGGCCACACCACGCGGGCCTGCGACGTCCTCGTGACGGCCCCCGCCGGCACCGCCCTGGCGACGGTGGCCGGCTCGCTCGCGGCGGCCGTGGCGGGCTCCGGCGCGGACGTCGGCACCACCGGCGGCAGCGCCCCCGTCGTCCTCTACGCCGGCACCGAGCGGCTCGACCCGCAGCGCGCGGCGCTCGGCGAGCCACCCCTGATCGACGGCGCGGTGCTCTCCCTCCAGGGCCCCGGCCCCGCCCCGGCCCACGGCCTGCCGCACGGCTCCGCCCGGCTGCGCGTGGTCTCCGGCCCCGACGCCGGCGGCGTGCACCTGCTGCACGGCGGCCAGGTCCGCGTCGGCCGCTCCGCCGACGCCGACGTCCCCCTGGACGACCCCGACGTCTCCCGCCTGCACTGCGCCGTGACGGTCGAGCCCGACGGCGCGGTGTACGTCGCCGACCTGCGCTCCACCAACGGCACCGCCGTCGACGGCATCGAACTCGGCGACCTGGCCGTCCCGTTGCCGCCCGGCGTCCTGCTGCGCGTCGGCGAGTCCGCGCTGCGCCTCCAGGCCCCACCGCGCACCCCGGACCCGGCCCTGACCGCCACCCCCGACGGCGAGGGCCACCTCCGGGTCGCCCCCGGAGGCATCGCCCCCGGGGCGGCGGCCACCGGGGAGACCACGGCGGGCCTGCTGTACGCCGACGCCGGCCGGGCCCCCGGCGACGGCGGCGGACCGACCACCACCGCGCCCCGGACGGTCGGCCCGGACGGCCGCCCCGCGGGCGGCTCCCATCGCCAGGAGACCCCGCTGCGCGGCATTCCGGCCCCGGCGCCCGGTGAACACCGCGGCCCGACGGACGCCCCGGAGGGGACCGTCACCCACGCCCCCGGGCAGGCCGTGGACGGCCTGTTCCCGCCCGCCGCCCCGGCCACGCCCCTCCAGGAGCCCGCCCCCACCGCCTACGGGCCGGACGGCATCGACGCCGCCCCCGGCGCGGCCTACGGGACGGGACACCCGACCGCGGCCCCCGGGACGGCCACCGGGCAGGCGGCCGCGGCCAGTTACCGCACCGACTCCGGAGCGGGCTTCGACACCGCGCCCACCGGTGGACAGACCCACGGCGGACAGCAGTCCCTGGTATCGCCGGACCCGGCGGGCACCCGTAAGCCCGGCCGGCGCGGTGGCCTCGGCGCCTGGGCACGCCGCCTGGCCGGCGGCCGCCCCCCGGCCGAGGAGCAGCAGGAGCCGGCGCCTCAGGCGGCGTACCACGACGCCACCGGGACGGCCCCCGCGGACGTCCGGGACCGCCCGGCCGCCGAGCGCCCCAGCGCGCCCTCCGGCCCCGCCGCACACGACCGCTGGCCGGACGCCGCGGGGATCCTGCTCACCGCGCTCGGCCCGGGTCCCCGGCTCTGGGAGCGCGGCCCGGACCACCCGGACGCGCTCACCGTCCGCCTGGGGACGGCCGAGCGGGACGGCGGTCGCACCGCCGCGCCGGTCGCCGTCGAGCTGCGCCGGGCCGGCGCCCTCGGGCTGGCGGGTCCGCGCGGGCGGCTGGTCGGACTGGCCCGGTCCGCGGCCGCGCAGTTGGCCGCGCTGCACTCCCCCGGCGCGCTGGAGATCGTGCTGGTCAGCACCGACCGGGCGCGCCCCGTCGAGGAGCGGGTGGCCGACTGGTCCTGGCTGGGCTGGCTGCCGCACGTCCGCCCGGTCCGCGGTCAGGACTGCCGACTGCTGCTCGCCTACGACAAGGAGCAGGCCGCGGCCCGCACGGCCGAACTGGTACGACGGCTGGACGACGGCCCGTTGGGTCCCGGCTGGCCCAGCGCCGAGCGCGCCGAGGTGGCCGCGGTCGCCGCCCGCCACCAGGGGCCGCACACCCTGCTGATCGTGGACGGCGACCCCGGTTCGTCGGCGCTGCGCGAGACCACCGCGCGGCTGGCCGCGGGCGGCCCGGCGGCCGGCATCCACGTGCTCTGCCTGGCCGAGACCCCGGCCGCCTCCCCCGCCTTCCCCCTGGCCGCTACGTACGAGGCGGCGCGGGCCGCGTCGCCGGCGTTCGGCGAGTGCGGGGCGGTGGCGGTGCTCAGCGGCGACGTCGCCACCGCCCTACGGGTGATCCAGCCGGGCTCCGGGCCGAACGGCACGGTCGCGACCGTGGACGCGGTCTCCGCCGCCTGGGCCGAGCGGTTCGCCCGGGCGCTGGCACCCCTACGGGAGGCCGAGGCGAGCGGCCGACCGGGCGGGCCGACGGCGCCGCGCGCCGCCATACCGCTGCCGGAATCGGCGCGGCTGCTGGACGAGTTGGGGCTCGCCCGGGCCACCCCCGCGTCCCTGATGGCCCGTTGGGCGGCCGCGCAGGACACCGACCGGCCCGGCGCCGCCGCGGTGCTCGGCGCCGGGCCGCACGGCCCCGTGGTCGCCGACCTCGCCGCCGACGGCACCCATCTGCTCGTCGAGGGCGCGCCGGCCACCGGCAAGACGGAGTTGCTGCGGTCGCTCGCCGCGTCGCTGGCCGCCGCGGACCGCCCGGACCGGCTGTCGGTGGTGCTGGTGGACGGCGCCGGCTCCGAGCGCGGCGAGGGCCTGCGCGCCTGCACCGAACTGCCGCACGTCACCACGCATTTGGCCGCCTCGGACCCGGTGCGGATGCGGGAGTTCGCCCAGGCGCTCTCCTCCGAACTGAAGCGGCGCGCCGAAATACTGGCCGGCACCCCCTTCTCCGAGTGGCGCACCAAGCACCTCCCGGCCCCCCGCATCATCGCCCCCCGCCGCTCCGCCGAGGGCAGTTCCGCGTCCACCCCCGCACCCTTCCCCACCGCCACGGCGAGCACTTCACCGCCCCCGCCCGCACCCCCCTCCGTCACCTCAACCCCACCCGCCACTTTCACAACGAGTAACGAATCACAGGAACAAATCACTCTCCGTAATCGTTGCCGGAACAAGGAAGGAGGCAGCGGCGCCCAGGCGGACCCCGCGGCGGACCCCACCCGCACGGGCACCCTCCGCCTCCGCACCCGCCCGGACGCCCCCGCACAGGACCCCAGTCACCCCCGCGACCACCAAACCGACCACCCCAACCACCGCCCCGACCACCAGACCGCCCAGCAGCCGTACCAGGCACCGCAGGCCCGCCCGGCCCCCTCCGCCGGACCCGGCACGGCCGCACCCGTACCCGCGTCCGCGCCCTCGGCCGCATCGGACGTCCCTTCGGCGGCCGAGGCGGCCGCCCGGGCCGCGGCGCCGATGCCCCGACTCTTCGTCCTGGTCGACGACTTCGACGCGCTGGTCTCGCCGGCACTGGGCAGTACGGGCCGCCCGGCCGCCGGCTCCGTGGTGCGCGCCCTGGAGGCGGTGGCCCGGGACGGCGCGGCCCTGGGCGTGCACCTGATAGCTGCGACGGGGCACCCGGACCGCACGGAAGGCACCGCGACCGCCGAACGAGCCACCCTGCGGGTCCAGTTGGGCGCCGTCGACGACCCGACCGAGGACGCACCCGGCGCCGGCTCCGAGCCGGTGCCGCCCGGCCGCGGGCGGCTGTGCCGTGCGGCGGACGGCACAGTCGTCCCGTTCCAGGCAGGTCGGGTCACCGGCCGGATACCGCGCACGTCGACGCTGCGGCCGACCGTCGTGCCCCTGGAGTGGCCCCGGATGGGCGACCCGCCGGCCCGGCGCCCGCTGCGGGAGTTGGGCAACGGCCCGACGGACCTCGCCCTGCTGGCCAGCGCGCTCCAGCGGGCGGCGCAGTCCTCGGTGGCGACGCCGGGGCCGTCACTGATGTGACCGCCCGGTTGCCCGGTCCGGCCGGACCGGGCAACCGGGCGGATGGGCAACGGGCAGCGGGAGGCGACGGCCTGCCGGCGGGGCTGGGCTCATTTCACACTGGCCGCTTGGTGCGTGGTGCGTGTGGCACTTGAGTGCCCGGGTGTCTATTGCCGGGCGTAGTGGCTGATGGGGATGGCGGGGCGGCCCGTAACGGGGCTATCACAAAAGGGGAGTTGGCGCGGGCGACGGTATTGCGGAGCCGGTGGCGGGGGCGTAGGACTACGGCACCACCGCGTCACGATTGGCATCGCGTCACGATCGGCATCGCATCATGAGCGGCGCCGCGTCACGATCGGCGGCGTGTCGAGGGGCGCATCGCGGGCGTCAGGGCATCGCGGGCGCCATGGGAGCACGAGCAGCGCGGCATCAGGCACGGCACAGCACCACGACCGATGTTCACAGCACCACGATCGGTGATCGACGATCGGTGACCGTTGACCAGTGATCGGTTCCACGGCTGATCGGTTCCACGGCGCGACCGGTCCGGCAGCGCTATCGGTGTCGCAGCGCGGCACGCACCGCATCGCGCCAGCGGTGGGCACCACTGCACGCACGGCACGGCGCCGCGGCGCCCGCGCTGAGGTAGGCGACGGGCCGTCCCGGCGGGGACGAGGGCTACCAGCTACCTGGCTACGGGGAGGCGACGGGGATGCGTAGACGAGTCGGGCGGAGAGGGCAGGCGGCGGGACGGACACCCATAGGGCAGGCGGGGCGGGTCGGTGCGGAGCGTCGAACCGGGGCTGTGTATCGGGTGTTTGGCCGGCGGCGCAGGGCCGTTGTTGGGGCGGTTGTGGTGGGCGTGGCGATGGCGGTGGGGTTGGGTGGGTGTGGGAGTGGGAGTGGGGGTAGTGGTGGTGGGGGCAGGGGGACTGCGGCCGGCGTTGCGTTGCCGAAGTTGGGTGGGCAGCGGTTGCAGGTGGCAGCGGTGTGGACGGGGGTGGAGCGGGACAACTTCGCGAAGGTGTTGGCGGAGTTCGAGAAGCGGACCGGGGCGAAGGTGGACTTCGTGCCGAGCGGTGACGACATGGCCGGGTTCATCGGGTCCAAGATCGCGGGTGGTGGGCCGCCGGACGTGGCGCTGTTGCCGCAGGTCGGGGTGTTGAACGAGTTCGCCGAGAAGGGGTGGCTCAAGCCTCTCGGGGCGGACGCCAAGGCGGAGTTGGCGAAGAACTTCGGCAAGGGGTGGCGGGATCTGGGGGCCCACAAGGGCACCGAGTACGGGGTGTACTTCAAGGCCAGCAACAAGTCGTTGGTCTGGTACAACGCGAAGGTCTTCGAGAACGCCGGGGTGTCGGAGCCGAAGACCTGGCCGGAGTTCTTGAAGGTGGCGCGAACGGTGTCCGAGTCGGGGGTGGAGCCGGTCTCGGTGGGCGGGGCGGACGGGTGGACGCTGACCGACTGGTTCGAGAACGTGTATCTGTCGCAGGCGGGCACGGAGAAGTACGACCTGTTGACGAAGCACGCCATCAAGTGGACCGATCCGTCCGTGACGCGGGCGCTCACCACGTTGGGGCAACTCTTCGGCCAGAAGGAGCTGTTGGCGGGCGGCAACACGGGGGCATTGCAGACGGACTTCCCGACGTCGGTGACGCAGACGTTCAGCGGCGGGGACACCCCGAAGGCGGCGATGGTGTCGTCGGCCGACTACGCGGCGGCGGACATCGCGCAGACGAAGGCGAAGGTCGGGACGGACGCGAAGGTGTTCCCGTTCCCGGCGGTGGGCGCCAAGGCGCCGGTGGTGACCGGCGGGGACGTGGCGGTGGCGCTGAAGGGCACCAGGGCGGCGCAGGCGCTGCTGACGTTCCTGGCGTCGACGGACGCGGCCAGGATCTGGGCGCAGGCGGGTGGATTCCTCTCGGCGAACCGGGAGTTGGACCGGGCGGCGTACGCGGATGACGTGATGCGGAAGATCGCGGGGGCGTTGATCGCGGCGGGCGACGACTTCCGGTTCGACATGTCCGACCAGGCTCCGGCCTCGTTCGGCGGCAAGCCGGGGCAGGGCGAGTGGAAGGACCTCCAGGACTTCCTGAAGGACCCGAGGGACGTCGCGGGCACGCAGCGGAACTTGGAGCGGGACGCGGCGAAGGCGTTCGGGCACTGAGCGGGTGAGTGGGATGAGGGCAGCGGTAGGGGTGGGTCCGCGGCGGGCGGCCGGGCCGCGGGTGTGGGTGGCGGCGGTGTTCCTGCTGCCGGCGTTGGTGGTGCTGGGGGCACTGGTGGTGTATCCCATCGGGTTCTCGGTGTATCGGAGCCTGTTCGACGCGTCGGGCAACGGCTTTGTGGGGCTGGGGAACTACGGGGCGGTGTTCTCGGACGAGGCCATCCGGACGGCGCTCAGGAACACGGTGGTCTGGGTGGTGGTGGCGCCGGCGGTGTCCACGGCGTTGGGGTTGGTCTTCGCGGTGCTGACCGAGCGGGTGCGGTGGGGCACGGCGTTCAAGCTGGTGGTGTTCATGCCGATGGCGATCTCGATGCTGGCGGCGGGGATCATCTTCCGGTTGGTGTACGACCAGGATCCGCAGCGGGGGGTGGCCAATGCGGTGTGGGTGGCGGTGCACGACACGTTCGCCAAGCCGGCGCCGTTTCCGGGGGCGAAGCCGCGGCCGGGTGCGGATCTGCGGCCGTCGGGCGGCGGGTCGTTCAGCACGCGGTCGGTGGCGCGGGTGGGGGCGTCGGTGAACCTGCCGTTGGTGGCGGTGCGGCCGTCGGATGTGCGGGGTGCGCGGCAGGCGGTGGTCGCGCGGCCGCGGCCGGGGAAGGTCACCGGTACGGCGTGGCTGGATTTCACCCGTGGGGGTGGGGGGCGGCCGAACGTCATCGATCCGGGTGAGCGGGCGTTGGCGGGGCTGACGGTGCAGGCGGTGCGGGGCGGCCGGGTGGTGGCGTCGGCGGTGACGGGGGCGGATGGGACGTATGTGTTGCCGGCGGAGGCGGCGGGGGCCCAACTGCGGTTGCCGGCGGCGGACTTCGCGGCGGCGTACAACGGGGTGGACTGGCTGGGGCCGGCGCTGGTCACGCCGGCCATCATCGGGAGTTACGTGTGGATGTGGGCCGGTTTCGCGATGGTGTTGATCGCGGCGGGGCTGGCGGGGGTGGAGCGGGAGTTGTTGGAGGCGGCGCGGGTGGACGGGGCCGGCGAGTGGCAGGTGTTCCGCCGGATCACGGTGCCCTTGTTGGCGCCGGTGCTGGTGGTGGTGCTGGTGACGCTGATGATCAATGTGCTGAAGATCTTCGATCTGGTCTATGTGATCGCGCCGGGCTCCAGCCTGCGGTCGGCCAACGTGCTGGCGTTGCAGTTGTTCCAGTCGTCGTTCGGGACGGATGTGGACGAGGGGTTGGGCAGCGCGATCGCGGTGTTCCTGTTGGTGCTGGTGGCACCGGTGATGTACGTGAATCTGCGCCGGATACGGAAGGAGCGTCGCCGATGACGTCGTCGATCCCGGCCGTGGAGGGGGCCGCGGTGCCGGCCGGTCGCGGGGGTGGCCGGCGGGGGCGGCGGGCGCGGGGGGCGCGGTGGGCGGCGCGCGCCGGGGGCGGTGCGGTGCGGGTGTTTCTGATGCTGGTGGGGCTGTTCTGGCTGATGCCGTCGGTGGGGTTGCTGATCTCGTCGTTGCGCAGTCCGGCGGAGATCGCGGAGTCGGGCTGGTGGCGGGTGTTCGTCCGGCCCGCGCAGTTGACGTTCGACAACTACGCGGCGCTGCTGTCGAACGGGAAGGTGATGGGGTCGCTGGTGACCACGGCGGCGATCACGGTGCCGGCGACGGTGTTGGTGGTGGTGATCGGTTCGCTGGCGGGCTATGCCTTCGCGTGGCTGGAGTTCCCGGGGCGGGACGGCTGGTTCATGGTGGTGGTGGGGTTGTTGGTGGTGCCGGTACAGGTGGCGCTGATTCCGGTGGCGAAGCTGTTCGGTGCGGTGGGGTTGTTCGAGACGACGGCCGGGGTGGTGCTGTTCCACACGGCGTTCGGGCTGCCGTTCGCGGTGTTCCTGCTGCGGAACTTCTTCGCCGAGATCCCGCGGGAGCTGTTGGAGGCGGCGCGGCTGGACGGGGCGGGTGAACTGCGGTTGTTCACGCGGGTGGTGCTGCCGCTCGGCGGTCCGGCGATCGCGTCGCTGGGGATCTTCCAGTTCCTGTGGGTGTGGAACGACATGCTGATCGCGTTGATCTTCGCGGACAGCGGGCATCCGCCGATCACGGTGGCGTTGCAGCAGGAGGTGCGGCAGTTCGGCAACAACATCGACGTGCTGGCACCGGGGGCGTTCCTGTCGATGGTGGTGCCGCTGGTCGTCTTCTTCGCCTTCCAGCGGCAGTTCGTGTCGGGGGTGATGGCGGGCGCGGTGAAGTGACCGCGGCGTACGGGGCGGGTGGTGCGAGTGGTGCGGGTTCCTGGGCCGAGCCATGACCGTTGTGGGAGGCGCCGCTCACCTTCCGTTCACGTTCCTGGCGGACGATGGCGGCCGCTTCGTGAAACGCAGGGTGCGGCGGGGGTTCCTCCTGGAGCCCGCCGCACCACGGCGCGGCGGCGCCGGGGGACGGCCCGCGCCCCGAGGCCGCGCCGCGCCCGCGTGCCGTGCCTCGCCATCGATTCCCGACCGTCTGGAGACGGACCGCAGATGACTGCCGTTACCGCAGACCAGAGTGTTGACCAACTGCCGCGCCCCACCCGGCTGTCCGAGGTCAAGGGGTGGTTCTTCACCGCCGATCAGCTCCTGTTCGACTGGTTCCTGCGCCAGCAGCAGGACCGGGAGGTGCCGGGCGACCTGCTCGAACTGGGCGCGTACCTGGGCAAGAGCGCGATCTTCCTGGGGGCGCGGCTGCGCCCGGACGAGCGGTTCACGGTCTGCGACCTGTTCGACTCGCCGGCCGAGGACGCCTCCAACTCCAAGGAGATGGCGAAGTCGTACGCGACGCTGACCCGGCGGGCGTTCGAGGCCAACTACCTGTCGTTCCACGAGGAGTTGCCGGTCATCGTGCAGGGGTTGAGCTCGCTGGTGAGCGAGCACGTCGAGGCGGACAGCGTGCGGTTCGCGCACATCGACGCCTCGCATCTGTACGAGCACGTGCACGGCGACATCCTGGCGGTGCGGGAGCTGCTGCACGACCGGGGCGTGGTGGTGATGGACGACTACCGGGCCGAGCACTGCCCGGGGGTGGCCGCGGCGACCTGGCAGGCGGTGACGGGCCACGGGCTGCGGCCGATCTGCCTCACCGGCACCAAGTTCTACGGCACGTGGGGCGATCCGGAGCCGTACCGCAGCGCGCTGCTGGGGTGGCTGGCGGGCCGCGGTGACATCTGGCACGAGGTGCAGCAGGTCAACGGTGCGCCGCTGGTGCGGCTGAGCGCCAAGGGGGCGAAGGAGCCGGCGCATCCGGTGTCGCGGCACCGGACGTCGGAGGCGGAGCGGAAGCCGGCGGCGGCGCCGGTGGACCGGCAGCCGGCGGGGGCGGCCCGGTCGGCCGCGGCGCGTCCGGCGGGGCGTCCGGTGGCCTCCGCCGCGCCGGGCGGGGTGCTGCGTCGGGTGGCGGTGGACGTGCTGCCGCCGCTCGTGACCCGGGCGTTGGCGCGGGCCCGTCAGCGGTCGCGGGCGGCGCGCGGCTGAGGCGCGCGCGGGGCGGCGGGCCGTCGGGGCACGCCGCCCCGCCGGTGGCCCGCCCCGGGGCACCGCGTCATCCCCGGGGCACCTGCGCGACCAGGACGAAGCAGTTGGCCGCGAGGACCCGCCCGGCGGTCCGGGGCAGCGGGTGGGAGTAGGTGCGCCGCACGGCCAGCCCGGCGGCCTCGGCGAAGGCCCGCAGCAGGGTGAAGTCGGTGAAGCGGACGGGTTCCGGGCCGGCGCGGTGGCCGGCCTCCTGTGCGGTGATCAGCAGCACGCCGCCGCCGGGCCGGACGTAGGGGACGTAGGCCCGCAGCAGTTCCTCGACCTGTTCGTCGTCGAGGTGTTCCAGGACGTGGGCGGTGAGCAGCGCGTCGAAGGCGCCGGGGCGGGCGTGCGGGCCGGCCAGGAAGGCGTCGGCGGTGTAGGCGGTCAGGCCGCGGGCGCGGCAGCGGGCGACGGAGCGCGGGTCGTGGTCGATGCCGACGCTGCCGGGGGCGCAGCCGGCGAGGGTGTCGCCGTCGCCGCAGCCGATCTCCAGGACGCGGCCGGGGCCGATCCGGCGCAGTTGCCGGGTGAACGGGGGCCGGGCGGGCCGCAGTCGGGCCAGTGCGCCGGGTTCGCCGGGGGCGGGGAGCCGGACGGTGGAGGCAGCGGGCGCGGTGCCGGTGGGGCGGGTGCGGGTGGTGGGGGTGCCGGGGGCCGGGGCCGGGGTGTCGGGGCGGTCGGTGGCGGCGGAGCTGTCGGTTCGGCCGGGCATCGCGGGGCGGTCACCTTCCTGGTCGGCGGCGGGCGGTCGCCGGTGTCCGGGCGCGGGCACCGGTCGTGCTGGTCGCGTTGTCCACGGTGTACGCCATGGCGCCGTCCGGGCCGGACCGCCGCACCTTCGCCTCACCCTTTCAGCGCAGCGTCGGTGACCGGGTCGGCGATGGACGAGTTGAGGGACGAGTCGGCCGCATCGCCCCGTGTGCGTCCCGGGGTTGCTCCTGGGGTCCGCCCGTCCGGAAAGGCTCGTTACGCCCATGAAGCCTCGGCTCACCGTCGTCGTCCCGGTCCCGCGCGGTGTGGGGGCCGCGCGCCATGTCCAGGAGTGTCTGGCGTCGGTGGCGGCGCAGACGTTGGCGGAGTTGGACGTGGTGCTGGTGGACGACGGACCGGCCAACGGGCCGGAGGGGCCGCCGGCGGCGGTGCGGCGGGTGGTGGAGCGCGATCCGCGGTTCCGGGTGGTGCACCACGAGGGCGGGGGCCCGGGTGGGGCGTGGAACTTCGGTGCCCGGCACGCGTTTCCGGACACCGGGTACCTGGCGTTCCTGGCGCCGGACGACGTGCTGCTGCCGCGGGCGTACGCGGACCTGGTGGGGTTGTTGGACGCGTCGGGGGCGGAGCTGGCGACCGGCAACGTCTACCGGCTGGGGCCGGCGGGCCGCAGCCAGTCGGCGGACCATCCGGCGGACCGGGAGACGGCGCTGCGCACCCATGTCACCGGGGAGCCGGCGCTGTTGCGGGACGGGCTGGTGGCGAACAAGGTGTTCCGGCGGGCGTTCTGGGACCGGCATCGACTCGCCTTCCCCGAGGGCGAGTTGGGCGACGAGGCGGCGGTGGCGCTGCCGGCGCACGTGCTGGCGGAGGCGGTGGACGTGCTGCACGAGCACGTCTGTTACCGGCGGCTGCCGGAGGGGCCCGAGCGGCGGCCGCGGCCGACGGCGCAGGCGGTGCGGGACCGGTTCGCGGCGGTGGCGCGGATGCGGGCGCTGCTGGCCGATCCGGCGCGGCCGGCGTGCGGCGGGCTGCGGGCGGAGTACGACCGGGCGCAGTTGGCCGGGGGGCTGGCGGACCTGGTGGCGGCGGTGCCGGGGGCGGCGCCGGAGGTGCGGACGGCGTTCCTGGACTGTGCGCGGGACTTCCTGGCGCGGACCGATCCGCGGCTGCTGCGGGCGCTGCCGGTGGAGTTGCGGATGCGCTGGTATCTGGTCCGGTCGGGTCGACTGGCGGACGTGGCGGTGCTGTTGGGGCACGAGGCACGCAATCCGGGCGGGTTCGTGGTGGCGGGGCCGCCGCTGCGGCGGCGGGCGGTGTTGCCGCCGGAGGCGCCGATCGCGCTGCCGGCGGGGGTGGTGCGGCTGTCGCGGGCGGACTTCCCGGTGCGGGCGGAGGTCCGGGAGGCGGTGTGGCGGGGCGGGGTGCTGCTGCTGCGCGGCTGGGCGTACGTGCGGAACCTGCCGGCCGCGACCCGGCACGGCGGGCTGCGGACGGCGGTGCTGTCGTGCGGGCGGCGGCGGATCGTGCTGCCGGTGCGGACGGTGGCGATGCCGGAGGCGACCGCGGCGTCCGGGCAGGAGCTGCACTGCTACGACTGGTCGGGGTTCGAGCTGCGGGTGGATCCGGCGCGGCTGCGTCGGGGCGAGTGGCGGGTGGAGCTGCTGTTGGCGACGGCCGGGGTGGTGGCGACGGGCGAACTGGCCGCGCCGGAGAGCGGGTCGGGGGCGGAGCCGTCCGGGCACGAGGGCGCGGGCGGGGTGTGGGTGGTGCCGCGGTATGTGGACGGGCGGCTGCGGATCGCGGTGACCCGTCGGGTGCGGCGGTTGGTGGGGCCACCGGTGGTGGCGGGCGGGGCGCTGGAGTTGGCGGTGGCCGCGCCCGGTCCGGCGCCGGTGGCGCTGCGGTTGACGCACCGGGGGACGGGGACGGTGGTGTCGTTCCCGGTGGAGGGGGCGGCGGACGGGGGCGGGCGGTGTCTGGTCCGGGTGCGGTTGGACGCGTTGGACGCGGCCCGGCCGGTGCGGGACGGCGAACCGGCCGCGGTGCCGCCGGCGCACACCGAGACCTGGCTGCCGGAGCTGGTGTCGGCCGACGGCGCGACGGACGTGGTGGCCTGTCCGCAGGGGACGGAGCCGGTGGCGCATCCGCTGCCGCACGGCCGGGAGGTGGTGGCGGCGGCCGCGGCGGGCGGGGAGTTGGTGCTCCAGGACCGGGTGCCGCAGGCGTCGGTGGACCGGGTGGTGTGGCGGGCGGACGGGACGCTGTTGTTGGCGGGGGCACTGCCGGATGCCGCGCCGGCGGCGCCGGAGGTGGTGCTCAGGCACTCCGCGCACGCCGCCGAGGCGGTCTTCGAGGCCGTGCACGACGACGGGCGGTTCCACTGCGCGTTGCCGCTCGCGGCGCTGCCGTCGTGGGCCGGGGAGGTGCCGCTGCGGGAGGGCCGGTGGACGGTGCACCTGCGGGAACAGGGGGCGGTGGGCTCGCCGTTGGATCCGCCGGTGCGGTGCGTGCCGGCGGTCTTCGACGGGCTGCCGGTGTCGCGGACGGTGCACGGCAAGCCGTTCGTGCTGGACCGGGTGCGCGGCGACGAGCTGTTCGTGGCGGCCGGTCCCGCGGTGCCGCCGGTCGATCGGGGCCCGTACCGGCGTCGGGTGCTGCGCGAGCAGCACTATCCGCTGCACCGGTCCCGTCCGCTGCGCGAGACGGTGCTCTACAGCAGCTTCGGGGGCCGGGCGTACGGGGATTCGCCGCGGGCGGTGCACGAGGAGCTGGTGCGGCGGGGGATGGACGTGACGCATCTGTGGGCGGTGCGGGACGGGCAGACCGCGGTGCCGCCGACGGCCCGTCCGGTGGTGGTGGGCAGTGCGGCGTGGCACGGGGCGTTGGCGCACAGCCATTGGATCGTCACCAACACGCATCTGCCGCGGTGGTTCGTGCGGCGGGCCGGGCAGCGGGTGATCCAGACCTGGCATGGGACGCCGCTGAAGCGGATCGGGGCGGATCTGTTGGGGACGCTCTGCGAGGGGTTGGCGCATCTGGCGCCGCGGCCGCGGCTGGGCCGGCAGTGGAGCGTGCTGCTGTCGCCGAACGCGGCGAGCACCCCGGTGCTGCGGTCGGGGCTGGGCTTCGGCGGGAAGCTGTGGGAGACCGGGTTGCCGCGGACCGACGCGCTGCACGCCGCGGGCCGGGACGAGGTGGCGGCCGCGGTCCGGGCGCGCCTGGGGATCCGGCCGGATCAGCGGGCGGTGCTGTACGCGCCGACGCCGCGGGACGACGTGGCCTACGACGCCTCGCACCACCGGCTGCACCTGCCGCTGGACTTGGACGCGGCGCGGGCGGCGCTGGGCGGGGACCATGTGCTGTTGGTGCGCAGCCATCCGCAGGTGCCGGACCGCCTGCCGGGTCACCATGCGCCGTTCGCGGTGGACGTGTCGTCGTATCCGGACGCCACCGAGCTGCTGTTGGCGGCCGATGTGCTGGTGACCGACTACTCGTCGCTGGCGGCGGACTTCGCGGGCACGGGCCGTCCGATGCTGTTCCTGACGCCGGACCTGGCGCACTACCGGGACGCGCTGCGCGGTTTCAGCCTGGATTTCGAGGCGCGGGTGCCGGGTCCGCTGCTGTCGTCGACGGGCGAGTTGATCGAGGCCCTGGAGGATCTGCCGGCGGTGGCGCGGGCGAGTGCGGGGGCGTATGCGGAGTTCCGGGAGCTGTTCTGTCATCTGGACGACGGCGGGGCGGCGGGCCGGGTCGCGGACCTGATCCTGGAGTGAGCGGCCGGGCGCCGGGCAGGCGGACGGATCGGGCCGGTGGGCGGTGGCCGGATCGGCATCCTGCGGCGTCCGCGTCGTTACAGCATGTACCGGCGTCCTTGCGGGGCGTTCGCGCGGGTTAACGTACGGCTCTGTCCCGGGGCTCGGTGGGTTAAGAGACGGCAATGAGGCGGAAAAAGAGGGTGGCCGGTGCAACCGCTCGGTGGTTTTCGTCCTCTGACCCTGAAGAACAGGGGTCCGAAACCCGCTCGCGCCAAGAGCTGCTGTCGACACGAAATGTAGATTTAGTGACTGTGAATGAAGCCCTTGAGCCACGGCCTGGGCCTATCCTCACGCCCACCGCGCAGGTCAGCGTCGTCGTCATCGCGTTCAACGACGCCGGGCACGTGGCCGACGCGGTGCGCTCCGCGCTCGCACAGGGGGAAGCCGTCGCCGAGGTGATCGCGGTGGACGACGCCTCCACCGACGGCACCGGCGCGGCCCTGGACGCCCTGGCCCGCTCCGAGCCTCGGCTGCGGGTGCTGCACCGGGGCGAGAACAGCGGGGGGTGCGGATCCCCGCGCAACGACGGGGTGCGGGCCGCGGCCGGCCGCTTCGTGATGTTCCTGGACAGCGACGACGTGCTGCCGCCGGGCGCGGTGCCGGCCCTGCTGGCCGCGGCGCAGCAGCACGAGGCGCCGGTCACCGCGGGCGCCTGTGTGCGCCGGGAGCTGCCGGCCCGCCGGGACGTCCCCTGGCAGCCCGGCCTCTACCGCGAGCCGGCCGTACACGACAGCCCGGACGGGGCGCCGCAGTTGGTCCGCGACACCCTGTGCGTCAACAAGCTCTACGACCGCGCCTTCCTCGTCGACCACGGCATCGTCTTCCCCGAAGGCCGCTACCACTACGAGGACTTCGTCTTCACCGCCCGGGTGCTGGCCGCCGCCCCGAAGATCGCCACCGTCCCCGACACCGTCTACGTCTGGCACGTCCGGCGCGCCGCCGCCAAGCAGTCGATCTCCCTGGACCGCAAGGACGTCGCGAACTGGCGGCAGCGCATCGAGGCGCACCGCACGGTCCTGCGGATCCTGCGCGATGCCGGGCGCGACGGTCTGGCGCGGGCCGCGGCCACCAAGTTCCTCGACCACGACCTGCGGATGTACGTCCGGGAGCTGCACACCCGCGGCGCGGACTACCAGGGCGAGTGGTGGCGGCTGACCCGTGAGCACCTGGCGTCGTTCGAGGAGGCCGAGCTGCGCGCCGCGCACGCCCCGGCCCGCTGGCTGGCCCGGGTCGTCCTGGCCTCCCCCGCCCCGCGCGACCTGGACCGGCTGACCCACCTCGCGGCGCGCCCCGGCCGGCTGCTGCCGCCGTACCCGACGGGTCCCGACGGCGGCCCGGTGTGGTCGGAGGACCTGCCGGAGGTGCGCCTGGACGGCCTGGTCGCCGGGGACGGGGTGGGCGCCGCGGACGAGGACGTGCCGGGCTTCGAGGCGTCGCCGCGGCTGCCGGTGACGGTGGACGCCGACCCGGTGCTGGGCGCCAGCGGCGGTCTGCTGCGGCTGCGCGTGCACGACCTGTACGGCACGGTGGCCGCGGCCGGCCCGGTCAGCGTCGCGGTCGCGCTGCACCGGCGGCGCGACGGCCGGCCCGGCCCGGTCTACACCGCCACCCTCACCCCCGCCGCCGACGGCACCGCCTGGACGGCGTCGGTGGGGCTGGACCTCGCCCCGCTGATCGAGCTGCCCGGGGCGCGGCCCGCCGACCCCGAACCGTGGGACCTGTCGGCGCGGCTGACCTGCACGGACGGCACCGCGATCGGCGTCGGCCTGCGGGCCGTGGGCAGCGGTCTGACGCGTCGGGTGCTGCCCAGTCGGCGCCATGTGGTGCTGCTCGCCCAGCCGTACGCGACGACGGGCGGAGCCCTGTCGTTGCGGGTGGCGTCCGGGCCGCGCAGCGTCTGGCGCATCGCCGCCCGGAAGCTGCACCGCTGACCCGGGCACCCCTGTCCCTCTGTTCCCAGCCTAGGATTGGCGCTATGTCTTACCTGATCACGGGTGGTGCCGGTTACATCGGCTCCCATGTCGTAAGGGCCCTGCGGCAGGCCGGCGAGTCGGTTGTCGTCCTCGACGATCTGACGACGGGCGTCCGCGCCCGGGTCCCGGAGGACGTGCCCCTGATCGTCGGCTCGACGCTCGACCGCGCGGTGCTGGACGCCACGATCGCCGAGCACGGCATCACCGACGTCGTCCACCTGGCCGCGAAGAAGCAGGTCGGCGAGTCCGTCGAGCTGCCGCTGCACTACTACCGCGAGAACGTCCACGGCCTGCAGACGCTCCTGGAGGCGATGGCCGCCGGTGGCGTGCCGCGCCTGGTGTTCTCCTCCTCCGCCGCCGTCTACGGCATGCCGGACGTGGACCTGGTCACCGAGGACACGCCCTGCGCGCCGATCAACCCGTACGGCGAGACCAAGCTGGTCGGCGAGTGGATGGCGCGGGCGGTCGGCAAGGCCCACGGCATCTCCACCGCCTGCCTGCGGTACTTCAACGTCGCCGGCGCGGCCACCCCGGAGCTGGCCGACACCGGGGTCTTCAACATCGTCCCGATGGTCTTCGAGCGGCTCACCCAGGGCGCCGCGCCGCGCATCTTCGGTGACGACTACGACACCCCCGACGGCACCTGCATCCGCGACTACATCCACGTCGCGGACCTCGCCGACGCCCATGTCGCGGCCGCCCGGGCGCTGGCCGAGCCGGGCCCGGTGCGGGACCTGACGCTCAACATCGGCCGGGGCGAGGGGGTTTCGGTCCGCGAGATGGTGGACCTGATCGCCGAGGTCACCGGGCACCGGGGCGTGGTGCCCGAGGTCACCCCGCGGCGCGCCGGCGACCCGGCCCGCGTGGTGGCGGCCGCCGACCGGATCACCAAGGAGCTGGGCTGGCAGGCCCGGCACGACGTCCGCGACATGATCACGTCGGCGTGGGCGGGCTGGCAGCACCATCACGCCTGAGACCGGCCGGGGTTGACGCCCCCGCTGCCCGTAGACCGCCCGCTCCCGTCTTCCGGGGGCGGGCGGTCCGTCGTTACAGGGGGCGGCCGGTGGTTCAGCCCGTCGGGCGCTGCCGCCAGGGGCGGACGAAGTCGTGCAGGGCCCGCCGCGCGGCGGGGGCGAGCACCGGCTCGTTGATCGGGGTCCCGGCGGGGTGCAGGAAGTGGTCGAGGCCGGGCAGGACCCGCAGCCCGGGTCCGGTGGTGCCGGCCGCGGCGAGGGCGGCGCGCAGCGGCGGGGTGGTGCGGCACGGCACGTTGGCGTCGGCCGTGCCGCAGGTGACCAGGGTGCGGGTGCCGGGCGCGACGCCGCGGGCGACGGACGGCGGGTAGAGGGCGTCGTCGCTGCGGGTGAAGTCCGCGTTGACCGGCCCGAAGACGCCGCCCAGGAGGGTGACGAGGGAGGGCGGCAGCCCGGAGGTGTCGACCGGGCGCCCGGCACGGAAGTCGGCGATGGCCCTGGCGATGCCGCGCTTGTTCAACGCCGCCTGCGCCGGCGTGAGTTGGCCGGCGGCGACTTGCCGGTCCAGGCCGTCCGCCAGTTGGAAGTCCAGCATGTCCAGCAGGCGCAGGTCCTGCGGGGCGAGGAGCGCGAGGCCGGCGGGCTTGGCCGTCACCGCCCGGTCGACGAGCAGCGCCTGGAGCCCGCCCTCGCTGTGTCCGACCACGAGCAGGGCGCGCGGATCGGCCTCCGGTTGGGCGCGCAGGGTGCGGTAGGCGGCCACGGCCTGGCGGGTGTAGGCGGCCATGTCGGGGGCGCGGTGCCGGCCGCCCAGGCCGGTCCGCCCGGTGCCGTACTTGTCGAACCGCAGGCTCATCACGCCGTCCCCACCGAGGGCGCCCGCGAGCAGGGACAGGGTGTGCGGGGTGAGCGCGGGCGGCTCGTCGCCGTTGCGGTCGCTCGGCCCGCTGCCGGGGATCAGCAGCGCCGCGGCCAGCTTGCGGCCGGGCCGGTGGGCGGGGATGTGCACCGTGCCGTAGGCGGTGGTGCCGTCCGCGGTGAACTGGATCGCGCGGTCCGCGGCGGGCACGAGGGCGGCGGCCCGCGGGGCGGCGGACGCGGCGGGCGCACCTAACGCCGGGCCGGCGACGGCGGCGGCCGCCGCGAGCGCGGCGAGCACCCTGCCGCGCCGAAGCGTGCGTGAACGCATGGATTCCCCCTGGGAGTTGAGACGGTGAGCCGGGACGCGCCCCCGGCACTTGTTCTAGCTGTTATAGAACAAGCCGCTGTCGTGCGGCTACCGGAAGAGCGCCAGGAACGCGCCAAAGCGCGCGGCACACGCAACGGCCGGGCCGCTCCGCCTCGTTCGGCGGAACGGCCCGGCCGGGTCCGGTCGTCAGCGGCGCGCGCCCGGGACCGTGAGGGTCAACGGGCCACCGCCGTCGGCGACATGGACCGGGAGCTCGCGGCGCAGGGCGCCGGCGGTGAGGCGGAGGGTGACCCGCCAGTCGCCCGGGGGGCCACCGCGCAGGCGGGCCTGGGCGCGGTAGCGGTCGCCGGCGGCGCGCTCGACGGTGGTGCGCAGGGCCACGGTACGGGTGGCGTCCCGCAGCACGAACTGGAGGGTGGCGTCGACGGGGCAGCCGGGGAGGGTGAGGCCGGCGGCGACGGTGGTGCGGCCGGTGCGGGTGCGGGCGGCCGTGCCGTGCAGGTCGGCGCCGAGCGGGCGGCGGGCGCCGTCGTGGTCCAGGTCGAGGTGGAGGTGGCCGTGCGGGGAGGAGAGGAACAGGGCGGCGACGGTGGGGCCTTCGGGGCCGTGGCTGATGACGCGGGGGGCGGTGTCGGTGACCGGGCCGCCCCCCTCGGGGACGAGCCAGACCTCGCGGCGCAGGGCGGGGACCGGGGCGTCGGCGGCGTCCGGGGTGCCGTGCGCGGCGATCCCCAGCTTCAGCGCCCAGACGCCGTCCGCCAGAGGGGCGCCGCCGGCCGCGGTGGCCGGGTCGAGGGCGGCGTGCCAGGTGGCGCCGTCGGGGTCGTAGGCGGCGGGGATGCGGTGGTGGGCGCCGCTGCGGTGCAGGACGAGCTCGACGGCGTCGGCGCCGACGGTGCGCAGGGTCGCGGTGCCGCGGAGGTGGAGGACGCCGCCGATCCACTGGACGCCGTCGAGGCACTGGCGGACCCCGATCCGGTCGGTGAGGTCGAAGAGGGCGTCCGGCAGCGGGTGGTCCGCGTCGCGGAAGTGCGGGTAGGCGGCGTAGGCGCGGCCGTCGTCGAGGCGGGGCGGGCCGGGGGTCCGGTCGGGGCCGGCGTCGGCGGCGACCACGGCGTCCAGTTCGGCGTCGAGGCCGGCGCGCAGGCAGTGGGCGCGCAGCCGCAGGCCGGGCGGGAGGGCGGCGAGCACCCGGTCGGTGAGGTAGGCGTCGACGAGGGGGCGGGCGGCCTCGCGCATGGCGCGGCGGCCGGTCTCGTCCCGGGCGAGGTAGGGGGCCGCGAACGGCATGAGTATCTCGCCGTGGAAGTGGCGGATCAGGAGTCTGTCGCGGTCCGGGCCGGGCGGGACCTCGGCGGCGAGGTCGGCCAGGACGGTGCCGATGTAGGCGAGGTAGGCGGGCCAGTCCATGTCCTGGCGGGAGGCGTTGCTGTCGTCGTCCCGACCGTGCAGGTAGTAGCAGTCGTAGTCGGCGAGGACGGAGACGACCTCGGCGCGCAGCAGGGCGGTGATCCCGAAGGGGAGGTCCTCGCCGAGCAGGCGGCCCTCGACGAAGCGCAGCCCGTGGCGCTCGACGAAGGAGCGGCGGAAGAGCTTGTAGGCGGCCAGGGTCCAGTAGACGGGCGAGTCGTAGATCGAGACGCGGGGGCTGGTGGTGCGCAGGTCGACGGGGGCGCCGCGGCCGCCGGCGCCGACGATGCGGCCGTAGACGACGTCGGAGCCGTGCTCCTCGGCCATCGCGACCAGGCGCTCCAGGGCCTCGGGGCCGAGGTGGTCGTCGGAGTCGAGGAAGAAGACGTAGTCGCCGGTGGCGTGGTCCAGGCCGATGTTGCGGGGTCGGCCGGCGCCGCCGGAGGGCGGCTGGTGCAGGACGGTGAGGTGGGGGTGGGCGGCGGCGGCCTCGTCCAGCCAGGCGCCGCTGCCGTCGGTGGAGCCGTCGTCGACGGCGATGATCTCGATGCGGTGCCGGTCGAGGGTCTGGGCGAAGACCGAGCCGAGGCTGCGGTCGAGGTAGCGGCGGGTGTTGTGGACCGGCACGATCACGGTGACGGTCGGCGCCGCGGGGCGCTGGTCACCGTCGTCGACGGCGGTGTTCTGGGGCACGGGAAACGTGGCCTCCGTTCCTTTCTGCGGGTCCTCGCCCTACCCCACCCCCTCCGGGGTAAAACGGACTAACGCGACATCAAGCCAGATAACTCGTTCGCTGTCTTTCTGTGCGCGGACTGCGCGCCGACCTGGAAGGAGCGCGGTGAGCTCGACACCTTCCGCACCCCAAGAGGGGGTCCGGACCCGGGAGGTTGCCCGGACCCCACCCGGCGCGACGCGCGCCACACCCGCGGCCCGGGCCCGGCGCCTGGCCGCCCCCGGTCTCGCGGCACTGCTGTCCATGGGGGCGTACTGCCTGGCCCTGGCCGCCTACGGCGGCTACCCGTTCGGGCCGCGCTCCCGCGCCGTCAACGACCTGGGCAACCAATTCGTGCCCTTCCACGCCCGGTTGTGGGACCTGCTGCACGGCACCGCCCGCGGCGACCTGTTCTTCAACTGGGGCAGCGGGTACGGCGTGCCTTTCCTGGCGGACTTCGTCACCTATCTGCTGAACCCGTTCTCGCTGCTGGTGGGCCTGTTCCCGCGGGCGCTGGTGGACCTGCCGGTGTTCCTGGTGACGCTGCTGAGCATCGGGCTGGGCGCGGCGCTGATGACCGTCCTGCTGGGACGGCTGCGGCCCGGACCGGGCGCGCTGCGGGCGCTGCTGGGCGTCGGGTACGGGCTGTGCGGCTGGGTGTTGAACGACGGGCACGCCGACCCGATGTGGATGTGGGGGCTGGTCTCGCTGCCGCTGCTGGGGATCGCGGCCGACTGGTGCCTGCGGCGGGTGCGCTGGGTCGCCGGGACGCTGCTGGTGGCGCTCGCCTGGGCCGGGAACTTCTACACCGCGGCGATGGCCACCCTGGCGACCGGGCTGGTGCTGGCGGTGCGACTGCTGACGGGGGACGGCGGACGGGACGGGGGCGGGCGCGTAGCGCCCTCTTCTGGAGGCGGACGTCGGGCGACGGCCGGGCGTGCGGTGGGCCGGGCGGCGGCGATGGCGGCGACCGGGATCGCGCTGGTCGCGCCGGTGCTCACCGTGACGTTCCGGGCCAGCCGGGCCGCGCAGCCGCCGCCGGAGGCGGTGTACGGGGGCGCGCCGCCGCTGCTGGACCAGTTGGCGCGGCTGCTGTCGGGCGGGCACGGCGGGGCGCCGGCGCCGAACGTCTTCGTCGGGGTGCCGGCGCTGCTGCTGGTGGCCGCCTTCCCGTTCGTCCGGGCGGTGCCGGCCCGGGTCCGGATCGGCTGGTCGCTGCTGGCGCTGGGCATCGGCGCCTCGTTCGTCTGGAAACCGACGATCCTGCTGTGGCACGGCCTGGCGCTGCCCAACGGGAGCCCGTACCGGGCCGGGTTCGCGCTCGGCGGGGTGCTGGTGATGATCGCCTGGCTGGCGCTGGCGGCCCGCCCGCGGGGGCGGGAGCTGGCCGCGGGGGCGGCGCTGGTCGCGGTGCTGCTGGTGTGCTGCCGGAACCGCGGGGTGATGGGGCCGACGGCCTGGGTCGTGGTGGTCGGCGTCGGGGCGGTGGTGCTGGCGGCCCTGCCGGCGCGGGCCCGCCTCGCCCGGCGGCCCCGGGCGCGCGCGGCGGTCACCGCGGCGCTGCTGTGCGCTTGCGCCCTCGGCGCGGCGTACACGGCGTTCACGGTGACCACCGAGCGGGCCCGGATCCCCTGGTTCCAGCCGAAGTTGACGCTCTCCCCGGGGGCGCTGGCGACCCGCCGGGGGCTGACCGCCCGCGACGACTGGCCGCGCTCCCGCACGGACCCGGGCCCGCACGAGTTCGCCGACAACGACCCGCTGCTGCTCGGCGGCGAGGGCGGCGCCTACTACAGCAGCTACGTGCCCGCGGCGACCGCCCGGACGCTGCACGGGCTGGGCGCCGGCTGGTACATCCGGGGGCGGCACACGCTCAGCTTCGAGGACCCGGTGGGGCAGGCGCTGCTGGCGGTGCGCAGCGCCCAGATGCCGCCGATGCCGGGCGGGCCGCGCGGCGCCTACGTCGTCGCGCGGGGCCGGCCGGCGCCGCTGCTGACCGTGCGGCGCGGCCCGCTGCCGGCGACCGGCACCGCCCCGGACACCGTCTTCGCCCGCCAGGAACGGGTGTTGGGCGCCCGGGTCTACGAGGTGCCGCGCCTGACGCCCGGCCCGGGCCCGGCCCCGCAGCGGGCCCCCGGCGGCTGGCTGCTGCCGGACCGGCCCCTGCCCGCCGCGGACGCCGGCGCGGTGGCCGCGCCGAACACCGGGACCGCCTTCACCGCGCACTGCGCCCCAGGCAGCCTGGCGCTGTGGTACGCGCCGTGGTTCGCCGGGGAGGTCACCGGGCCGGGCGGGCCGACCCGGGCGGTGGGCCGGTGGGACGTCACCGCCAATCCGCTGCGGCGGCTGGGCACCGTACCGGGCGACGGGACGGTCACGGTGCGCTTCGCCGGGCCCGGCCACCCGTACGTGCCGGAGCGGGCCGTCGGCTGCCTCGCCCCGGGCCGGCTGGCCGCGGCGGTGCGCTCCCTGGAGGGGCCGACCGGGCTCACCGCGGGCGGCCACGACCTGACGGCGACGCTGCGCCCGGGGGCCGCCGGGACCGCGGTGCTCGCCCTGCCGGCGGTGCCCGGATGGAGCTGTTCGGTGGACGGCGGGCCGGCCCGCGCCCCCGGGACGCTCGGCGGGCTGATGGCCGTCCCGCTGCGCGCCGGCGCGACCCGGCTGAGCTGCGCGTACGCCCCGCCGGGGCTGACGGCGGGGCTGGCGGCCAGCGGGGTCGGGGCGCTGGCGCTGGCCGCGGTGGCCGGCGTCGCGGCGACCCGCCGCGGCCGTCCCCTCCCCCACACCGCATGCCCGAATAGTGCGTTTCGCTCCGATTTGTAAAACTGCCTTCCAGGGGACGACCGCCTCAGCCGTCCCCTGTCCCCGGCGAAAAGGCCCGCCCATGAAGCTCTCCATCGTCGTCCCCTGCTACAACGAAGAGGCCGTGATAGGCCGCTTCGACGAACAGCTCCGCGCGGTGCTGGGCCGCCTCGCCGTCGAGTACGAGCTGTGCTACGTGGACGACGGCAGCCTGGACGGGACCCTGCCCCGGTTGCGCGCCCTCGCCCACCAGCACCGCGGCACCACCCGCTACCTCTCCTTCAGCCGCAACTTCGGCAAGGAACCGGCGATGTTGGCCGGCCTCAGGGCGGCCACCGGCGACGCGGTGATCCTCATGGACGCCGACCTCCAGCACCCGCCGGAGCTGATCGAGAAGATGCTCGACCTCTACCAGCTCGGCCACGACCAGGTCATCGCCCGCCGCAGCCGGGACGGCGACCGGCGTCTGCGCACCGTCCTCAGCCGGCTGTACTACCGCGCCGTCAACACCTGGATCGACGTCGAACTGGTCGACGGCGCGGGCGACTTCCGGCTGCTGTCCCGCAAGGCGGTGGACGCGCTGCTCTCGCTGCCCGAGTACAACCGCTTCTCCAAGGGGCTGTTCTCCTGGATCGGCTTCGACACCGTCAGCTTCGACTACCGCAACGCCGCCCGCGGGGCCGGCGAGACCAAGTGGCGCCTCGGCTCCCTGGTCAACTACGGCATCGACGGGATGATCTCCTTCAACTGCCGCCCGCTGCGCGCCGCCATCTACGCCGGGCTGGGCCTGGCCCTGCTCGCCACGCTCTACGCCCTGTGGGTCGTCGGCGCGGCCGTCGCCGGCGGGGTCACCGCGCCCGGCTATGTGACGCTGGTGGCCATCGTGGTCGGGCTGGGCGGCCTGCAGATGGTGATGCTCGGGCTGATCGGCGAGTATATCGGGCGGATCTACTACGAGACCAAGCGGCGGCCGCACTTCCTGGTCAAGGAGAGCGACGGCGCCGCCCCCGCCCCCGCCCCGGTGCACGCGCCGGGGACCGCCGCCGTCGGCCCGCGGCCCCGCTGATGCGCGGCCCGGCCGCGGCCCTCCCCTGGGGCCAGGTGGTCCGGTTCACGGCCGTCGGCGTCGTCAACACCGGGACGTTCTACGGCTGTTACCTGCCGCTGCACCGGCTGCTGCCGTACTTCGCCGCCTACACGACCGGGTTCGTCCTCAGCCTGGTCGGCTCGTTCTTCCTCAACACCTACTTCACCTACCGCACCCGCCCCACCTGGAAGAAGTTCCTGCTCTTCCCGCTGACCCAGGTCACCAACTACGCGGTGCAGAGCGCCGGCCTGGTGGCGCTGGTGAGCTGGCTGGGGATGGACAGCGTGGCGGCGCCGCTGGCCGCGGCGCTGCTGGCGCTGCCGGTCACCTTCGTGGTCTCCCGGCGGATCCTGCGGCCCCCGGCCCGGCGACGCGCCGCGGCCGGTCAGCCCGAGCCGCCGGTGCGCTCCGGCGACCCGGTCTGAGCCCGCCAGCCCTGGAACGGCGCGGTCTGCCCGGCCCTGGCCTGCCGGGCCGCGTACAGCCGGCCGTCGTTGCCGAGCGCGACCAACACCGCCCGGCCGGCCGCGTCGTGCGCCACCCCGGCCGCCGCCGAGTGCGACAGCCGGCAGCGCTGCCAGGGCTTGGGCCCGGCCTGGGCCATCGCCACCCGGACGTCCCCGGCGTCGTCCCGGGCGGCCAGCACCATCCGGTCGGCGCCGCCGGCCGGCGCCAGCGCCACCCGCCCGTAGCCGCCGGCCCGTTCGCACTGCCCGGCGACCCGCCAGGTGCCAAGCGCCCGCTGCCGCTCCGCGAGCAGCACCCGCGCGGTCCCCGACTGCCGGTAGGCGATCCGCACCAGCCCGCCGGCCAGCGGGACGATGCTGATCGGCCCGCCCGGCTCCGGCAGCCCGGTCGTCGCGCCCGGCCGGGGCGCGGCCCCCGGCTCCTTGGACACCCAGTGCTGCACCGTCCGGACGCTGGGCGCGACCAGGTGGACCAGCCCGTCGGAGTCCACGCAGGCGTCGATGCCGTCCACGATCTGCGGGGACGCCCTGAGGGTGCCGACGCCGGCCGGCCCCTCCAGCCGGTCCCACGGCGACCACTGCCCGCCGTGCGGCCCGCTGCGGTGACCGATCCCGCCGTCCCAGGTCCGCACGAAGAGGTGCACGGTGCCGTCCGGGGCGGCCACCGCGGCCGGGAAGCCGATCTCCAACGACCGGACCGGTTCCGGGTCCGGCGAGCCCAGCGACTCCCACGGTCCGAAGGCCGGCACCCCGTCCCGCCCGGTGCCGGTCTGCCGCGCGGCGACCAGCTCGCGGCGGTGCTCGGTGCCCGGCCCCGGCAGGATCGTCCGGGAGGCGAAGAGCTGCAGGGCCCCGTCCGGGTGCCGCACCACGTGCAGCTGCCCCTGGAGCAGCTCCCCGCCGATCCGCACCGGGGCGCCGAACCGCCCGCTGCCCGGCCGGGTCTCCGCCCAGCCGTACGCGGCGCCGGCGAGCACCGCGAAGGCGGTCAGCCGCCCGTCCCGGGCCGGCCGCACCCAGGAGTTGGAGCCGGGGGCGCGCAGCCGGGTGCTGCGGGTCCAACTGCGCGGGCTACCGTTCAGCGCGGTGCCGCCGACCTTGCGGTCGCCGCAGCCGGCCGGGTCGGCGCAGCGCCGGTGGTCGGCCCAGCCGTAGACGTCCAGCGTCCCGGCCTTGCGGCGGACCGTGGAGGGGTCCAGATCGCCCGGCAGCACGCCGAGTTCGTAGCCGAGGTAGCTCTCCACGACGGTGGGCACGGGGCGGCCGCGGCCCCAGTAGCGGGCCAGCGCGGCCTGGGTGAAGTGGGCGGAGGCGGTGTGGTCCTGGTGGTCGAAGTAGCGCAGGCCGGCCAGCCGGGGATCGGGGGCCGGCAGCGGCTTCTTGTCGGAGTGCACCGCGTTGGGGTCCAGGGTGCGCACGACGGTGGGCCGGACCCAGTCCAGGATCGCGGCCAGGGTGTCGGTCACCTCCTCGCGGCGGTAACGGAACTGCCGTTGGACGGGGCTGCCCTCGGGGCGCAGCGTCGGCAGCGCGTCGACCACCCCGAGCCAGAGGCCGCGCAGGCTGGTGGCGCGCGGCTGGTAGACCGCGCGGGCCTCGACCAGTTCCACGAAGACCAACTGGTGCTGCGGGGCGGCCCGTAGGGTCTGCACCTCCACCTGGAAGCCGGGCAGCAGGGTGCGGGCCTCGGCGTCCCAGACGCTCCCGAGGTCGCCGGTGGCCATCTTGGCGTGCGCGGCGAGCAGCCCGTTGGTCCGGGCTCGGGCGAACGCCGACCGGTTGGGGACCACGTGGTCGTGCAGGGCGGTGTGGTTGGGCGCGTTCCGGCCATCGGACTCGCCGCCGGTCAGACACACCGTGACGGTCCGGGCGCCGCTGCGGATGGCCTGCTCCAGCCCCGGGTTCATGAAGAACAGCCCGTCGTCGGGGTGCGCGATGACGTGCAGGAACACCTGCTCGTCCGGTTCCTCGGCGGACTCCTGCTCGCGGGCCGGCGGGGGCGGGCGGGTCGCGTCGGGCGAGAGCCAGGCCCACACCCCGGTGCCCGCGGTGCCCGCGAGGACGACACCGCCGGTGGCCTGAAGCAACCGGCGGCGGGAGATCGACGGTCCTGACGGTCCTGGCCGGGGCACCTGACCAGTATTTGCGGGCGACGGCGATCCCGCGCTTCCGAAATGCCCTTGTTTGCCGGTCTTTTCTCCGGGCCACCCGTCCGTCGGGGTTCCCCCGACGCCTCGCCCGCTCCCTACTCCGCGCCCAGCGCCGCCGTCACCGAGCCGGCCAACGCATCGAGGTACCCCGCGGGCAGCTCGTCGCGGGTCACCAGCAGCCGCCAGTACAGCGGCCCGGTCAGCAGGTCGAGCGCCAGCCGGGAGTCCACGTCCGCGGGCAGCTCGCCGCGCTCCACCGCCCGCGCCACCACCGCCGCCGCGACGCCCTCCTGACTGTCGTGCAGCGCGGCCTTCAGGGCCGCGGCCAGCTCCGGGCTGCGCGCCGCCTCGGCCAGCAGGTCCGGGATGATCTGCGAGGCCATCGGGTGCCGCAGCGCCCGCGCCGCGACCTCCAGCAGCATCCGCACATCGCCGCGCAGCGCCCCGGTGTCCGGGGCCGGCAACCCGGCCATCGCCACCGCCGACACCACGTCCAGGACCAGGTGCAGCTTGGAGCGCCAGCGCCGGTAGACGGCGGTCTTGCCCACGCCGGCCCGGCGGGCGATGCCCTCGATCGACATGCGGGCGAAGCCGACCGCGGCCAGCTCCTCGAAGACCGCCGCGCGGATCGCGGCCGTCTTGTCCTCCCGCAGCACGGCGGCGCCCGCCGGGGCCCGACGCGCCCCGGTCACCGCCGGGCCTGACGCACTCTCGGTGCCGTTCTTTGCCATGCCTTGATCCTAGCGGTACGACGCTACGGTTGCGTTTCGACGTGCGCCCGCCCTACTGTCGACGTCACGACGATACGGACCCGTTCCATCGTCGCGTCGGACGCTGACGTCCGCGTGACCGGACCCTGACGTCCCCGTACGAAAGCGAAAGCGCCCCCCATGCCCCAGACCCTCGCGCCCCCGGCCCCCGCCCCCGCCCGGCCGACCGGCCCCGACGCCGCCCCCGACCCGGAGCTGCGCGCCCTGGCCGAGCGCCACGGCCTCACCGTGAGCGGCGCCCGCCCCTCGCTGCCGGAGTACACCCGGCAGTTGTGGCACCGGCGGCACTTCATCACCTCGTTCGCCACCGCCAAGCTCACCGCGATGTACACCACCGCCAAGCTGGGCCAGCTCTGGCAGGTGATCACCCCGCTGCTCAACGCCGGCGTCTACTACTTGATCTTCGGCGTGCTGATCGGCACCAAGAAGGGCGTCCCGGACTACATCCCCTACCTGGTCACCGGCGTCTTCGTCTTCACCTTCCTGCAGAACTCGGTGATGGCCGGCACCCGGGCGATCTCCGGCAACCTCGGCCTGGTGCGCGCCCTGCACTTCCCGCGCGCCTGCCTGCCGATCTCGTTCTGCCTGGCCCAGCTCCAGCAACTGCTGTACTCCATGGCCGTGTTGCTGGTCATCCTGCTGGCCTTCGGGCAGGTGCCGACCGGGTCCTGGCTCCTGGTCTTCCCGGCCCTGACGCTCCAGTTCGTCTTCAACACCGGCCTGGCGATGGTCATGGCGCGGCTCGGCTCGCGCACCCCCGACCTGGCGCAGCTCATGCCCTTCATCATGCGGACGTGGATGTACGCGTCCGGCGTGATGTTCAGCATCAGCCTCATCCTCAAGGGCAAGCACCTCCCGCAGATCGTGGTGGTGCTGCTGAACGGCAACCCCGCCGCGGTCTACATCGACCTGATGCGCTTCGCCCTGATCGACAGCTTCACCAGGCACCAACTGCCGCCGCACGTCTGGGCGTTCGCGGCCGGCTGGGCGCTGCTGGCCGGGGTCGCCGGCTATGTGTACTTCTGGAAGGCGGAGGAGCGGTACGGACGTGGCTGACTTCATGACGGACCCCGACGACGCGGCCCGGCCCACCGTGCCGGCCGAGAACCGCGCCCCGACCGTGATCGCGGACGCACTGCACATCGTCTACCGCGTCTACGGCACCGGCGCCGGCAAGGGCAGCGCCACCGCGGCGCTCAGCCGCATCATCCGCCGCGGCCCCTCCACCAGCGTGCGCGAGGTGCACGCGGTCAAGGGCGTCTCCTTCACCGCCCACAAGGGCGAGTCGATCGGCCTGATCGGCTCCAACGGCTCCGGCAAGTCCACCCTGCTCCAGGCGATCGCCGGACTGCTGCCCGCCGAGCGCGGCAAGGTCTACACCCACGGCCAGCCCTCGCTGCTGGGCGTCAACGCGGCCCTGATGAACGACCTGACGGGCGAGAAGAACGTCATCCTCGGCGGCCTGGCCATGGGCATGTCCCGCGAACAGGTCCACGAGCGCTACGACGACATCGTCGACTTCTCCGGCATCAACGACAAGGGCGACTTCATCTCCCTGCCGATGCGCACCTACTCGTCCGGCATGGCGGCCCGGCTGCGGTTCTCCATCGCGGCCGCCAAGGACCACGACGTGCTGCTCATCGACGAGGCGCTGGCCACCGGTGACCGGGCCTTCCAGAAGCGCTCCGAGGCCCGCATCCGCGAACTGCGCGAGGAGGCCGGCACGGTCTTCCTGGTCAGCCACAACAACAACTCCATCCGCGACACCTGCGACCGCGTCCTGTGGTTGGAGAAGGGCGTCCTCCGCATGGACGGCCCCACCGAAGAAGTCCTCGAAGCCTACGAGGACTTCACGGGGGCGTAGGCCCCGCTCCATCAGCCCGTCCGGCGGTTGGGGACGAGCGCAGCGACTCCCCGGCCCACACGGGCCCACTCTCCGCACCACACCCCCAGGGGCCCCACTCGCACCACCCGGCCCCACACACAAGCGCCGGACGGGCACTCCCAGCCCGTCCGGCGCTTGTGCACGAGGGGGCGGCACCCCATGGGCGCCGCCCCACCCACCTCAGCTGTGCGTCCGCAGCAACGTCCGCATCGTCCGCATGGCCACCGACAGGTTCGCCAGGTCGAAGCCCTCGGACCCGTGGATCTCCTCCAGCGTGGCCCGGGCCCGCGTCAGGATCGCCAGGTTGGTCTCCTCCCACGCCTTGAACCGCTCCTCCGGCGTCGCCGAGCCGTTGCCCACGGCCAGCACGTCCGAGGTGAGCGCGGCGTGCGCGGCGAAGAGGTCCTCGCGGATCGAGGCCCGGGCCATCGACTGCCAGCGGTCGTTCCGCGGCAACTCCAGGATCCGGTCCAGCAGTTGGTTGATCCGCAGCCGGTCACCGAGGTCGTAGTAGACCTCCGCGACGGCCAGCGGCTCCTTGCCGGTGCGGTCCGCGATGGCGACGATGTCCAGCGCCGGGAAGACCGAGGAGAAGCCGGAGACCTGGACGGCCAACGGCTCGGGCACCCCGGCGTCGGTCAGCTCCTCCAGGATCGTCTGGTACCACTCCAGGTCGCCGCCCTGGAGCAGCTTCGGCAGCTCGGCCCAGACCTGCGCCACCCGCTCCGCGAAGAAGTCGATCGTCCCGGACAACTCCAGCGGCTGGCGGCGGTTGTTGAGCAGCCAACGGGTGCCGCGCTCGACCAACCGGCGCGAGTGCAGCCGGATCCGGGTCTGGACGTCGGCCGCGACCACGTTGTCCAGCGCCTCGACGTCGTCCCAGACCTGGCCCAGGCGGAAGATCGCGCGGGCCGCGGTGTGCGCCCGGACGACCTCCTCCAGCGACGCCCCGGTCTCCTCCCGCATCCGGTGCAGGAAGCTGGTCCCACCGGTGTTGACGGTGTCGTTGACCAACACCGTGGTGACGATCTCGCGGCGCAGCGCGTGCCCGTCGACCTGGCCGGTGAAGTCCTCCCGCAGCGCGGTGGGGAAGTAGGCGTGCAGCAGGTGCTGGAGGTAGGGGTCGTCCGGCAGCCCGGTCTGGATCAGCGCGTCGGCGACGGTGATCTTGGTGTAGGCGAGCAGGACCGCGGTCTCCGGCTGGGTCAGGCCGCGCCCGGCGCTGAGCCGCTCGCGGATCTGCCGGTCGGTGGGCAGGAACTCCAGCGCCCGGTCCAGATGCCCGTCGCGCACCAGGCGGCGCATGAAGCGCTGCTGGGCGTGGAGCATGCTGGAGGACTGGGCGATGGCCAGCGCCAGCGCGGTGTTCTGCGCGTAGTTGTTGCGCAGCACCAGCGCGCCGACCTCGTCGGTCATCTGCGCCAGCAGCTTGTTGCGCTGCTTGACCGTCATGTCGCCGTCGGAGACGACGGAGTTGAGCAGGATCTTGATGTTCACCTCGTGGTCGGAGGTGTCCACACCGGCGCTGTTGTCGATCGCGTCGGTGTTGATCTTCCCGCCGGCGGTGGCGAACTCGATCCGGCCCAGCTGCGTCAGGCCCAGGTTGCCGCCCTCGCCGACGACCTTGACCCGCAGGTCCTCGCCGTTGACCCGGATCGCGTCGTTGGACTTGTCGCCCACGTCGGCCTGCGACTCCGTCGACGCCTTCACGTACGTGCCGATGCCGCCGTTCCACAGCAGGTCGACCGGGGCCTTGAGGATGGCCTGCATCAGATCGGCCGGCGTCATCTTCTTCACGCCGGGCTCGATGCCGAGGGCCGCCCGCACCTGGGCGTTGATCGGGATGGACTTGGCCGACCGCGGGTGGATCCCGCCGCCCTGCGAGAGCAGTTCGGTGTTGTAGTCCGCCCACGAGGAGCGCGGCAGCTCGAACAGCCGGCGGCGCTCGGCGTAGGAGGTCGCCGCGTCCGGCTTGGGGTCGAGGAAGATGTGCCGGTGGTCGAAGGCGGCCACCAGCCGGATGTGCTCGCTGAGCAGCATGCCGTTGCCGAAGACGTCACCGGACATGTCGCCGACGCCGACGACGGTGAAGTCCTGGGTCTGGGTGTCGTGGCCCAGCTCCCGGAAGTGCCGCTTGACCGACTCCCAGGCGCCGCGGGCGGTGATGCCCATGCCCTTGTGGTCGTAGCCGGCGCTGCCGCCGGAGGCGAACGCGTCGCCCAGCCAGAAGCCGTAGGACTCGGCGACCTCGTTGGCGATGTCGGAGAACGTCGCGGTGCCCTTGTCGGCGGCGACCACCAGGTAGGTGTCGTCCTCGTCGTGCCGGACGACGTCCTTGGGCGGCACGACCTGGCCGCCGACGAGGTTGTCGGTGATGTCCAACAGGCCGGAGATGAAGGTCTTGTAGCTGGCGATGCCCTCGGCCAGCCACGCGTCCCGGTCCTGCGCCGGGTCGGGAAGCTGCTTGCCGACGAAGCCGCCCTTGGCGCCGACCGGCACGATGACGGTGTTCTTCACCATCTGCGCCTTGACCAGGCCGAGGATCTCGGTGCGGAAGTCCTCCCGCCGGTCCGACCAACGCAGACCGCCGCGCGCGACCTTGCCGAACCGCAGGTGGACGCCCTCGACGCGGGGCGAGTACACCCAGATCTCGTACGCCGGGCGGGGCGCCGGCAGATCGGGGATGGCCTGCGGGTCCAGCTTCATGGACAGGTACGGGCGCCAGTTGCCCTCGCCGTCCCTCTGGTAGTGGTTGGTGCGCAGCGTCGCCTTGATGACGGTGAGGAAGGAGCGCAGGATGCGGTCCTCGTCCAGGGAGGCGACCTGGTCCAGGGCGCCGTCCAGCTCCTCCAGCAGACCGTCGGTCAGCTCGGTGCCGGCGCTCTGCCGCTCCGGCGACATCCGCGCCTCGAAGAGCGAGACCAACAGCCGGGTGGTGTGGACGTTGTTGGAGAGGGTGTCCTCCATGTACGTCTGGCTGAAGGTCGAGCCGGCCTGCCGCAGGTACTTGGCGTAGGCGCGGAGCACCATCGCCTGGCGCCAGTCGAGGCCGGCGCGGAGCACCAGCTTGTTGAAGTTGTCGCTCTCCGCGGCGCCCGTCCACACCGCGGTGAACGCCTCCTGGAAGCGCTCACGGGCGTCGTCGGCCGTGACGTGCTCGGGCATCCGCAGGCCGAAGTCGTAGATCCACGCGAGGGTGGCGTCGGCGCGGCGCAGCTCGTGCGGGCGCTCGTCGACGACCTCGACGCCCAGGCGGTTCAGGCCCGGCAGCACCTTCGACAGCGAGACCGGCTCGCCGCGGCGGTAGATCTTGAACCGGCGCTCTCCGGGCGCGGCGTTGACCGGCTCGTAGAGGCTGACCGAGAAGTCCCGGCCGGGCTCCCCGGTGAGCTTCTCCAGGTGCGTGAGGTCGGCGACCGCGGCGCGCGGGCTGTTGTCGGCCTTGTAGCCCTCGGGGAAGGCGTGCGCGTAGCGGCGCAGCAGCTCGGCGGCGCGCTCCTCGCCGACCTCGGCGGTCAGCGCCTCGGCGAAGCCGTCGGCCCAGGAGCGGGCGGCCTCCACCAGGCGGGTCTCGATGCGGTCCACGTCCGTGTCGGTGAGCTCGGGCAGGCGGGTGCCCGGCTCGACGCGGATGAGGAAGTGCAGCCGGGAGAGGACCGATTCGGTGTTCCAGGCGGTGAAGTCGACGCTGGTGCCGCCCAGTTCCTCCTTGAGGATGTCGATCAGCCGCAGCCGGACGGCGGTGGTGTAGCGGTCCCGCGGGAGGTAGACGAGGGCGGAGTAGTAGCGGCCGTACTCGTCCTGGCGGAGGTAGAGCCGCAGCCGGCGGCGCTCTTGGAGGTAGAGCACGCTGGTGGCGATGGTCCGCAGTTGGTCCGGCGGGGTCTGGAACAGCTCGTCGCGCGGGTAGGTCTCCAGGATCTGGAGCAGGTCGCGGCCGTCGTGGCTGTTCGGGCTGAAGCCGGCGCCCTGCAGGACCTCGGCGACCTTGCGGCGGATCACCGGCACCCGGCGGACGGACTCGGTGTACGCCGCCGAGGAGAACAGGCCCAGGAAGCGCCGCTCCCCGATGACGTTGCCCGCCTTGTCGAACTTCTTCACGCCGACGTAGTCGAGGTAGGAGGGGCGGTGCACGGTGGCGCGGCTGTTGGCCTTGGTGAGGATCAGCAGCTTGTGCTCGCGGGCCTTGGAACGGGCGTCCGCGGGCAGCCGGTTGAAGGACGGCGAGACCGGGTGGCCGGCGTCGCTCTCCCGGTGCGCGGGGTCGGAGCGCAGGATGCCGAGGCCGGTGCCGGGCACGGCGGACAGGACGTCCTCGTCGACGCCGTCGTCGCCGGGCGCGCAGGCCAGCTCGTACTCGCGGTAGCCGAGGAAGGTGAAGTGGTCGTCGGAGAGCCAGCGCAGCAGCTCCCGGGCCTCCTCGACGTCCTCGGCGCGGATGTCGTCGGCGATCGGCTCGGCGGGCAGTTCCTCGGCGATCCGCAGCGACGCGGAGCGCATCTTGTCCCAGTCCTCGACGGCCTCGCGGACGTCGGAGAGCACCCGCAGCAGATCCGCGGTGATCTGCTTGAGGTCCTCCTTGTCGGTCTCGCGGTCGATCTCGACGTGGATCCAGGACTCGATGACCGCGTCGTGCGGCAACTCGGCGGCCTGGGCACGGCCGTTGGGGCCGTGGATCTCGCTGCCCGCGTCGAGGACGTCGATCAGCTTGCCGGCGACGTCCCGGCGGACGGTCAGCTGCGGGTGGATCACGACGTGGATGCCGCGCCCCTGCCGCGAGAGCTCGTTGGTGACCGAGTCGACCAGGAACGGCATGTCGTCGGTGATCACCTCGACGACGGAGTGGCTGCACGTCCAGCCGTTCTCCTCGACGGTCGGGGTGTGCACCCGCACATTCGCAGTGCCCTGCGGCCGGTGCTTGGCGAGGCGGAAGTGGGAGAGCGCGGCACCGAAGACGTCGACCGGGTCGCGGTCCGCGAGGTCCTCGGGGGCGGTGTGCAGGTAGTAGCGCTGGAGGTATCCGGCGAGGGTGTCCGGGTCCAGCCCGCGGACCGGGGTGCCCCCGGCCGGGCTGCTCTCACCTACCCGGGCAGCCCTCGCGAGCAGCTCGTTCTTGGCTTCGTCCAGCTTGGTCTGCATGTCCTCTGGCTCCTGTCGCGCGCCGTTGCGTGACGTTGTGGAAGAACTCCGATGAAGCCGCACAACGCCACCGCGACGCGGGGTGTCCTGTCGCTGTCGACGCTATGCCGCGATGGGGAAAGGCCGGGCCGTCGTCGACGAGTTTTGACGAAGTCGACATGGATTGGCGGCCGCAACGATCAGCGGTCGCCCGGTCACGGTGGTGTCCCGGGCGCACGGCGGGGGCCTTGCCACCCCCGCGGGCTATCGCGCTGATCACGGTGCAAGGCTATCGCTCCCGGCAAGTGGCCGGTTATGCGCCGTGCACGTAAAACCACACCTCTAACTTAGCCCTTCTGGACAACGGACCGCCGGGGCGTCGTATGCCTAGCCGCAGCCCGGACCGGCCGGACTCCACGGCCCTACGCGCCGAGCTCCTCCGCGACCTGTACGGCCTCGGCCAGGCTGTCCACCACCGGCGCCCCGGCGACCGCCAGGCTGCCACGGCTGTGCGATCCACCGGTGTAGAGCACCGCGTGGGCCCCCGCGTCCCGGGCGGCGACCGCGTCGTCGACGGCGTCCCCGATGACCACCGTGCGCCCCGGGTCGACGCCCTCCAGGGCCGCCAGATGACGCACCATGTGCGCGCTCTTCGACCCTCCGGACGGCCCCGTGCGGCCCTCGACCCGGACGAACCGGGAGGCGATGCCCATCCCCTGCACCAGGGGTATCAACTCGTCATGGCCGAAGAGGCTGAGGATCGACTGGCTCCGCCCGGCCGCCTGCCACGACTCCAGCAGCGCCGCCGCGCCGTCGGCCAGCCCGCACCCCGCCCGGTGCTCGGTGTAGTGCCGCTGGAAGGCCGCGTCCATCACCAGCCACTCGGCCTCGGTCGGCAGCCGGCCCATCAGTCTCTCGTAGAACCGTGGCACCGGCACGCAGTACAGCTCGCGGTAGCGCTCCAGCGTGATCGGCTCCAGGCCGATCTCCGCGAAGGCGGAGTTGGTCGCCGCGATCACGGCGTCGATGTCGTGGAACAGGGTGCCGTTCCAGTCCCACACGATGTGTGCGGCGGGCTTCCTCATACCGTCCGGTCCTTCCCCCCGTGCGAATGCCATGGGAAAAACCGTACCCGCCGCCACCGACAACGGCGCCGGGTCGAGGTCGAGCCCGCCGGACCGGGTGTCACCCCAGCAACTGCGGGATCTCCTGCACCCCGAACCACATCAGGTCGTGGTCCTCGGCGCCGTCCACCGTGAACTGCGCGTCGTCGTCGCCGAGATCGGCCGCGCCGAGCATCGCCGCGGCCGCCGCCACGTCCTCCTCGGCGTCCGCGGAGTCCACGTGCACCGCCGCGGCCTTCGCCAGCGGCACCGGCCCGGCGACCCGCACCTCGCCCAGCGCGGACTGGTCCAGCCCGCGGTCCGGGTCCACCGCCGCGCTGCGCTCCGGCACGTCCACCGCCACCACGACGCGCCGCCGCGCCGTGTCCGGGTGGCCGGCCAGCAGCCGCAGCGACGCCTGCGCCGCGCGGTTCAACGCCGCGTACTCCAGCTCCTCGATGTCGTCCGACACGTACCACTCCCGCAGCGCGGGCGTGACCGCGTACGCGAGCAGCGGGCCGGCCGCCAGCTCGCCGCTCTTGTGCGCCTCAGCGAGCCCGGAAAGCGTCAGGGGAACGTAGACACGCATAACAGCCGCTCTCGCTAGATCCAGAACAATCCCCGCCAGCATACGGCGGTGCGTCCCCCTTCGTGCCGCCCGCGTTCCCGCCGGGCCGCCGGGCCGCGGCCCCGGTGCCGTCCCGGACCCGCCCCGTGATCCCGGGCCCGCGCCACGGACGGGTGAAAATCGACCGCCGTCTCCCGGCCCGCCGGACGCCTTGCTGAGGCCGGCGCCCGCCGACAAGATCGCTCACCACAAGCTACCGCCCGGTAAACGCTCCGGGCCCGGCCTGAGGGGGCACCGCGATGACCGATCCGACCAGCCAGAACACCGCACCGACCGGCGCCACGGCACCGACCGCGCGCACCGCCGAGGCGCCCGCTCCGACCGTCCCCCGGCCCCGCCGCTCCCCCACCGACCGCACCCCCGACACCCCGGCCGCACCCGGCTCCGCCAACGGACCCGCCGCCGACCCCGTGCCGCCGCCCGCCGCGCCGCGGCGCACCGCCCCTCCGGCCCGCCGCGGCACCCGCCGCCCCAACGGTCCCGCGGGCCGCGGCCCCGGCTCATCCGGCAATCGCGGCCCCACCCGCACCCCTTACCTCGCCCCCAACACCACACAGCACCGCCCCGGTACCACCGCCCCCACGCTCCCCACCCCCGGCGCCCAACGCCGCGCCCACGAGAACCGGCCGCACTTCTGGTTCGCCCACCAACTCCTGCTCACCCTCAGCGGCCAACGCCCCGTCCACGCCCTCCTCGGCCACACCCTCCCCGACGCCTACGACCGGCTCGCCGAACTCGCCCCGCTGTCCCCCCTGCGCCCCTACGTCGCCCCGGGCCTGCGCGCTCCCGTCCCGGCCCTGCACGCCTGCGGCCTGTGCCGCCCCCGCGAGGGCATCATCGAGGCGTTCGCCCGGATCACCACCGGCGCCCGGCTGCGCGCCCTGGCGTTCCGCCTGGAACGGGGCACCGACGCCCGCTGGCGCTGCGCCGCCCTCGACCTCGGCCCCCTCCCCTGACCGCACGCCTCAAGGCACCCGCCCCGGGACGGCGCGAAGGGCGCCCGGCCGGATGGCCAGGCGCCCTTCGCGCGGTGCTCGGTGGTCGGCTACTTCTTGCGGCGCCGCCCGCCGCCCTTCTGCGCCTTGCGCCGCTCCGCGCGGGTCATCCCGTCGGACTCCGAGCGCGCCGGCCCGTCGGACTCCAGGTCGCTGACGAAGTCGCCCTCGACGACGCTGCCGTCGCCGTCGACCTTCGGCGCGGTGAAGTGCAGCCGGTCCGGACGCTGCGGCGCCTCCAGACCCTTGGCGTGGATCTCCGGGCGCCCCGCGCCGGCCGCCGCCGGAACGGCGTCCCCGTCGCCCTGCGCCGCCTCGGCCCGGTCGCCGGACTCCTCCACCGGAACCTCCTCGACCTGCTGCTCCACCTGGACCTCCAGGTTGAACAGGTAGCCGACGGACTCCTCCTTGATGCCCTCCATCATCGCGGTGAACATGTCGAAGCCCTCGCGCTGGTACTCGACCAGCGGGTCCTTCTGGGCCATCGCCCGCAGGCCGATGCCCTCCTGGAGGTAGTCCATCTCATAGAGGTGCTCGCGCCACTTGCGGTCCAGGACGGACAGCACCACGCGCCGCTCCAGCTCCCGCATGATCTCCGAGCCGAGCTGCTCCTCACGGGCCGCGTACTGCTCGTGGATGTCGTCCTTGATGGCGTCCGCGATGAACTCCGAGGTCAGGCCCGCGCGGTCGCCGACCTCCTCCTCCAGCTCCTCGATGCTCGCCTTGACCGGGTAGAGCTGCTTGAACGCGCCCCACAGGCGGTCCAGGTCCCACTCCTCGGCGAAGCCCTCGACGGTCTCCGCCTGGATGTAGGCGTCGATGGTGTCGTCCATGAAGTGCTTGACCTGCTCCTGGAGGTCCTCGCCCTCCAGGACGCGGCGCCGCTCGCCGTAGATGACCTCGCGCTGGCGGTTGAGGACCTCGTCGTACTTCAGGACGTTCTTGCGGGTCTCGAAGTTCTGCTGCTCGACCTGCGATTGGGCGGAGGCGATCGCCCGCGTCACCATCTTGTTCTCGATCGGCACGTCATCGGGCACGTTGGCCATCGCCATGACGCGCTCGACCATCTGCGCCTTGAACAGCCGCATCAGGTCGTCGCCCAGGGAGAGGTAGAACCGCGACTCGCCCGGGTCGCCCTGCCGGCCGGAGCGACCGCGCAGCTGGTTGTCGATCCGCCGCGACTCGTGCCGCTCGGTGCCCAGGACGTAGAGCCCGCCGAGCTCCTTGACCTCCTCGAACTCCGCCTTGACGGCCGCCTCGGCACGCTCCAGGGCACTGGGCAGCGCGGCCGCCCACTCCTCCACGTGCTCGACCGGGTCCAGCCCCGCCTGACGCAGCTCGGTCTCGGCGAGGTCGTCGGGGTTGCCGCCGAGCTTGATGTCCGTACCGCGGCCGGCCATGTTGGTGGCGACCGTCACCGCGCCCTTGCGGCCGGCCTGGGCGACGATCGTCGCCTCCCGGTCGTGCTGCTTGGCGTTGAGCACCTCGTGGGCGATACCGCGCTTCTTGAGCTGCTGCGAGAGGTACTCGGACTTCTCGACCGAGGTGGTGCCGACCAGGATCGGCTGGCCCTTCCCGTGCTTCTCGGCGATGTCCTCGACGACCGCGTCGAACTTCGCGGGCTCGGTGCGGTAGATCAGGTCCGCCTGGTCCTTGCGGACCATCGGGCGGTTCGTCGGGATCGGGACGACGCCCAGCTTGTAGATCTGGTGGAACTCCGCGGCCTCGGTCATGGCCGTACCGGTCATGCCGGAGAGCTTGCTGTAGAGGCGGAAGAAGTTCTGGAGGGTGATCGTGGCGAGCGTCTGGTTCTCGTCCTTGATCTCCACCCCCTCCTTGGCCTCGATGGCCTGGTGCATGCCCTCGTTGTAGCGGCGACCGGCGAGGATACGGCCGGTGTGCTCGTCGACGATCATGACCTCGCCATCGATGACGACGTAGTCCTTGTCGAGCTTGAACAGCTCCTTGGCCTTGATCGCGTTGTTGAGGTAGCCGACCAGCGGGGTGTTCACCGACTCGTAGAGGTTGTCGATGCCCAGCCAGTCCTCGACCTTGCCGACGCCGGACTCGTGGATGCCGACGGTCCGCTTCTTCTCGTCGACGTCGTAGTCGCCGGACTCCTCGACACCGCGCTGCGGGTTGGCCGGCTCGCCCCGCTTCAGGCGCTGCACCAACTTGGCGAAGTCGCCGTACCACTTGGTGGCCGAGTCCGCCGGACCGGAGATGATCAACGGCGTACGGGCCTCGTCCACGAGGATCGAGTCGACCTCGTCGACGATCGCGAAGTTGTGGCCGCGCTGGACCAGTTCGTCCTTCGACCACGCCATGTTGTCGCGCAGGTAGTCGAAGCCGAACTCGTTGTTGGTGCCGTAGGTGATGTCGCAGCTGTACTGCTCGCGACGCTGAGCCGGCGTCATGTCGGCCAGGATGCAGCCGACCGTCAGGCCCAGGAACTTGTGGACCCGGCCCATCATTTCGGAGTCGCGCTCGGCCAAGTAGTCGTTGACCGTGATCAGGTGGACGCCCTCGCCGGACAGCGCGTTCAGATACGCCGGGAGGGTACCGACCAGGGTCTTGCCCTCACCGGTCTTCATCTCCGCGACATAGCCGAGGTGCAGCGCCGCGCCGCCCATGAGCTGGACGTCGTAGTGCCGCTGGCCGAGCACGCGCTTGGCGGCCTCGCGGACCGTGGCGAACGCCTCGGGCAGCAGGTCGTCGAGGCTCTCACCGTCGGCGAAGCGCTGCTTGTACTCGTCGGTGAGCGCCCGCAGCTCGGCGTCGGAGAGGGCCGCGAAGTCCTCCTCGATGGAGTTCACCTGGCCCGCGATGCGGTGCAGTCTGCGCAGGATCTTTCCTTCGCCTGCACGCATGATCTTCGTCAAGACGGACACTTGGGCTGGTCTCCTTGCCGGTCGGGCCTGCACGGTCGAGTGCGCGGGCGCGGCATGTTTCCAGGGGGCAGGCCCCGCCGCAACGGCCATCGTAAAGGAGGACGCTGTCCGGCCGGGAGGTCCGCCGCCGCCGAGCCCGCCGACCCCACGCCACGTCAACGCACGAGCCCGCGAGAAGGTGCCGGAAAACTTTCCGCCCGACCGTCTCGACGACATGGCCGCGGGGCGTTGTCAGTGCCCACACCTACGCTGTGCCCCATGACCGCCGTGACGCAGCGACAGCCCACGCCACCCCCTGTGACCACCCTGTCCGCCGACGACGCCAGACGGCTGGCGCTGCGGGCCCAGGGCCTGCTCGGCGCCCCCGACCGACGGGCCGGCGTCCGCGGGGTGCTGCGCAGCCTGGGCGCGGTCCAGCTCGACACGATCTCGGTGCTCGCCCGCTCCCACGAGCTGGTCCCCTACGCCCGCCTCGGCGCCGTCGGCCGCTCCACCGTCGAGACCGCCTACTGGTCGGCGGGCCCCGGGGACGGCTCCCCGGCCCGGCCGCACAGCTTCGAGTACTGGTCGCACGCCGCCTGCATCCTGCCCATCGAGGAGTGGCCGCACTTCGCCTTCCGCCGCCGCGCCCGACGGGCCAAGGGCCACCGCTGGCACGTCATGAAGGACTCCGCCCGCTCCTGCGCCGCCGTCCTGGAGCGGCTGACGGCCGAAGGGCCGCTGACCACCTCGCAGTTGGGCGGAGGCCGGAAGGGCGGCGAGTGGTGGGACTGGTCCGAGACCAAGATCGCGGTGGAGTGGCTGCTGGACACCGGCGAGGTCGTCTGCACCGAGCGCCGCGGCTGGAAGCGGGTCTACGACCTCGCCGAGCGCGCCGTCCCCGGACCACTGCTGCACGACGACCTCGACGACGCGGAGTGCGTACGGCGCCTGGTCGCCCAGGCCGGCACCGCGATGGGCGTGGCCACCCGCGCGGACCTGGCCGACTACCACCGCCTCAGGGGCGAGCAGGTGGAGGCCGTCATCGAGGACACCGGACTGGTACCGGTCGCGGTCGAGGGCTGGACCAAGCCCGCCTGGGCCGACCCCGAGGCGCTCGCCGCGCCGCCCCGCGGCCGGCACCGCACGACCCTGCTCTCCCCGTTCGACTCCCTCGTCTGGGACCGCCCGCGCACCGAGCGGATCTTCGACTTCACCCACCGCCTGGAGGCGTACGTCCCCAAGCCCCAGCGGATACACGGCTACTTCGCGATGCCCCTGCTGGCCGGCGGCAAGCTGATGGGCCGCGTCGACCCGGCCCGCGAGGGCACCACCCTCGTCGCCCGCCAACTCTCCCTGCACGGCCCCAAGGCCGTGCGGCCCATGGCTCAGGCCCTCCGCGAGGCCGCGACCTGGGTCGACTGCGACGCCGTCCACATCGAGCGCTGCGACGACCCACGACTGGCCGCCGCCCTGCGCACCGAACTCGCCCGCACCGACGGCCAGGACACCCCCATACCCCGCGACGCCCGACAGGACACCACGCGCTGACCTCCCTCGCCCGGCACCGGCCCGGGGGCGAACCGCCCCCGGCCTCAGCGGATTTCGAGGATCTTCTCCCGCATCGCATAGACCACGGCTTCCATCCGGGAATGCAGTTGCAGCTTCTCCAGGATGTTGCGCACGTGATTCTTGACGGTGTTCTCGGAGATGAACAACTCCTTGGCGATATCACGGTTGTTCATGCCCGTGGCGACGAGCTTGAGCACCTCCAGCTCGCGGTCGGTGAGCCGGGGCGCCGGCACCAGCCGTCGCTCGTCGGTGCGCTGGATCATCGACTTGAACTCCGTCAGCAGCTTGGACGCCATCGACGGGCTGATCTGCGACTGGCCGTCCGCGACCGCCCGGATCGCGGTGGCCACCTCGTCGGTGGAGATCTCCTTGAGGAGGTATCCGGTGGCGCCGGCCTTGATCGCGTCGTAGAGGTCGGCCTCCTCGTCGCTGATCGTCAGCATGATGATCTTCGCGCTGGGTGCCACCTCCTTGATGGAGGTACACGCCTCGATCCCGCCGCGCCGGGGCATCCGCACGTCCATCAGCACGATGTCGGGGAGCAGGTCGGCGGCCTTGTCGACCGCCTCCGCGCCGTCCCCCGCCTCGCCGACGACCTGGATGTCCTCCTCCTGCGCCAGCACGATCTCCAGACCGCGACGGAAGAGCGCATGGTCGTCCACGACGAGGACGCGGATCGGCTCCTTGCGCGGCACTCGCGCGCTCTCCCCCTCGTCGACCCCCACGCCGCAGACGTCGCCGCCCGCATCACCCCGCGCGGGCCCGAAACTCTCCCCCATGGTTCCTCCCCGTCAACTACTCGGCCGAAGGCCAGAGCTTGGATATAAGGCTGGTTGACAACAGCCCTTTGCGGCCAGCCCGATCAATGCCATACGACCGTCTCCCCGGCATGTCGCCGTTTCGTGCCCACATACTCCCCGGCTGGCACAAACACTATACGGCTTCAACTCCAGCCTTCCGCAGGCACGATGGTGCCCCCGGGCGTGCGCCGGGGGCACCTAACGGATGGGGATCAGCCGCCCAGTGCGCCCCCTGCGCCGCCGGGCGATTCCTCTCCGAACGCGTCGGAATTCAGGTGGATGACGCCATAGTCATAGGCGTGCCGCCGGTAGACGACACTCGGCTGCTTGGTCTCGGCGTCGACGAAGAGATAGAAGTCGTGTCCGACCAACTCCATCTCGTAGAGCGCCTGGTCGAGCGCCATCGGCGCGGCGGAGTGGGTCTTCTCCCGGACGATCACGGGCCCTTCGCCCTGGATCTCCAGCGATCCCATCCGGGTGGTCGGCACCTTCTCCGCCTCCGCGGCTTCCTCCGCGGCCGTCAGGCCGTGGCCGTTCAGCCGCGCCGCGTCGGGGACGGTGACCGCGACCTCGCTCGCCGGGATGCGTCCGTTGCCACGGCGCGAGTGACGCTTGTCGTTCTGTTTCCGCAGGCGCGCCTCCAGCTTGGCCGTGGCCAGGTCCAGAGCGGCGTACGGGTCGGCTGCGGCCGCCTCGGCCCGGACCACCGGGCCACGGGAGCGGAGGGTGATCTCCACTCGGTCGGAACGGTCGGCCTGCCGCGGGTTGGGCTCCTTGGACACCTCGACGTCCAGGCTGATTGCCTTGCCATCGAGCTTCTGGACCTTGTCCAGCTTCAGCTTCTCGGCCACGTGCTTGCGGAACCGCTCGGGCACCTCGGTCTTGCGGCCCTTGACGACGATGTCCACGCAGAACTCCGTTCCCGGATCGCCCCGCTCAGCAAGCGGAGCAACTCCTTCTTGCACCAGGCCCCGGTGAGTGCCGGAGCCTCGGACTGGCGACTTTCACCTCCTCCTCCCCCAAGGACGAGCTCTCCACTCCCACTTTTCAGGATCGGCGAAAAACCCCGAAACGCATGCAATACGACATCCGAGGCAAAGCGTCTGCCAAGTCCTCACAACCGAACATAGCTCTACTGGACGGGTGTCGGCACCCCCTCACCCCGACCAGCTCCGTTTGAGTGAAAATCGCCCCTCACTACCAGCAACGACGCTGTTCCCGGCCCAGTTCCCTTTGCGGCTCGCGTCACCCGGCCCGGGGGAGAAAAATCGGGGGAGAGACCCGGGCCCGGTCTTGCGGGATGTCCGAAGTGCGATCCGGCGTCCGGTCCCGCAGCCGGCCCGGCATCCGGTCCTGTGCCCGGCACCAGGCGTTGGGGGCGGGTGCGAGTGCGGCCAACGGCTCCGGATCTCCCGATCCGACGGGACGCAATCGCCCCGGCTCCCGCGGAACGCCTCGGCTTCCGTCGGAACGCCTCAGCTTCCGTTGAAAAGGAAAGAACTACGGGGTGCAGCCACGACCGCCGCACCCACCACCCGACCCCCGGCCGCCCTGAGCGCCCGCGCCGCCTCGGCGAGCGTGGCCCCCGTCGTCACCAGATCGTCCACCAGTACCACCGACGCCCCCGTCAGCAGCCTCCCGGCCGCGCCCGGCACCTCCAGTGCACCCGCGACGTTCAACAGCCGCTGCCGGGCGGCCAGCCCCGCCTGGTCGACCACCGCACGACGCTGCCGCAACACCGCCAATACCCGCACCCCGCGCCCCGCCCGCCGCAGCTCGGCAGCGGCCGCCCACGCGATCCTGCGCACGGGGTCGTGACCACGACCGGCGACGGCCTTACGGGCGGAGGGCACCGGCACCAGCAGGAGGGGGGCGCCCCCGCCCCCTCCCCCCACCCCCCGCACCGCCCCCGCCAACACTGCTCCGAGCGGTGCGGCCAGCGGCAGCGCGCCGCGCTCCTTGTGGGCCAGCAGCACGGCCCGCACCTCGTCGGCGTACGGCGCACCGGCCCACACCCGCGGCAGCCCCGCGGGCACCGGCCACGGCCGTACCCGCCCGGCACCGCGACCACCGCGCCACAGCGCCCGAAGGCACTCCGCACACAGTTCCGTACGCGGCTGACCACACCCCGCACAGTCGACCGGCAGCACCAGCCCCGCCAGTTCCCGCCACACCCCCCGCATGACTCCACTTTCGCGACCTGCGCGCCGGGCCACCATCCCTGTGGATAACTCCACGCACGGGGCGAAGGAAGCGGACGGGACAGCGACCGGGCCTGAACCACCGCCCATCCACCACAGATCAACAGCAGCCACGGCGATGCGCCCACGCCAAGGCAGGGGCACGGGCAGGGGCACGGGCACGACTACGCACCGCCGGCAACGGACCCGGTACGCGGGAGGGAGCCACCCCTCATCCGCCCCCGCCGAGGGCCACGCGCCTGCCAGTCACACACAAGAAGCCAACCCCCGCCGCCGAGCGCCCCGCACCAGAAGCCCCTACCTCAGACACCCGGCGCCCAACACACCCCACGAACAAGGCCAGGAGGCCAGATAACCAGACACTCAGCAGACCAAAGCCAGGACAACCGCCACGCCCCCGACGGCAATCAGCACCGCGCCGGCAAACGGAGAGCTCACCCCGGATAGACCGGCGCCGTCCCGTCCTTCGCCACCGTCTTCCAGTTCGCGTCCGGGGGGAGGCGTACGATGCCCTCCGTGGCGTCCGCGATCAGCGGGCGGGTCTCGTCCTCCGAAGCGGCCACCGCCTTCACGCCGTTGACACCGGGCAGCGTCTGCGCGTCCGACGCCGAACCGTCGGTCTCCATGAACTGCATCTGCTGCACCCCGCCGGCCTCCCGGCCCACGACCACCAGTCGGCTGCCGCCCGCCCAGGAGGCCGCCACCACGTCCTCCAACTGGGGCGCGATCGGCCGCAGTTCCTGCACCGACAGCACCGGGTGCGCCGAGGTGCCGTCCCGCTCGACCCGGCCGAGTTGGAGCGTCGTACGGCCCTTGTCCTCGACCAGGATCGCGATCCGGACGCCGTCCGCGGCCACCTTGATCGCCTTGATCCGGCGGTTACCGAGGCCGGGCACCGAGACCTCCTCGGGGTCGCCCTTGCCCTCGCGCATCCGCAGCAACCGCGACCCGTGCGCGTCCCGGTCGGCGATCCACAGGTCGCCCAGCCCGTCCCAACTCGGCGCGGTCAGGCCCTCGTCGGCGCCCTTGCCCGCGCCGGTGTTGGTACTCGTACTGGTCATCAGCGGCGCACCGCGTGCGGCGCCGGCCTCCAGCCCGGCCACGTACAGATACCGGCCGTCGCCGGACACCCCGGCCGCGGTGGTCTCCCCGCGGGAGATGGCGATCGAGCGCAGCGGGGTCTGGCCGGTGCCGAACGGCCCCTGCACCGGCGTCGGTTCGGTGGTCGCGTCCGACATCGCGACGACGCGGTGCCCGGCGTCGATGAAGTACTCCCGGCCGGAGGGCCCGTTGTGCCCCGGCGCCACGAAGTCCTGGTTGGCCTGATCCTGCGTCAGCGCGCACAGCGAGTTGCCGCTCGGGTCCTGGAGCTCCACCTCGCTGATCTTCGAGGCGCGCGTCATGTCCTGGACGGTGAAGAAGAGTTGCGCCGCCATCCGCTTGCACTGGGCGGTGTCGGTGTTCACCGCCTGCTTGCTGAGCTTGACCTGGAGGCTGTTGCTGTCGTCCAGGGACAGGTCGCGGGCGGCGAGCCGGGTGCCGGGCGGGAACGCCGAACTCGTCACCCGGTCCAGCCAGTCGGTGGGCCCGGTGAGCAGCGCGTCCACGCTGGACGTGATCGGTTTTATCCGCTGTCGCAGGTAGACGGGGTCGGCGACCAGGACGTTCTTGGTCGCCTTGGGGTCGTCCGACTCGGACTTGTAGGAGGCGAAGTAGTACTTGTTGACGGAGCGGTAGATGCGCTGGAAGTCGGACTGCCCCAACACCAGCCCGTCGGGCAGCCGGTCGATGCGCCACTGGTCCCCCTCCTTGATGAGGTGGATGGTCGCGCGGTACGGCTTCTCCTCCGGGGTGTAGGCGTGGTTGCCGTCCACCGTCGCGACCTGGCTGCCGGCGAGCGTGACGGTGTAGCCGTCGCCGCCCTCGCGGCCGGGCTGGGCCTCCGGCTCGGACTTGGGCCGCTCCTGGAGCACGTTGGTCATCAGGAACGGCCGCCAGGTCCGCTTCGCCGACGCGGCCAGATACATCCTGGCCGTGCGGAAGTCCGCCTCGTCGCTGGTGGTCGCGTCCAGGAAGCTGCGCACGATGTTGGTGGGCTGGGCGCCCTCCGCCGGCGGCACACCGTAGACCCGCACCTGGGAGTCGCCGTCGGCGCGCGGGGACGGGTCGACGGCCGTGACGTCGCCGCCGTCCGGCATCGAGGCGCAGCCGGCCAGCAACGCCCCAGCGCAGCCCAGCAGAACGGCCTTCTTGCCCATCCGCCCCGGGCTCGCGGTGCCGGCGCGCCGTGGTATCCACCCCCGGAGCCTCGCGGTGCGCGTCTCTTCGTGCTCAGCGCCCACGCCGCCCGCCTTCCCGCTCCACATCGCCTACGGTTTCCTGCTCGGTGCGGTCCGCGGCCGGACCGCCGCGCCGCCCCGCACCCTTGTCCGAAACATCCTCGCCCGGCGCGGCGTTGGGTGTCGCGTCGTCGGGGGTCGCGTCGTCGGCGCGCGCGTCCTCGGCCATCGGCGCGGTCCCTTGCGGGGGCAGCGCGCGGGAGCCGCCGGGGGGCATCGCGGCCGGGGCCGATGCCGGCCGGGCCGGGGCGTGCGGCGTGCCGGGGCGCGGCTGGGCCGGGACGGTGGCGGGCTTGCGGCCCACACGGGGCCGCCCGTTCTCGTCCAGGCCGCGGTGGCGCCGGGAGTCCTCCGGCTCCAGGGGTATCGGGGAGCCGCGCAGCGTCTCGCCGGCCGTACGGGGCAGCGTCAGCCGGAACTGGGAGCCGCCGCCCGGCTCGCCCCACGCCTGGAGCCAACCGCCGTGCAGCCGGGCGTCCTCGATGGCGATGGAGAGGCCGAGCCCGGTGCCGCCGGTCGTCCGGGCCCGGGCCGGGTCCGCGCGCCAGAAGCGGTTGAAGACCCTGGTCGCCTCGCCGGGCTTGAGGCCGACGCCGTAGTCCCGGACCGCGACGGCCACCGCGCCGTCGCTGCGGCCGCCCGCGGACGCCAGCCGGACCACGACGTCGCGGCCCTCGCCGTGCTCGACGGCGTTGACGACGAGGTTGCGCAGGATCCGCTCCACCCGGCGCGGATCGGCCTCGGCCATGACGGGGTGCTCGGCGCCGCGCACGACGATGCGGGTGCCCGTGCGCTCGGCGAGCGGTTCGGCGCCCTCGATGACGCGGTGGACCACGTCGCGCAGGTCGACCGGCTCGGCCTCCAAGGCCGCCGCGCCGGCGTCGAACCGGCTGATCTCCAGCAGTTCGGCGAGCAGCGACTCGAAGCGGTCGAGCTGGCCGCGCAGCAGCTCCGCGGAGCGCGCGGTGGCCGGGTCGAACTCGTCCCGCACCTCGTGGATGACGTCGGCGGCCATCCGCACGGTGGTCAGCGGGGTGCGCAGTTCGTGCGAGACGTCGGAGACGAACCGCCGCTGCATCCGGGACAGTTCCTCCAACTGCTGGATCTTGAGTTGGAGGTTCTGCGCCATCTTGTTGAAGGACTCGCCGAGCCGGGCGATGTCGTCCTCGCCGGTGACCTTCATCCGCTCCTGGAGGAGGCCGGCGGCCAGCCGCTCGGAGATCCCCGCGGCCATCCGCACCGGCGTGACGACCTGACGGACCACCAGCCAGGCGATCGCGCCGAGCAGGATCACCACGAACACCCCGGCGGTCGCCAGCGTGCCGGTGACCAGCTTCAGGGACTCCTCTTCCTGGTTGAACGGGAAGAGGTAGTAGAGCTGGTACTGGTTGCCGTTGATGTCGTTGAGCCGCTTGCCGATGATCAGCGCCGGCATGCCGTCGTGGGATCCGCTGCGCCGGATCTGGGTGTACTGGCGGAACGTCCCTGACTTGCTGTCCAACTTCCGCCGCAGGTCCGGCGGGACGCTGCGCTCGGGGTCGACGTCCCCGGAGGCGCGCGGTCCGCGGGTGCCGGGCGTGGCGTCGCCGAACGGCTCGTCGGAGTCGGAACTGAGCGCGACGACCGAGAACACGCCCTGGCCGCCGCTGGCGAGTTGCTCGACGAGGCTGGTCAGCCAGGTCGCGGAGTCCTGGGAGCCGCGGCTGGCGGTGCGGTTGCTGTCGTCGGTGTGGTTGTCGTCGCCGCCGTCGGCGAGCTTCCGGGCGACCTCGAAGCCGCCGACGGCCTGGCTCTGGGCGGCCTGCGCCTTGGCGGTCAGCAGGCCGTTGCGGACCTGGCCGACGACCACGACGCCGAGTAGCAGCACCACGGCCAGCGACATCAGCAACGTGGTGGCGACCACCCGGAGTTGGATGTTGCGCCGCCACAGTCGCAGCGCGGGCAGCAGCGGGCGGCGCACCCAGCGGCTGAAGAGCCGCAGCAGGGGGTGGACCGGCCCGCTCACCGCACCGTCGGGCAGCAGTTGCCCACCACGCAGCAACCGTGCCGCCAACCGATCCGAAAAGGACATTTCACCCGCAGGAGCGACGGTGCGACCCCGTTGTCCCTCGGGGGCCGAACCGTCCCGGGTCATCTCAGCTGGGCCCGGCCTTGTAGCCGACGCCGCGCACGGTCACCACGATCTCCGGCCGCTCCGGATCCCGCTCGACCTTCGAACGCAGCCGCTGCACATGGACGTTGACCAGCCGGGTGTCCGCGGCGTGCCGATAGCCCCAGACCTGCTCCAACAGCACCTCGCGGGTGAACACCTGCCACGGCTTGCGCGCCAGCGCCACCAGCAGATCGAACTCCAACGGGGTCAGCGCGATCGACTGCCCGTCCCGCTTCACGGAGTGCCCCGCCACATCGATGACGAGGTCGCCGATGGCCAGTTGCTCGGGCGCCGGCTCCTCCGAGCGCCGCAGCCGCGCCCGGATCCGGGCCACCAGCTCCTTGGGCTTGAACGGTTTGACGACGTAGTCGTCCGCACCTGATTCGAGGCCGACCACCACGTCCACCGTGTCGCTCTTGGCGGTCAGCATGACGATCGGTACGCCCGACTCGGCCCGGATCAGCCGGCACACCTCGATGCCGTCCCGCCCGGGCAACATCAAGTCGAGCAGCACAAGATCGGGCTTGGTCTCGCGGAACGCAGCAAGCGCCTTGTCGCCGTCCGACACGAACGACGGTTCAAAGCCCTCGCCGCGCAACACGATGCCGAGCATCTCTGCCAGTGCGGTGTCGTCGTCGACGACCAGGACGCGTCCCTTCATTCGGCCATCATCCCATTACCTGATCGTGACGTTCTCCATCGTGAGGCGGAACACACGTCCGCCAGACGCTCGCCGGTCACCGGCGACACCACCCCGGCCTCCGTGACGATCGCCGTCACCAGCTCCGCGGGCGTGACGTCGAAGGCCGGGTTGTAGGCCGGCGCGCCCAACGGCGCCACCGGCACCCCGCCGCCGGCCTCCCCTCCGGCACCTCGCAGGTGCGGCAGGGAGAACTCCGTCACCTCGCCGCCCGGCCGCTGCTCCACCTCTATGGCGCTCCCCTCCTTCGTCTCCAGATCCACCGTGCTGGTCGGTGCCACCACCACGAACGGGACGCCGTGGTGGCGGGCGAGCACGGCCAGGGGATAGCTCCCGACCTTGTTGGCCACCGCGCCGTCCGCCGCGATCCGGTCGGCGCCGATGAGCACCGCGTCCACCTCGCCGGCGGCGAACAGCGAACCCGCCGCGCCGTCCGCCAGCACCGTGTACGCCATCCCGGCACGCGCCGCCTCGTAGGCGGTAAGCCGTGCCCCTTGCAGCAGCGGCCGGGTCTCGTCCACCCACAACCGCCGCAGCTCGCCCGCCCGGTGCGCCGCCAACGCCACCGCCAGGGCGGTCCCCTCTCCCCCGGAGACCAGGGCTCCCGTGTTGCAGTGCGTGAGAATCCGGTGCCCGCCGCGCGGCAGCAGCCCGCCCAGCAGCGCCAGGCCGTGCTCCGCCATGCGCGCGCTGGCCGCCCGGTCCTCCTCGTGGACGGCCCGCGCCTCGGCCAGCGCGGCCCCCGCCGCCTCCTTTGGGCCGGCGCCGCCGGCCACCGACCGCCGGTACGCCGCGGCCGCCCGCCGGACGCCGTAACCGAGGTTGACCGCGGTCGGTCGGGCGTGCGCCAGCGCCTCCGCGGCCTCCTCGACGTCGAGCCCCCGCGCCGCGGCCAGCGCAACGCCGTACGCGCCCGCGATGCCCAGCAGCGGCGCCCCGCGCACGGCCAGCGTCCGGATCGCCCGCACCAGCGTCGGGACGTCCGCGCAGACCAGTTCGACCTCCTCTGCCGGCAGCCGCGTCTGGTCGAGAAGGACCACGGCCGGGCCCTCGGGTGGTTCCGCCCAGCGCAACGACGGGATCGCGAGCGACCCACCGCCCGCCTCCGGTGCTTCGTGCTGATCAGCCATGGCCTCAGTCTGCCGCCGACCACCCGCCCAACAGAAGGTCGTCTTCCTCGAAGGGCACGGGTACAGAGCGCCATCGGCCATGACACGATGACTGACACCGCGGACCCCGGACCCCGGCCGCCGCCCCGGCGGACGGGCAGCAAGAAGGAGCGACGATGAACAACTCTCCGGGCTGGGCCTCGCCCGGATCCTCCCCTTCCGACCAGCCGGACCGCGGCGCCTCGGAGCAGCCCACCCAGCCAGCCGCTCCGGAAGACCGCCCCGGCGCGCCCGAGCAGGCGGCCCCACCGAACTGGTCCAGCAACCAGCCGCCCCCCGGGCAGTGGACGGCCCCGGCCGGCATCCCCGGCCAGAGCGGCCGCGGCACCGGTGACCGCACCCGCGCGTCGTCCGGCCAGCCCCGGGGTGGTTGGACCACCCCGCCGGGCCCCGGCGGCACCCCCGGCCGGGGCGGAGGCTGGGCGGCAACGCCACCCGCCGCCAAGCCGGGCGTCATCCCGCTGCGCCCGCTGGGCGTCGGCGAGATCCTCGACGGCGCGGTGGCCACCATGCGCGCCCACTGGCGCACCGTGCTGGGCATCTCGCTGATCGTCGCGGTGATCTCGCAGACCGCCGTCACGCTCGTCTCGGGCCTGTGGTTCCCCGGCCCCAATCCCCGCGCCGCCCTCGACGAGGGCTCCGGACCGCCGCTGCGCCAGGTCATGAGCGACATGAGCGACTCCCTCGCCGGCTCCGCCATCAGCTCGGTCATCGGACTGCTCGCGACGATCGTCGCCACCGGCATGCTGACCATGATCGTCAGCCGGTCGGTGCTGGGCCGGTCGGTCACCGCCAAGGAAGCGTGGCGCGACGCCCGTTCCCAACTCCCGCGACTGCTCGGCCTGGTGCTCCTGCTCTCGCTGCTCGTCACCGCCGCGTTCGCGGCCGGTCTCGCCCCGGGCCTCCTCGTCTCCGCCTCCGGCCCGCTCGCCATCGGCCTGCTGCTCACCCTGCTCGGCCTGTTCGCCGCCGCCTGTGTGAGCGTCTGGTTGTGGGTACGCTACAGCCTGGCCTCCCCGGCCCTGATGCTGGAGAAGCAGGGCGTCTTCGCCTCCCTGCGCCGCTCCGCCAAGCTGGTCCGGGGCGCCTGGTGGCGGGTGCTGGGCATCCAGCTCCTGGCCTACCTGCTGATCGTCATGGTCGAGTTCATCGTCCAGATCCCGGCCACCCTCATCGCCTTCCTGATAGACGGTGAGAGCCTGATGGACTGGGCCAACGGCGCCAGCGGCTCCACCGGTTGGTCGTTCCTGATCACGATGGGCATCGGCGCGGTCATCAGCTCGACGGTCGCGCTCCCGATCAGCGCCGGCGTCACCGCCCTCCTCTACGTCGACCAGCGCATCCGCCGCGAAGCGCTCGACCTCGAACTCGCCCGCGCCGCCGGCCTCCCCGGCTACGGAGCCGAGGCCCCCGCCGCACCGCAGGCCACCGGCACCACCCCGGCCCCTCGGACCGCCCCCGACGTCACACCGGGCGCAACCGCCGTCACGGAACGGACCGCTGACGCCCCGTCCGAGCAGGTGACGACAGCCCTGGCGCACCCGACGGAGCCTCAGCCAACGGCCACTCAACCGGCGAACGTTCAACTGACGAAGACTCACCCCTCCGAGGGCGAGAACGCGGCACCGAACCCGCCCGAACCCGCCGCCGACAAGGCGCCCGACGCTCCGTCGGCACCCGCGGAGCCGTCCACCGACATCCCCGGCCCACGCCCGACCGACGCCGCACCGGGAAGCTGATGCGGTGACCACAGGGGGGAAGATCGCCGCGCTCGTGCGCCTCACCGCGCTCTCCGACGACGACACACCGGTACGGATCTCTCGCGTCCCCGCCCGTGAGGCGGCGGAACGCGAGCTGTCCGATCCCCGGTACCACCAGCATGACCCCAACCTGCTCCAGCGCGCCCTGAATTGGCTCTGGGACCACGTCGGCGAGCTCTTCAACTCCGCCGCCGGCGCCACTCCGGGCGGCTGGGTCGGACTCATCGCGCTCGCCGCGTTCGTCCTGCTGCTGGTCGTCGCCCTCCGGCTGCGGCTCGGCACGGTGCGCCGCACGCCGACCACGCGCGGCGCCCTCTTCTCCGATGCGCCTCGGACCGCCGTCCAACACCGCGCGAACGCCGACCGGCACGCGGCCGAGGGCCACTGGAACGAGGCCGTCCAGGAGCGGATGCGCGCCCTCGTCCTCGCCCTGGAGGAACGCGCCCTGCTCACCCCCGGCCCGGGCCGCACCGCCGACGAGGCGGCCACCGAGGCCGGCCTCGTCCTCCCCGCGTACGCCGGGCAACTGCGCACGGCGGCCCGCACCTTCGACGACGTCGCATACGGCGGCCGCCCCGGCACGGAACGGGCCCATGCCCTCCTGGCCGACCTCGACAGCGAGCTCCAGCGCGCCAAGCCCCACCTGACCGCCGCCCCGACCGGGAGCCGCGGATGACCACAGCCACCACCGCCGCCACGACTCCCGGCCACACCGCGCACCGCCTGTGGACCCGCTCCCGGGGCGTCCTGCTGGGCCTGCTGCTGCTCGTCATCGGCGGAATCGTCCTCGCCGCCCTGCGGTCCGGCGAACAGCACGGCCGGCTCGACCCCCGCTCCGCGGACCCGACCGGCAGCCGGGCCCTCGCCCAACTCCTGTCCGCCCACGGCGTCACCACCCAGGTCGTGACCACCTCCGAGGAGGCCGCCGCCGCGGCCGGCCCGGACAGCACCCTGCTCATCGCCGCCCCCGACGTCCTGACCGACGGCCAGCTGACCGGCCTCTCCACGGCGTCCGACCGCGCGCCCGGCCGCACCGTCCTGCTCGCCCCCGGCGCCGCCTCCCTCCAGGTCCTCGCGCCGACCGTCCACGTCGAACCGCAGATCGGCAACGCGTCGCGCCAGCCCGGCTGTTCGCTGCCCGCGGCCCGCAGCGCGGGCGACGTGCTCCTCGGCGGCCTCCGCTACGCCACCTCCGCCCCCTCGGTCGACCGCTGCTACGACGCGAGCGGTTACTCCGCCCTGCTGCGCCTCCCCGCGCCCGACGGCAACCGCGACACGGTCCTCCTCGGCTCCGCCGACTTCCTCTACAACCAGCACCTCGCCGAGCGCGGCAACGCCTCGCTGGCCCTTCAACTCCTCGGTACGCACGCACATGTGGTCTGGTACCTCCCCTCCGTCAGCGACCCGTCCTCCACTGCCCCGGACGACAAGCCCGGTCTCCTCGGCCTCATCCCCGCCGGTTGGCGCTGGGCCCTCCTCCAACTCGCCCTCGCCGCCCTCTGCGCGGCCCTGTGGCGCGCCCGCCGGCTCGGCCCCCTGGTGCCCGAACGCCTCCCGGTCACCGTCCCGGCCGCCGAAACCACCGAGGGCCACGCCCGCCTCTACGAACAGGCCCACGCCCGTGACCGGGCCTCGGCCGTCCTGCGCTCGGCGACCCGTACCCGGCTCGCCCCCCTGATCGGCGTGCCCGCCGCGCACGCCCACACCTCCGACGTCCTCCTCCCCGCCGTCCGCACCCAGTTGGGCACCGCCCCCCTGGCCACGGCCGACCTCCAGACCCTGCTGTTCGGCCCCGCCCCGGCGGACGACAAGGCCCTGGTACACCTGGCCGACCAACTCGACACACTCGAAAGCTCGATCGTTTCCCAAGAGAGGCACGCACCTCGTGAGCACCCCGACCGCTGACAGCGCCCGAGCCTCCCTTGAGGAACTGCGCACCGAGATAGCCAAGGCCGTCGTAGGCCAGGACCCCGCCGTCACCGGCCTGGTCGTCGCGCTGCTCTGCCGCGGTCACGTACTCCTCGAAGGTGTCCCCGGCGTCGCCAAGACCCTGCTCGTCCGCGCCCTGTCGACGGCCCTCGAACTCGACACCAAGCGCGTACAGTTCACCCCCGATCTGATGCCCAGTGATGTCACGGGTTCGCTGGTCTACGACACCCGCAACGCCGAGTTCTCCTTCCAGCCCGGCCCGGTCTTCACCAACCTCCTGCTCGCCGACGAGATCAACCGCACGCCCCCCAAGACCCAGGCGTCCCTGCTCGAAGCGATGGAAGAGCGCCAGGTGACCGTCGACGGCACGCCTCGCCCGCTTCCCGAGCCGTTCCTCGTCGCCGCAACCCAGAACCCCACGGAGTACGAGGGCACTTACCCCCTGCCCGAGGCCCAGCTCGACCGCTTCCTGCTGAAGCTCACGATGTCGCTGCCCGCCCGTCAGGACGAGATAGACATCCTCACCCGGCACGCGGCCGGCTTCAGCCCACGCGATCTGAACGCCGCAGGACTCCGCCCCGTCGCCTCCGCCGCCGACCTCGAAGCAGCTCGCGACGCCGTCGCCAAGACGGCCGTCTCCCCCGAAGTCACCGGCTACATCGTCGATATCTGTCGTGCCACGCGCGAATCCCCCTCGCTGTCTCTCGGCGTCTCCCCCCGAGGAGCCACCGCCCTGCTCTCCACTTCACGCGCCTGGGCCTGGCTCACCGGCCGCGACTACGTCACGCCAGACGACGTCAAGGCCCTGGCTCTCCCCACCCTCCGGCACCGCATCCACCTCCGGCCCGAGGCCGAGATGGAAGGAGTCACCGCTGACTCCGTGATCAACGCCGTGCTCGCTCATCTCCCCGTGCCCCGCTGAGGCAACCCATGGCCCTCACCGGACGTACCGCTCTCCTCTCCGCACTCGGAGCCCTCGTCGTGGGCTTCGCGCTCCCCGGCTGGCTCGGGATCCTCATCGTCCAACTCGCCTTGCTGATAGCAATCGTGTGCGATCTGGCCCTCGCCGCGCCAGTGCGAAAGCTCCATTTCACCCGAACCGGTGACACAAGCGTTCGACTAACAGGCGAAGCCCACATCCACCTCACCCTCACCAACCCAGGCCGACGCCCGCTACGTGCCGAGCTCCGCGACGCGTGGCCCCCGAGTTCCTTCCGCCCCGGCGACGACGTCCCCGCGTCCCGCCACGCCCTCCGCGTCCCCGCAGGCGAACGACGCCGCCTGACCACCACGCTCCACCCCACCCGCCGCGGCGATCACCATGCCGTCCGCGTCACGGTCCGCTCCTACGGCCCCCTCGGCCTGGCCGCCCGCCAAGGAAGCCACCACGTCCCCTGGACCCTGCGCGTCCTGCCCCCGTTCACCAGCCGCAAGCACCTCCCCGCCAAACTGGCCCGACTCCGCGAACTCGACGGCCGCACCAGCATCCTGACGCGCGGTGAGGGCACCGAATTCGACAGCCTCCGCGACTACACCCCCGGCGACGACACCCGCTCCATCGACTGGCGCGCCACCGCCCGCCGGCAGACCGTCGCGGTCCGCACCTGGCGCCCCGAACGTGATCGGCGCATCCTCCTCGTTCTGGAAACCGGCCGTACCTCCGCCGGCCGCGTCGGCGACATACCCCGCCTCGACGCCTCCATGGACGCCGCCCTGCTCCTCGCCGCCCTCGCCGCCCGCGCCGGCGACCGCGTCGACCTCCTCGCCTACGACCGCCGGGTACGCGCCTCCGTACAGGGCCGCACCGCCCGCGACCTCCTGCCGGCCCTCACCGACGCCCTCGCGCCGCTGGAACCGGAACTCGTCGAAGCGGACGCCCGCGGCCTGGCCGCAACCATCCACCGCCACGCCACCCGCCGCTCTCTGATCGTCCTCTTCACCGGCCTCGACCCGGCCCCCATGGAAGAGGCCCTCCTCCCGGTCCTCCCCTCCCTCACCCAACGCAACGAACTCGTCGTCACCGCCGTCGCCGATCCCCGTATCGAAGAGATGGCCGCCGGCCGCCACACCCCGCAGGCCGTCTACGCGGCCGCCGCCGCGGAACAGACCCGCGCCGCCCGCCGTCGCACCGCCGACCGCCTCCGCCACCACGGCATCACGGTCCTCGACTCCACCCCGGACCACCTGGCCCCCCACCTCGCCGACGCCTACCTCTCCCTCAAGTCCGCCGGCCGCCTCTAACCACCTCCCCACACAAAACGGCACGGGCCCGCCCCCATCCGCTGTCCCACCCACGCCACGAGCAAGCCAGACGGTCTCCTCCACCGCACCCTCGGCCTCATGCTCAGCACCCCACGATCAACCGCGTCGCCTTCGCGCACCCTTCCCTCCACACACGGGATACATGCAGCCCTCCACGGCCCCCAACAGCCCGCCTGCCTCACCCGCACACACGGCAGAAATCCGGCCACACCAGCGCCATCTCCCCTACACCACAAGCCAACACGCACCCCTACAACGCAAAAAGAGCCCCGCCCCCAAACCCGGGAACGAGGCTCCAACCACAACCACAAAGCAAAAAAGGCTCCGGTTCCTGAACCAGAAGGTTCAAGAACCGGAGCCATAAAAGGAGTTCGGCGGCGTCCTACTCTCCCACAGGGTCCCCCCTGCAGTACCATCGGCGCTGAAAGGCTTAGCTTCCGGGTTCGAAATGTAACCGGGCGTTTCCCTAACGCTATAACCACCGAAACACTATGAAACTAAGAACAACCGTTGGTCTGTTCGTGGCTTCAGAACCAACACAGTGGACGCGAGCAACTGAGGACAAGCCCTCGGCCTATTAGTACCAGTCAACTCC